>CACNVM010000030.1 GCA_902623915.1 uncultured Pelagibacteraceae bacterium | reverse complement strand
ATCCACCTGAACATGTAATAGATAAACAAATAGTTTTAAAAAACCTTGAAAAACACAAATCTGATTCTTACGTGATGTGGCTTGACCACGCGAGCTTTATAATTAAGCTTGGAGATACTACAATTATTACTGATCCTGTTTTTGAAAAAAATTATGGGCCTATGATATTTGGTCCCAAAAAATTTATAGAATCTCCATTAACTCTTAAAGAACTTCCTAAAATAAATTTATTTTTACTAACTCACAATCATTACGATCACATGAGTATTCGTACTATAAAAAACTTTCCTTATAAGAACGCTAAAGTCCTTGCACCTCTAAAACTTGGAAAATATTTTACAAGGAATGGCTATAAAAAAGATACTGTTAAAGAAATGGATTGGTTCGATAAAATTAAAATTAACGATGAAATCACAGTGACAATGCTTCCAAGCCAACATTGGTCTAAGAGGTGGATTTGGGGAGATGGAAATACAAATAGAAGTCTTTGGGGAAGTTTTTTAATCGAATATAAAGATAAGAAAATTTTTTTTGCATGCGATACTGGTCCTGCACCTTTTTATAAAGAATTAGGAAAAAAATTTGGTCCTATCGATTTGGGTTTCGGAAATTTAGGCGCCTATAATTTCTATCCAATTGTTCCAGTCAAAGACAAATCTACTGCCCATGCAAACCCTGAAGAACTTTTGTCTTTAATGAAAGATTTAAAAGTTAAAAAGGTTATAGGAATGCATTGGGGTACAGCAATTTTAAGTTTAGAACCTATTTGGGAACCTCCAGTTAGATTTAAAGCAAATGCCGAAAAAAATGGTTACAAGAAAGAGGATGCAATTATATTTAAAATTGGTGAGATTAAAAAATTAGATGATCTCATTAACTAGCTTTTTTAAAGTTTTCTCTCATTCTCTCTAAATAAAGTATAAGACTATCAGTTAAATCATCTCCAAATTTAAATATAGCATTTCGATTATATTCCCTAGTCTCATTCTTAATTTTATCCTCAACTATAATTTCTTGTTTATCGTCCTGATCTTTAACGTAGATTAGTATTAAAAAATTTTCGTTTTGCTCTTGATCTTCCCTAATAATTATTTCTGATTGCTCGTAAACTAAATTTATAACTCTCAAAAGATCTGCGTTCTTTGGCAAATATTTCTTATTTATTTGATATACCAGACTGGTTGCAGAGCGAGTATAACTTTCTAAGCTTGTTTCTATTAACTCTCTTTGAGCTAGGTAAGCTTTTTCCTTTGCTCTAATTTCCTCTACTGTTGCTTGATCTGATAAGGTGACGCCAAGTTCTTCAACACGTTTTCTTAATCTTTCATTTCTAAGGGCTTTGTATTTTTGACGAACTTTATCAATACGATCTTGAAAAGCTTTGTAATCTTCTTTTTCAATATTTAAGCTATATTTTTCGATTGCCTTCAGCTCTTCTAACTCTCTAGCCCTAAACTTCTCTAAAGTTTTTTCAAGCTTGACTTCATCTAAAAATTTAATTTGTTTTTGTTTTTCCTTTTCTCTGATATTTTTTTGCTCTTCTCTTATAAAAGTTTTTAACTCTAGAGCTCTTTTTTTAGCTAATTCTTTTTCTTCTTTTATTTCTTTTTTAAGAAGCTCCTTCCTTAAAGAGGATTGTATTTTTCTTTGTTTTTCAATATCCCTAACCTTTTTTAATTCCTGTCTTACTTTATTTTTTTTATAAATGGCAATTCTATTGGTGATAGGAGAAACCATCATTTTTAAAAAGTCTTTAAAATTAAATTTAATTTGAACTTTTGGTAATGTTAAAAAATTTTTAAGATTAAACTTTTTTGAAGAAATCTTATTTGATCGAGATTTTTTTATATGTTTACGTCTCTTTTTTCGTATTTTCTTTCTTTTATTCGCGAAAATTCTTTTTTTATTGATTTTTCTATATTTCTTTTTAATTTTTTTTAAACTTTTTTTTTTGGGCATGTGATATTTGAATTAATATCACTTTATTTAATGTAGATATAGTCTCTTGTTCTAGAGGGCACTGATTCAAAATTTTTTACTGTTTCTATCTGATGTACTAAAAGATTACTTTTGAAAGCTGCACTACAACT
>CACNVM010000029.1 GCA_902623915.1 uncultured Pelagibacteraceae bacterium | reverse complement strand
CCTAATCTTATATAATACGGTAATTTCTTCATTAAAAATAATACGCTTAAAAGAAAATATTTGTCATATTAATTTGTCACATGTAAGATCATATAGTTTTCTATGAAATTCAAAGCAATTGTTATTGATAATCAAAATGAAAAATTTACTCGCGAAGTAAAAGAGATAGATAAAGAAACTCTTAAAGACGGAAATGTTTTAGTGAAGGTAGATTATTCCAGCCTTAACTACAAAGATGCCATGATACTAAAGGATGGGGGAAGAATAGTAAGGAAATTCCCCTTTGTTCCTGGCATAGATTTTTCGGGAATTGTCGTGGAAAGTGCTGACGATAAATTTAAAAAAGATGACAATGTAATTTTAACTGGATTTAGAGTAGGTGAAAGTTATTTTGGTGGGTTTTCACAATACGCAAAAGTTGACTCTAATTTTTTAGTTAAAATGCCTAAAGATTTAGACAACAAAAAATCAATGATGTTAGGTACAGCTGGTTTTACAGCATTACTATGTTCTTTTGCAGTAAAAGCAAAAGAGGAATTATTACTTGGTGCAAAAGTTAAAGATGTACTAGTAACAGGTGCAACAGGTGGCGTTGGAAGTATTGCTATAATGATATTATCTAAGATGGGTTATGATGTGCATGCTGTTACAGGAAAAAAAGATAAAACAGACTATCTAAAAGATTTAGGTGCAAAAAATATTATAGATAGAAAAGAGTTTGAGGGTGAAAGCAAATTATTAGAAAAAGGTATTTGGGACGGTGTTGTTGATACTGTTGGAGGCCCAGCATTAACAAAAATTTTTGCTCAAACAAAACCTGGTGGAATAGTTGCGGCATGCGGAAATGCAGGTGGAAATAAAATAAATACGACTGTAATGCCATTTATTATTAGAGGAGTTAAACTTTGGGGTATTGACTCGTCAGGCTCATCCTTAAAGAGAAGAGAATTTGTGTGGGGACAAGCAGCAAAATTAATAGATTTTACAAAGGTTCAAGGATTTACGAAAGAATTATCATTTAATGAGCTTTTAGAAACTTACCCAAAATTAATTAAAGGCGAGTTTTCAGGTCGTGCAATATTAAATACAAATAAATAATAAAAAAATAATTTATGGATTGGGATAAATTAAAAATTTTTCATACCGTTGCTGAGGCTGGTAGTTTTACAAATGCATCAACAATATTAAATTTGAGCCAATCGGCAATAAGTAGACAAATTCAGTCTCTAGAAAAAGATTTAAAAATAAATTTGTTTGAAAGGCATGCAAGGGGATTAGTTTTAACTTCAAATGGCGAATATCTATTTAAAACAGCAAATGATGTAATATCAAAACTTAAAGAAGTTGAGTCAAATTTAAGTGAAGAGAAAAATCAAATAAAGGGAAAATTAATAGTAACAACTGTTGTGAGTTTTGGAACTACCTGGCTTACACCACGAATAAAAGAATTTATGGATCTTCATCCAGAGATAGAAATTGAACTAATTTTCGACGATAAAGAACTAGATTTAGCTACACGCCAAGCAGATGTTGCAATTCGAATGAGAAGACCTAAACAATTAAATTTAATTCAAAAAAAATTTGTAAACTTTAATTATCATATTTATGGTTCGAATGAATATTTACAAAAAAATGGTTATCCAAAAAATTTAAGAGATTTAGATAAGCATAAATTTATAACTTATGGTAAAGGCGCACCCTCACCAGTTTATAACCCTGACTGGGTTTTAAAAGTGGGATCAAAAGAAGGAAAAAAAAGGAAATCCTTAATGAAAGTTAATAGTGTTTATGGACTTCTTCTTGCTGTTCAAAGTGGAGTTGGTTTAGCTGCTTTACCAGATTATATTACTTATAATATTAGTGGTTTAACAAAAGTTCTACCTGATGAACCTGGTAAACCAACAGAAACACACTTTGTTTATCCAGCATCTCTTAAAGATAATGCAAGATTAATTGCTTTTAGAAATTTTTTATTTAGTAAGGTAAATGAGTGGAAATTTTAATTTAAATAGTTTCAGCTTTTATTTTTAATTTAGCACCGTCTTCAATTGATAAATTCCTTTGATTTAAGTTACCCTCAACATCGGCTGTAGACTTTATTCTTATTTTGTCAGACTTAACGTTACCTTTAAGCGCACCACCAATACTTGTATTAGAAGAGTTTATATCGCCTTTAATACTTGAACCTTCAAATGTTTGAAGTACTTCCGCTGATACATCGCCTTCAATTTTCGCGTCAGTCATAAGTTTTTCTTTTTCAATAACGTTACCTTTTATTGTAACATCTGATAAAAGTACTGAAGTTTTTTCGCTCATAACGTTAATTCTACAATTATAGGTTGATAAAATCAAATGTTTAAAATACCTAAAAAATCAATAAAACAAGTAAATTGAAATATGATTCCTCTAAAAGATGACAACCCAACCAGCTCAAGACCAATAGTCAGTTATGGTATTATTGGATTTTGTATTTTAATTTTCATAGCTCAACTTGGTCTAAGTGAAAATGAGTTGAGAGATTTTACATACTCATATGGGTTAATACCTTCAGTTTTAATGGGAATAGACCAATTACC
>CACNVM010000028.1 GCA_902623915.1 uncultured Pelagibacteraceae bacterium | reverse complement strand
AAAAAATATTGAGAAAATATTTAAAGTAAATGTGATTAAAATAAATACAATTACTAAAAAAACAAAAAGCAAAGTTATAAGAGGTAAAATTGGATTTAAAAAGGGATATAAAAAAGCAATGATAACACTCAAGAAAGGTCAAAGTATAGACCTAGCTTCAGGAGCTTAAAATTATGGGATTAAAATCATACAAACCCTATACAAAATCTACAAGAACAACGGTTTTAGTTGATAGAAAAGATGTTTGGAAAGGTTCACCTTTTAAGCCTTTAACAAGAGGAAAAAATTCTTCAGGTGGAAGAAATAATCTTGGAAGAATAACATCTAGAGCAAGAGGATCAGGCCACAAGAAGAGATACAGAATAATTGATTTTCATAGAAATAAAATTGATATGACAGGAACAGTTGACAGAATAGAATATGATCCTAATAGAACTTCTTTTATAGCTTTGATTACCTACGAAGATAAAACTAAAACATATATTATTTGCCCTCAAAATTTAAAGATTGGAGATAAAATAGTATCAGGTACCAACAAAGAAATTAAAGTTGGTAATTGCATGTCATTAGGCGACATACCTCCTGGTACTCAAGTTCATAATGTAGAATTAAATTTAGGAGCAGGTGGTAAACTCGCCAGATCTGCTGGAGCTTATGTAACTCTTTCTGGTATCGATGATGAATATGCTATCATTAAACTTTCATCAGGAGAAACTAGAAAGGTAAGAAAAGATTGTAAAGCAACAATAGGGGTAGTATCAAATCCAGATCAGAAAAATATAAAAATTGGTAAAGCCGGAAGAAACAGATGGAAGGGTAAAAGACCACAAACTAGAGGTGTAGCAATGAATCCAGTTGATCACCCTCATGGAGGTGGTGAAGGTAAAACAGCTGGTGGACGAAATCCAGTTTCCCCTTGGGGACAATCAGCAAAGGGGCTTAAAACCAGAAGACCACAAAGGAGTGATAAATTTATAATCACTAGGAGAAAAAAAAGGAGTGATAGTTAAATGACCAGAGGTGTTTGGAAAGGACCATTTGTGCATCCAAGTTTATTGAAAAAAATTGATAAACTAAAAGACCAGTCAAAAAAAGCTCCAATTAAAACTTGGTCAAGAAACTCTACAATTATACCAGAATTTGTAGGGCATAGTTTTTTAATTCATAATGGAAAGAGTTTTATACCTATAACAGTATCAGAGGAAATGGTTGGACATAAATTGGGTGAGTTTTCACCAACAAGAAAATTTTCTGGACACACACCTGCAGACAAAAAAGCTGCTGCAGAGGGATCCGCACCTAAAGCTGCAACTGGGGCCGCACCAGGAGCTTCACCAAAAACTGCACCTGCTGCACCATCAGCTCCTGCTAAACCGGCAGCACCAAAAAAGGATAGTAAATGACAGAAAAAAACAACGTAATTAAAGCAATAAATAAGAACGTAAGAAGTGGGGCAAGAAAAGCAAATTTAGTTTTAAATTTTATAAAAGGAAAGAAGGCAGATGTTGCAATTAGAGATTTAGAATTTACAAGAAAAAAAGTTGCTGTAGATATAAAAAAAACAGTCAAATCAGCCATTGCCAATGCAGAAAACAATTATCAATATGATATTGACAATCTTTATGTCAAAGAAGCCTACGTGGGTAAATCTATTGTTATGAAAAGATTTAGACCAAGGGCCAAAGGAAGAGCATCTCCAATAAAAAAACCTTATAGTAGAGTGACAATAATTCTAGAAGAGAAGAAAATTGAAAAAAAACAGGGAGATGAAAAATAATGGGTCAAAAAGTAAATCCAATAGGTTTTAGATTAGGTATAAACAGAGGCTGGGACTCTGTTTGGTTTGCACGAAAAGGTGATTATGGAAAATATTTAATCGAAGATTATAAAATTCGAGAATATATTAAAAAGAATATCCAAAACTCAGGAGTTTCAGAGATAATAATAGAGAGGTCTGGTAAAAAATGCTCTGTTTTCATACATACATCTAGGCCAGGTTTTGTGATTGGAAAAAAAGGGTCTGATATAGAAAAAATAAAAGGTAAAATTTCAAAAATTACTGATAGTGAAGTTTCCGTTAATATTAAAGAGATAAAGAAACCAGAATTAAACGCATATCTTGTTGCAGAAAATATTTCTCAACAATTGGTTAAAAGAATAGCCTACAGAAGAGCAATGAAAAGAGCAATGCAGTCAGCAATGAGACTTGGTGCTAAAGGGATTAAAGTAACATTAAGTGGAAGGTTAGCTGGGAATGAAATAGCTAGAAGTGAATGGTTGAGAGAAGGAAGTATACCACTACATACATTAAGAGCCAATTTAGATTATGCTGAGTCTGAAGCATTGACAACTTACGGTATTATAGGTGTCAAAGTTTGGATATATAAAGGTGAAATATTTTTAAAAGACGTCAATAAACAAAAAGTGGAAAGGACTAAAAATGCTTCAACCAGTAAGAAGTAAATTTAGAAAAGCACATAAAGGAAGAATTCATGGGAATGCTACAAGAGCGAGCTCTCTTAACTATGGTGAATTTGGGTTAAAAGCTATTCAACCTGAGAGAGTTATTGGAAAACAAATTGAGGCAGCAAGGGTTGCATTAACAAGACATATGAAAAGATCTGGTAAAGTATGGTCAAGGATATTTCCAAATATTCCTGTTTCAAAAAAACCAACTGAAGTACGTATGGGTAAAGG
>CACNVM010000027.1 GCA_902623915.1 uncultured Pelagibacteraceae bacterium | reverse complement strand
TATAAAGATCTGAATTTTTCATACTTCCTTTTAATTTATAGACTATATTAAAACTCTTTTTTTTTGATAACTCCTCATTGTATTCTAAAACATCAATTTCTTTACCAGCACATCTTATGTCGTTTCTATTATTGATTTTCTCTCTTTTAATCATTTCGTTATTAACGAATAAATTTCCATCTTTAAATTGAATCTGATCTCCTGGTAGACCAATTAATCTCTTAATGAAATCTGTTCTATTATCAGATGGTGTTTTAAATACAACAAGATCTCCATAGTTTGGTTTGCTATATAATATTCTATTTTCAAAAATTGGAGGACTAAAAGGAAATGAATGTTTGCTATAACCATAAGTATATTTTGATACAAAAATTCTATCTCCTACTAATAAAGTGGGTTCCATAGAAGATGAAGGTATATAAAAAGGTTGAAAAAAAAGAGACCGTATCAAAATAGCAATTAATAAAGCTATGATTAATGTTTTAAGATTTTCAAATATTTTAGCTAGCATAAATTATTTATATATAAATATAATAACGGAGGCGACAGCCCATGGTTCATCATCCGAAAGAGACAAATGAATTTTAAACTTTCTATTTTTAAAAATTTTCTTTAAATTTTTCAAAGAATTTCCTTTTATTTGAAAATTAGGAAGTCCTGATATATTATTTCTAATCTCAACATCTAGAAAACTAAGTTTATTATGAATGCCTAGTGCTTTAAATAAAGCTTCTTTGGCAGCAAATCTTTTGGCGAAACAATTAATTTTGTTAGCTCTTTTTTCACATATTTTGGCTTCAAATTTAGTAAATATTCTTTTTTTAAAATTTTTGTTTTTTTTAAGTGAATTTTGAATTCTTTTAATATTAACTATGTCTGTGCCAATTCCAAATATGTTCATTTTTTTAGCTCTTTTTTTAAAATATCGTTTACTAATTTAGGATTTGCTTTCCCAGAAGATGCTTTCATTACTTCCCCAACAAAAAAACCATAAAGTTTTTCTTTTCCAGCTTTATATTGGGTGATTTTATCTAAATTTTTTTCTAGAACATTTTTAACTATTTTTTCTAACTCTTTTGGATCACTTTGTTGCTGGAGTCCCTTATCTTTAATAATTTTTGATGGTTCATCACCTGACTGGACCATTAATTCAAATACTTTTTTGGCAATTTTACCTGAAATTTCACCTGAACTAATTAGATTTAATAAGTTTGCTAAATTTTTGGAAGAAACAGGTGAGTCTTTAATATCTAAATTCTTATCATTTAAAACAGCAAACAATTCAACAATAATCCAATTTTTTGCAAGTTTTATATCTGCAGTTTTTATTACCTCTTCAAAATATTCAGAAATATTATTTTCTGAAATTAATACATTTGCCTCATAGGATGTTAGTTTAAATTTATTTATAAATCTTTCTTTTTTTTTATCCGGGAGCTCTGGTAATTTATTTTTTAAATTATCTACAAAACTTTGTTTGATTACTAATGGTAATAAGTCTGGATCAGGAAAATATCTATAATCATGAGCTTCCTCTTTTGATCTCATTGATCTAGTTTCATTTTTTTTGGTATCAAAAAGTCTAGTTTCTTGTTCAATTTTTTTACCTGACTCTATAAGCTCAACTTGTCTTTTAGCTTCAGATTCAATTGCCATTTCCATAAATTTTATTGAATTAACATTTTTAATTTCGCACCTAGTGCCAAATTTTTTTTCACCTTGTTTTCTGACTGAAACATTAACATCAGCTCTTAAAGAACCTTCCTGCATATTTCCATCGCAGGTACCTAAATATCTCATTATTGTTCTTAACTTTTTAACGTAAGAATTAACCTCATCAGGAGACCTTAAATCTGGCTTGCTTACGATTTCCATTAATGCAACTCCAGATCTATTTAAATCTACAAAGGTATTATCTGGACTCAAATCATGGATACTTTTTCCTGCATCTTGTTCTAAATGTAATCTTTCAATACCAACCTTTTTTGTTCCGTATGGCATATCAAGAGTTACTGAGCCTTCACCAACTATTGGATTTTTATATTGAGAAATTTGATAACCTGCGGGTAAATCAGCATAAAAATAATTTTTTCTATCAAATATCGACATTAGATTAATTTTAGCATTTAAACCTAACCCAGTTTTGACAGCCTGTTCTATGCAAAATTTGTTTATTACAGGAAGCATTCCTGGAAAAGCCGAGTCTACTAAACTAACTTGTGTATTTGGTTTTTCACCAAATTTAGTAGATGAACTAGAAAATAATTTTGACTTAGATGTGACCTGGGCATGTACTTCTAGTCCAATTATTACTTCCCATTTGTTATTTTCTGTTTTTATAAAGTAATCAAACTTATCTTTCATAAACTATTCCCACCATCTATTTAAAGATTGTTTAAAATCAATTTCTTTTTCCATTGCAAAAGCAATATTTAAAATTTTTTGCTCCTCTAATTCTTTTGATATTAATTGTAGACCTAAAGGATGTCCTTTATGATCTTTTCCAGCTGGTATAGATATTGCAGGTAATCCTGCTAGATTTACAGGAACAGTAAATATATCATTTAGATACATTGAAATTGGATCGTTAGCCTTTTCTCCTATTTTAAAAGCTGAACTTGGTGTAGATGGAGTTAAAATTGCATCAACTTGCTTAAAACTATTATCAAAATCACCTTTGATGAGTTTTCTAACTTTCTGCGCTTTTAAATAATAGGCATCGTAATAACCGGAAGATAAAACATATGTTCCGATTAAAACTCTTCTTTTTACTTCATCTCCGAAACCTTCTGCTCTAGTATGTTCGTACA
>CACNVM010000026.1 GCA_902623915.1 uncultured Pelagibacteraceae bacterium | reverse complement strand
TATTGCATCAATTAGTTTCCAATCATGGCTTGTTCTACCTTCCATTTTACATTTAGAAACCCCATTTTTTTGTAACTCTTTTAATAATATCTCTGAAAGTGATTGAATATGTCTGGAAGACGTACCCGAGGCAATTACCATATAATCTGCTATGGAAGTCTTACCTTTCAAATTAATTGACACAATATTAATAGCTTTATTTTGATTTAAAGTTTTTTCTATAATTTTTTTAATTTCAGGGATTTGCACTATTATTATAATAAATAATTTTTTCTAATATTGGAAGATGAAATATCTACTATTTTTGACTTTAAAAATATTATTTTATCTTTTTTTATGTAGCTATAAGCCTTGGAAATCATCATATTATTTAAGTACCCTCTTCGCGGAAATACAACAATAGTGCAATATTTTTGAAAATTTTTCCAATTATGCCATCTATGTAATTTTATAATATTATCAGAGCCCATAATAAAATATATTTGCGAATTCTTATGTTTATTTCTTATAAACTTAAGCAACTCAATTGTTTTACTAGTCCTTAAATATTTATCAAAGCTCTTAATTTTAATTCTTTTGTTCTTTCTTACTAATTTTTTTGAAAGTAAAATTCGATCATTAAGAGTTAGTAAGGGCCTCTTTTTAAGTGGATTTCTTTTTGTAATTGCCCAAAAAAGTTGGCTCAAGTTTAGTTTTTTTAAAGAAATTTTTGCTATTTGAACATGTCCCCTATGAGGCGGGTCAAAGCTTCCTCCAAATATACCAATTTTTTTTCCAACTTTTTTTTTCTTCATTATTATATCGATCTTATAGTACCTTTTCCTAAGACCATATATTTATAAGAAGTAAGTTGATTAATGCCTACTGGACCTCTAGGTGGCAACTTATTTGTTGAAATACCAATTTCTCCGCCAAATCCAAATTCACCTCCATCTGCGAATTGCGTTGATGCATTATGGACAGCTATTGAACTATTTATTCCGTTTAAAAATATATTTGCCGTTTTTGTATTTCGAGTAATGATAGCATCGGTATGCATTGTTCCATATTTTAATATATGTTTAATAGCTTCATTTACTCCATTTACGCTCTTTATAGATATTTTAGGTGATAAATACTCAGTTCTCCAATCACTTTCGTTAGCTAACTTAAGTTTATTATTAAAATATTTGTTTATTTTTTTGTCTACAAATACTTCACATCCTTTTAGGATTAACTCTCTAATAATTGGAAGTGAATGAGACCTCAAACATTTATCATGAATCAACAAAGTCTCTGCTGCACCACAAATTGATGTTCTTCGCATTTTTGAATTTAAAACTACTTTTTTTGCCATGTTTAGATCAGCATCTTTATCAACATATACATGACAATTTCCTTCCAAATGTCCAATTACGTTTACATTCGAGATTTTTTGTACTTTTTTAACCAAGCTCTTACCTCCTCTTGGAACTATAACATCAATATAATCTGACATTTGCGATAAAAGAAAATCTACAATTTTTCTATTTTTTTTATCGATAAATTGTATACAGTTTTTATCAACATAATTATTTGAAAGAGAGTTTCTAAAAAGATTTGCTAGAATTTTATTTGAATTCAATGACTCAGAACCACCTCTCAAAATAGCAACATTACCTGATTTTAAACACAAAGAAGATACGTCACTAGTTACATTTGGTCTACTTTCATAAATAATTCCTATTACACCAATTGGAACAGAAACTTTCTTTATTATTAAGTTATTTGGTCTCTTCCACTTTTCAATTACTTTTCCTAAAGGATCTTTAAATTTTATGATTTCATAAATTGAACTTCTTATACCTTCAATTTTCTTACTATCAAGGATTAGTCTATCTATTAATTCTTGTCGCTTACAAAGTTTTATGTCTTTTAAATTTTCTTTAATAATCTTATTTTTATTATTTTTTAAAGATTTTATATAAGTCTCTAGTACTTTATTCCTTTTCTTTAAACTTACATTACCTAAATTTTTAAAAGCATTTTTAGATTTTTTTCCAATATTATTTAAATAATTTTTCATTATAATTTAACCATATCATCTCTATGAATTATTTCTGATTTAGTTGGATAACCCAAGATACTTTCTAGTTGATCACTTTTTAAGCCTTTTACTTTATTAATTTCATCAGAAGAAAAAGATGTTATACCTCTAGCACAGTCATTACCGTCTAAGTCAACAATTAGTATGTTGTCTCCTTTTAAAAATTCTCCATCAATTTTTATTATTCCTGCTGGCAGTAAACTTTTTCCATTTTTTAAAGCTTTAACAGCACCACCATCAATATATATTTTTCCATTTGATCCAATCGAGCTCACAATCCATTTCTTTCTTGCATCAAGGCTAGATACTTTTGGTAAAAACCAGGTACAAATATTTGTTTTTAATAGTTTATCTAAAGGATTTATTTGTTTTCCGTTAGCTATAGCCATATAGCAACCAGAATTCATACAAATTTTCGCAGCATCTAATTTTGTGACCATCCCGCCCGAACCATAGACACTCTTTTTACTGTCAGCAAGCGCATATATTTCATTATTTATATTTTTTACCTCATTAATTATTTTTTTAGTTTTTGAAGACTCATATAAACCATTTACATCTGAAAAATTAATTAAAACGTCAGCACTTATTATTTGTGCAACTCTCGCAGCTAAACGATCATTATCTCCATATTTAATTTCTGATGTTGCAGTCGTATCATTTTCATTTACCACAGGTATAGCTTTAAGTTTAAAAAGATTTTCAAAAGTTCTTTTTATGTTTATCGCCCTTCTTCTCTGCTCAGTATCATCAGGTGATATTAAAATTTGGCCAATATTAATTTTTTTCTTTTTAAAAATTTCTTTATAGATATTTGTTAGATGAATTTGTCCAACAGAGGCTAGAGCTTGGCTCATTTCAATTTTCAGCCTCTTTTTTTTCACTTTTAAGTGATTTTGACCTAAAGCAATTGCTCCAGAAGAAACAATAACAAATTCTTTTCCCTTTTTTCTAAGCTTTTCAATGTCTGCGACTAAACTCTTAAGCCATTT
>CACNVM010000025.1 GCA_902623915.1 uncultured Pelagibacteraceae bacterium | reverse complement strand
TATTGCAGTTATTGAGAAAGGCTGGTTAGGTGGTGGTAATACGGGTCGTAACACAACAATTATAAGATCAAATTATCTTTGGGATGAAAGTGCACATTTGTACGAACATTCATTAAAACTTTGGGAAAATTTATCTTCAGAATTAAATTATAACATTATGTTTAGCCAAAGAGGTGTTTTAAATCTTGCTCACAATGAACACGATGTAAAAGAAATTAGAAGAAGAGTAAGTGCAAATAAATTAAACGGTATCGATTCTGAATGGGTTGATCCTCATCAAATAAAAAAATTAGTACCGATAATGAATACTGAAAATTGTAGGTACCCTGTCTTAGGGGCTTCTTATCAACCACGAGCTGGTGTAGCACGTCACGATGCAGTTGCGTGGGGTTACGCAATGAGAGCGGATGAATTAGGAGTGGACATAATACAAAATTGTGAAGTTAAAAAAATAAGAACAGCTAAAGGAAAAGTACAGGGTGTTGAAACATCTAAAGGTTTTATTAGATCAAATAGAGTTGGTGTGGTTGCTTCTGGTCACACAAGTGTTTTAGCAGCAAGTGCCGGAATTAAATTACCACTTCAAAGTAAAGCTCTGCAAGCATTAGTGTCTGAACCTATTAAGCCTGTGATCAATACAGTTGTTATGTCGAACGCTGTACACGCTTATGTAAGTCAATCTGATAAAGGCGAACTTGTTATTGGTGCAGGGACTGACGGATATAATTCTTATACACAAAGAGGTGGTTATAATATTATTGAAGATACGATCAGAGCAATAGTTGAGCTCTATCCAATCTTTGGAAAAATGAAAATGCTCAGACAATGGGGTGGCATTGTAGATATAACTCCAGATGCAAGTCCAATACTTAGTAAATGTGAAGTAGAAGGATTGTATTTTAATTGTGGGTGGGGCACAGGCGGTTTTAAAGCAACACCAGGAAGTGCAAATGTTTTTGCACATACAATAGCAAAAAATAAAGCTCATAAGATTAACGCGCCATTTAGCGTAGATCGATTTGTAAGTGGTCGATTAGTTGATGAGCACGGAGCTGCAGCTGTAGCACATTAAATGTTTACTATAAGATGTCCTTATTGCGGAGAAAGAGATCAATCAGAATTCTCTAATGGTGGCGAAGCTCACGTAGCAAGACCCAAAGATCCTGAACAAATAAGTGATAGAGAGTGGTCTGAATATGTTTTTATCCGAGCAAATCCAAAAGGAATTTATTACGAACGTTGGGTTCATACTCATGGATGCAAAAAATGGTTTAATGCAGTTAGAAACACTTCAACGGATGAAATATTAAAAGTTTATAAAATGGGTGAGACCCCTCCTCCGTCAAAAGAATTTAAAAATACTATAAAAACACCATCTGGAGAACCAGATGTTGGTTCGGGTAACTTTTCGGTGAAAAAACCATGAATAAAATATATTTTAAATTTGATGGAAAAAAATATGCTGGTAATCAAGGAGATACTATTGCCGCTGCTTTATTAAGAAATAACATTAGATTAATTGGGCGAAGTTTTAAATATCATAGACCAAGAGGTATTTATACATGTGGAATTGAAGAGCCTAATGCATTAGTTCAAATTATAAATGAACATAATGAACCTAACGTAAGAGCAACAGTAAAAAAAATCTATGAAGGAATGATTGTTAAAAGCCAAAACCGTTGGCCTTCATTAAAAACAGATTTAGGCTCAATAAATAATATTTTATCACCAATATTTTCTGCAGGTTTTTATTATAAAACATTTATGGGACCTAAAGGTTTCTGGAAAAATGTATATGAGCCTTTGATCAGAAGAACGGCTGGGTTAGGAAAGCCCCCAAAAGAATTTAAATCAAAAAGTATCCATCAACATCATAACGTCGACGTTATTATCGTTGGTGGAGGTTTAAGTGGTCTTTTAGCGGCCAGAAAATTTGCAGGTACAAATTATGATGTTTTATTAGTTGAGAGAGAGGATACTTTGGGTGGTATTTTAAAAAATGCTGCTAAAATAAAATCTATCAATGATCAATCAACAGATGAATGGTTAGAAAAAACCGAAAGACTAATTAGAAATTCAAATAATATAAAAATATTAAAAAATACTTTAGTAACCACATATAATTTTAGTGATCATCTAATTGCAATAGAAGATAAAAATGTTGGAAAGCCTCAAGATGATGACAAGCCTGAGTTGGTTTTACACAAAATTAGAACTAAGCAAACTATTTTAGCTAATGGTCATATTGAAAGATTTATTACTTTCAGGAATAATGATTTACCAGGAGTAATGCTGGCTGCCTCTTTTGAAAAGTACTTAAATAGGTATGGCGTAGTTCCAGATGAAAGTCCTGTTATTTTTACAAATAATTCATCAACATTTAGTCTGCTAAAATCTATTACAGATTTAGGTTATAAGCCAAGAGCTTATGTTGATATAAGAGATCAAAAAAATATTGAAAAAGAAACAGTAGACCTTCTAGAAAGGTTTAATATTCCATTCTATCCAAAATCCGAAGTTGAAGGTTGTGAAGGAAAAAAAGAGGTAAAAAGAGTTTGTATAAGAACTAAAAAAAATCAAATTAGTAAAATCAAAACTTCAATGTTGTGTGTGTCAGGTGGTTTTAATCCAGATATTCATTTGTTCACTCAATCTAAAGGTCTTCTAAAATGGGACGATACACTTTTAACTTTTAAACCAGATAGAATTTTTCAAAAGACCATTACTCTAGGATCTGTAAGCGGTAACTTTAGTTACGAAAAACTTTTAGTCGAAGTTGAAAAAAAATTAAGTGAATTTGAAAGTCTAAATGAACTCGAAGTAAAGTTTGAACTTAACGGGCCTGAAAAATTTCAAATTAAAGAGCTTTGGGAAACTAAACACGAAAAAAAATCACTATGGTCTAAATCATTTATAGATCTTCAAAACGATGTAACTACGAAAGACTTAAGACAAGCAGTCAATGAAGGCTTTAATAGAATTGAGCATTTAAAAAGATTTACAACAAATAGTATGGGAACAGATCAAGGAAAAATTAGTAGTATCAATGCACTTGGAATTGTTTCAAAAATATTAAAAAAAGAT
>CACNVM010000024.1 GCA_902623915.1 uncultured Pelagibacteraceae bacterium | reverse complement strand
AATTTTCTAATCCATCTAATTTAAATTTTTATTCAAGCGAAAATCATAAGATTTGTGATTTAAATCTATCAAGATTTAATTCTGAAGAATGTAAGTATACAACTTTAAAAAGATCAGTTTTAATTGAATTTCTAAAAAATAAATTATTTGCAAATAATCTGAGATTTGGAAAAGAGGTAAAAAAAATTTCACAAATTAAAGAAAAGCTTTTAATTAATTTTAAAGATAATACAAATGATCTGGTAGATTTCGTAGTTGTTTCGGATGGTGTTTTTTCAAATACAAAATCAATAGTAGAAAACAAAAGTATTCAACCAGTCTATAATGGATCAATTGCAATAAGAACAATTCTTAAAAATTTACCAGAGTCTAACTATGATAAAAACAGCATATCCCTAATAATGCTTAATAATGCACATATAGTAATATACCCAATTAATAAAAATGGTGAATTAAATGTTGTGTGTATAATACGTCAAAAATTACTCAATAATATTGATTTGAAAGCACTAATTAAAAAAGAAATAATTCCACAAAATAAAAATTTAGAAAGTCTTTTTGAGAACAAATTAGAATATTGGCCGATTTATACTTCAAAAAAACCTTCAAAATCAATTTATGAGAATTTATTTTATATAGGAGACGCTTTTTACACATTTCCTCCTACTATGGCACAGGGCGCCTCCCAGTCAATAGAGACTGCTAATGAATTATTTAATTTATTATCTAAAGATTATAAACATGCGTCAGATCTTTTTTTTAAAAAAAGGTTAGAGAGAACAAAAGTTATTAATCGAAGGTCTAAATTAAATTATTATATTTTCCATTTTTCTAATCCAATCTTAAAAACGGTTAGAAATAAGTCTTTAAAAATAATGTTAAAAAATAAAATCTTTCTAAATAATTATATTGGAAAAGTTTACAACTAATTAAGTATTTTTTGATATTAATCTCTGTCTTAAATTATCTATAGAAACCGAGTTTCCTTTTATATTGCAATACCAATAGGTCCAGCCGTTATAACTTTCAGTTCCCATAATTTTAGCTGCTACTCTATGAATTGATCCTTCATTACCTTTATGTTTTAAACTTCCATCAGCCATTATTTTAGCATTAAACTTCTTTTTTTGATCAAATAATACAGATCCTGGTTTTATTATGCCCATTTCAACCAGAGAACCAAAAGGTATCCTAGGTTTTGATTTATTATTCTCTACAGTATCAAGATAATTATCTTCAATTACTCTAGTTTGATTAATTCTCTTATTGGCTGCACCAAAATATTTTTTATCTTTTTCAATACCAAAATACTTTCTACCAAGTTTTTTTGCTACTACAGCTGAGGTTCCTGTACCTATGAATGGATCACATATCAAGTCGCCTTTGTTTGTTGTTGCTAATATAATTCTATGTAACAAGGCCTCAGGTTTTTGTGTTGAATGAATTTTCTTTCCATTCTTTTTCAGCCTTTCCTTTCCATTACAAATTGGAAGTGTCCAGTCAGATCTCATTTGTAAATCATCATTTAAGCATTTTAAGGATTGATAATTAAATGTGTATTTTGATTTTTTACTTTTTGATGCCCAGATCAATGTTTCATGTGCATTTGTAAATCGCGTTCCTTTAAAATTTGGCATTGGGTTATTTTTTCTCCAAATCACATCGTTTAAAATCCAATAATTTAAATTTTGAATATGGTAACCAAGTCTGAAAATATTGTGATAAGTACCTATCACCCACATAGAACCATTATCCTTTAAAATTCTTTTACATTCTTTTAACCACTCTTTGGAAAATTCATCATAATGTTTGAAGTTTAAAAATTGATCCCACTTATCATTAACGCCATGAACTTTGCTATTATCGGGTCGTTTTAACTTTTCACCAATTTGCATGTTGTAGGGAGGGTCAGCAAACACTAGATCAAAAGTTTTACTTGGAATTTTTTTTAAAACCTCTAAAGAATCACCGTTTATAATCTTGTTACAAAATTTCGTCATTTACTGAATTCAACCCGAAATTGAATCTTCAGTCAATTTTTTTTTTAAAAAAAAAGAGTCTATCGTGTGTTGGAAATTCCTATTTTGACAAGATATTGTATACGGGTCTGTAACTTTTTCGATGGTAATTAGTAATCCCAAATTTTTTTAATGCATGTAAATGTTGTGAGGTTCCGTAACCAAAATTTTTTTTCCAATTATATTGAGGAAATTTATTTCCCAACTTGATCATATAAAGGTCCCTAAAAACTTTTGCCAATATTGATGCTGCAGAAATACATTTTATTTTTTGGTCACCTTTAATCACTGTTTTAAAATTCTTTATTTTTTTCGGACCATGCGTGCCATCTATTAAATAAAGATCAGGTTTTTTTTTTAATTTTTTTATTGCTCTTTCCATTGAAAGCAGTGTAGCATTAAATATATTATATTTATCTATTTCACTAACAGATGCAATACCTATAGAAAACCAAGAATTTTTTTTAATGTGATCTGCAATATATAAACGATCTTTAAAAGCAATCGTCTTTGAATCTTTTAAAAAATTTTTCTTAATACTCCTCTTTAAAATCACTACACAAGACACAACAGGTCCAGCTAAGCAACCTCTTCCAACCTCATCAACACCTGCGAATAATTTACCAGTCATTTAAATTAATTTTAAGTTCAGAAATTTTTTTTCTTATCATCTTCAAATCCTCCCAAGCGTATTTTTTTTGTTCGGGTTGTCTCATTAAAAAAGCAGGATGAAAAGAAGCAATAACAGTTGTCTCTATTTTACCAATTTTCTTTTTTAACCATTTTCCCCTAGCTTTGGATATAACAATTTCATTACCTATAATTGCATTTAGTGCTGTGCTTCCAAGTAACAATAAAATACTAGGTTTTATAATTTCAATATGCCGCTCTAAAAAAGGTAGATATCTTTTAATTTCCTCATCTGTTGGTTTTCTATTTTCAGGCGGTCTAAAATTAACAACGTTTGAAATATAGACATTCTTTCTATTAAGCTTTATTGAATCAAGCATTTTGTCTAAAAGTTTTCCGGCTCTTCCAACGAATGGCTTTCCTTCTTTATCTTCATTAGCTCCTGGACCTTCCCCAATAATCATTATTTTGGCAGAAGGATTACCATCAGAAAAAACGAGATTGGTAGCATTATTTTTAAGTTCACAATTTTTAATTGATTTGATTTTATCTTTTAATGAAGACAGTAAATTTTCTTTTTTATTTG
>CACNVM010000023.1 GCA_902623915.1 uncultured Pelagibacteraceae bacterium | reverse complement strand
AAGAAAAAATTTCATATGAAGGAAATATCAAAAATACGGATAGAGCAGTAGGAACAAAGCTTTCACACTATATTTTTGAAAAGTTTAAAAACAAACTTAATAGTGATTTAGTTCAAATAAATCTAAATGGTTCTGCGGGTCAGTCATTAGGAGCTTTTTTATCAAAATCTATTTCATTAAAAATATTTGGAGATGCAAACGACTATGTTGCTAAAGGATTGTCTGGCGGTAAAATTGTTGTTGTTCCATCTAAAATTAATAGGTTAAAGACAAAAGAAAACACAATTATAGGAAATACAGTTTTATATGGAGCTACATCGGGCAAATTATTTGCAGCTGGTAAAGCAGGAGAAAGGTTTGCTGTTCGTAATTCTGGAGGAACTGCGATAGTTGAAGGATGCGACTCGAATGGATGTGAATATATGACTGGTGGAAATATAGTAATACTTGGAAGCATCGGAGATAATTTTGGAGCAGGTATGACTGGGGGAATGGCCTTTATATATGATCCAGAAAATACTTTTGAGAACTTTGTAAATCCTGCTTCAGTTACTTGGCAAAAACCAGAGACTAAATATTGGAAAGAAAAATTAAAGTCTTTAATTCAAGATCATCTAAAAGAGACAGAGTCTGTTATTGCTAAGGAAATTCTAAATGATTTCGAAAATGAAATAAATAATTTTAAACAAGTTTGTCCTGTAGAAATGTTAGATAAACTTGAGAATCCAATCACATTAAAGGATAGTATTTCTAAAGCGGTCTAATTCTTTTAAAATTTTATTTATACTCAGTTTATTTGATAAACTATGATCTCCATTTTTAATAACTACCATTCTTTTTTTTGCCTTTGTAAAAACAGATAATACTTTTCTTGAAAAAGAAACAGGTACAGCTTCATCTTTTTGTCCATGAAACATAGTTACAATAATTTTAGAATTAATCTTTTTTGAAAAAACCTTGTTTTTCCTGCCGTCTTTAATTATCTGATAAGTAATTGGGTACTCATAATCACCATTTTTAATATGACTTATCCCTTTAAGTTTAATCTCTTTTTTTACTTTTTTTGGAAATTTTCTCCACATTAATCTTTCTAAAAATTCTGGAGCTGAGCCAATTCCAATAAAACCTTTAATCTGATTTTTAAAATACTTAAATTGATTTAATGCAATCCAAGATCCCATACTTGAACCAATTATAATAAAATTATTTTTTTTTATAAATCTTCTTATTAAAATTTTTGTATCGTTCGACCATTGACTTATATTTCCTTTAGTAAATTTTCCTGAGGATTTTCCGTGACCCGAGTAATCTAAAGTTAAATAACCCAATTTTTTTTTCACTGCATATCTCTTAAAAGCTTTAGGTTTTTCACCTTCAATATTTGACATAAAACCAGGCAAAAAAATTATATACAGTTTTTTTTTGAAAAAATTGCCCATATATCTCAGTTTTTTTGTTTTTGACAATCTAATGTAGTTGTACTTTTTCATATAAAATTTCTCTTATTAATCTGTTATTATATATCTTTGATTATATGTCATCTAAAATAAAAGTTTTACAAGTAATTCCAAGACTTGGTTATGGAGGCGCAGAGACAGGCTGTTATGATCTTGCTCATTATTTAGCCGAGAAAGATTGTAAATCTTACATAGTCACAAGTGGAGGACCATTATTAAAATTTATTAAAAAAAATAAAGTGAAGGTTATTAGGCTACCAGTTCATTCAAAGAACCCTCTGCTAATGATAATTAATGCAATAATTCTATTAGTTGTAATATTTACTTTAAACATTGATATTATTCATGCCCGAAGTAGAGCGCCCGCTTGGTCATGTTGGTTAGCAAATCTTTTAACAAGAAGAAAGTTTGTTACTACTTTTCATGGCACATACAATTTTAAAAATAAAATTAAAAAATTTTACAACTCAATCATGCTTAGATCTGAACTAACTATTGCTGGATCCAATTTTATTTTTGACCATATACACAGCAATTATAGTGATCTTTTAGGTAAAAACAAAAAATTGTTAGTTATATTTAGAGGTATAAATATTGATTACTTTAACAAATCAAATGTCACTGAAGAAAAAGTTGATAGATTTAATTCCACATTAAAATTAGACATTCACACTTTTAAAATACTTTTACCTGGACGATTGACCAAGTGGAAAGGTCAAGAAGTGTTTTTAGAGGCTTTAAAATTATTGAAAACAAAATATTACAAAACAAATTTTAAGGCTGTAATATTGGGCTCACATCAAGGCCGTAAAGTTTTTTTTAAAAAACTCATTTCAATGGTTGATCAATACCGGTTGAAAGATAATGTAGTTTTTTTAAGCTTTTGTGAAGAAATGCCAGTTGCTTATAAAAGCTCAGACGTAATTGTATCTTCATCAATAGAGCCAGAAGCTTTTGGTAGAGTTGCAGTAGAGGCACAAGCAATGGAAAAACCAATTTTAGCAAGTGATTTAGGTGGATCAAAAGAGACTATAATTAATGGCAAATCAGGATTTTTATTTAAAAATGGAGATCCAAATTCCCTTGCACAAAACTTGAACTATATTATTGAAATGGATAAAGACAAGTTGCAATCGATTGGAAATGAGGGTAGGAAAAATATATTGATAAAATTTGATGTAGAAAAAATGTGCCAATCAACATTTGCAGAGTATAAAAAATTGTTAAAACAAAAATATTAAATGCCAAATATTACTTTACCAGACGGAAAAAAATTAAGTTTTAAAAACAATGTGACTGGATATGAGGTCGCTGAAAAAATTAGTAAGTCACTTTCAAAACAGGCTCTTATTCTAAGTGTTGATGGAGAGTTGAAAGATTTAAGCTTTTCGATACAAAAAGATTCTTCTGTAAAAATTATAACTAGCAAAGATAAAGAAGGTCTAGATGTAATCAGACATGATGCAGCACATATAATGGCAATG
Source organism: uncultured Pelagibacteraceae bacterium (assembly GCA_902623915.1). Classification (GTDB taxonomy): domain Bacteria; phylum Pseudomonadota; class Alphaproteobacteria; order Pelagibacterales; family Pelagibacteraceae; genus Anoxypelagibacter. Next base: position 439 of record CACNVM010000023.1, on the reverse strand, counting down.
GCTGTTCAAGAATTATTCCCAGGAACACAAGTTACCATAGGTCCTGTAATTGAGAATGGTTTCTTCTATGATTTTGCAAGAAAAGAACCATTTACAAAAGATGATCTAAAAAAAATTGAGAAAAAAATGTCAGAGATTATTGACAGAGATGTCAAAACAAAACGTGAAGTATGGCATAGGGAAAAAGCTATAGAGCATTTTAAAAAAATTGGTGAAAAATATAAAGCTGAGATTATTGAGAGCATTCCCAAAAATGAGGAACTATCAATTTACCATCACGGAGATACTTGGCACGATCTATGTCGAGGTCCACATTTAGTTTCATCAGGAAAAATAGGTAAAGCTTTTAAATTAACAAAAGTTTCTGGTGCTTATTGGAGAGGGGACTCAAACAATGAAATGTTACAAAGAATTTATGGAACATGTTGGAGTTCAAAAA
>CACNVM010000022.1 GCA_902623915.1 uncultured Pelagibacteraceae bacterium | reverse complement strand
GAACAATATTTGACATTTTCCCAATTAAGTCTCCATTTTTTTCTCCAAAAAAAGGGCTTTTTGCAAACTGGGCAAATTTTAATTGGAAGATTTTGCTTTTTAATCACTTAAATAGTATTTTGTTTTATAAATTTTTGAGCTGCATTAAGAATTAATTTTTTTCTATCCGACTTCATTTTGTCGAAAACTCTTACCATCATTGAAAGCCTAGGATTTTTAGAAAAGAATTTTCTATTTTTATTTATAAAATTCCAGTAGAGACCATCCATAATATTACACCACTCCCCTTTTTTAAAATCCATCATTTTTAAAAAGTAGCTAGAGCCGCAAATGTATGGTTTTGTAGCAAATATTCCACCATCACTAAAAAGTCCCATCCCGTAAACATTTGGTGCCATTACCCAGTCAGATGAGTCAACAAACATTTCCATAAACCATTTATAAACTTGCTTTGGATTTATCTGACAAAGGTTCATTATGTTTGCTAAAATCATTAGCCTTTCAATATGATGTGACCACCCAAAATTTAAGGCGTTTTTAATTGAAAAATCTAAAGGATCAAGACCAGTGGTTCCGTTGTACCAAGATGATTTCATTTTATTTTTGTGATTAAAAAAATTTGTATTTTCTAATCTTTCATCATAATTTTGGTAAATGCCTCGCATAAACTCTCTCCAACCAATAATTTGTCTGACATAACCCTCTAAAGAATTTATTCTTGTTTTATTTTCAATTTTTTTAATTTTTTCTAAAATTTCACTTGGTGTTATCAAGCCTATGTTTATTAAAGGGCTTAAGGCACTATGAAATAGAATATTCGATTTTTTACTAACCGCATCTTCATAATCACCGAATAAATCGATTTTTGATTTAATAAATTGGTCAAAAAGTTTTTGCGTCTGCTCTCTGGTAGTTGGAAACCAGAAATTATTTGTGGTACCTGGATGGTTTTTAAAATTTAATTCAATAAATTTTTTTAATGTTTCAGTATGGGAGGTGTTTTGAAATTTAAGTTGTTTTGGTACATCAACTTTATCTGGTAACTTTTTTCTATTATCTTCATCAAAACTCCACTTTCCACCTTTAGGTGTCCCATCTTTGTTCATTAATATGTTAAATTTTGATCTATTTATTTTATAGAAGTTAGCCATGAATGGTTTTTTTGTACCACTTAAATATTTTTTAAACTCGTCTCTGGTTGTTAAAAACATTGGTGATTTTATTTCATTAAATTTAACACCTCTTTTTTTGAATAGAGTTTTTATTTTATTTTCAAAAAAAATATCTTCTATTTCAAAAAAACTTATTTCGGTAACCTTTTTTTCTTTAATTATTTTTTCAAGTTTTTTTTCATAGGAAAGTTTAAAATTGTTGTTACAGTCACTATAGATAACTTTAAATTTTTTAGACTTAAGTTCATCTCTGTAAGACCTCATTGAAGATAAAAATAATAATATTTTTAATTTATGATGTTTTTGAAATGTACATAATCCGAAATCTTCGGACATGTAAAATGTATGTCCTGAAAACTCTTTAAGATATTTTGGGTTAAAAAGTTGATTACCTAGAATTAAAAATAATTTCATTTTTGTAAAATATATAATTTGTTTATTTTTAAGAATTAGCTCTTTTGAAGCACTCAACAGTATTGCTTAATAAACATGCTATAGTCATCGGTCCAACACCTCCCGGAACGGGGGTTACTGCCTTAGCAATTTTAGCGACTTCGTCAAAATCAACGTCACCTACAATACCATTGTTTGTTTTATTAATACCTACATCTATTACTATGGCATTTTTTTTAACCCAATCCCCTTTTACAAGCTTAGGTTTTCCAACAGCTGCAATAATTATATCAGCTTTATTACACTCACTTTTTAAATCTTTAGTTTTTGAATGAGTAATTGTTACTGTACAATTCTCTCTTAATAACAATTGAGCCATAGGTTTTCCATTCAAATTAGACCTTCCAATTATTACAACATGTTTGCCACTTAAATTTTTTTCGACTTCTTTAAGTAAAATAAGACATCCTAACGGTGTGCATGGTATTTTACTGTCATTTCCTGAGGATAGATTACCAACATTGATGGGATGAAATCCATCAACGTCCTTTTCTGGTAGAATAGTCTCTATAACTTTCTGTTTGTTTATATGTTGAGGTAAAGGTAATTGTACAAGAATACCCGATACTTTTTTATTTTTGTTCAGTTCAATAATTTTGTCTAAAACAATTTTTTCCTGAATATTTTCAGGATATCTTATTACTTCAGAGTCTATGCCTATTTCTTTTGAATATTTTATTTTATTTTTGACATAAATCTGGCTTGCAGGATCTTCTCCCACAAGAATAACAGATAAGCCTGGAGCTATTTTTAAGTTTGATTTAAATTCTATAATCTTTTTCTTTAATTTTTCTCTTAATCCCTCAGCTATTTTTTTTCCATCTATAATCATATTTAAAACAGAGCTGGTGCAAAAAATTCAAAAACCAAGTTTCTTAAAAACATCAAGAGTAAAATAAGAATAACTGGTGATATATCTATACCACCAAGATTTGGTAAAAAATTTCTTATTGGCCTTAAAAGTGGATCTGTCATTTTGTAACTTATATCAAGCAGAGAGTAGACTAATCTATTTGAAGTATTTAAAACATTGAAAGCAATTAACCAACTTAGTAATGCATTAATAATTAAAACCCATATATAAATACTAACCAAACTATCAATTAAAATTAAAACTGATTTCATTTTTTATTTTTTTTCTACGTAAATTGATTGACTTGGGAATGCAAAAGATGCCTTATTTCTCTCAACAATTTCTTTTATTGCTATCGCTAATCTTTCTTTAACTTTTAACCATTCAGACCATCTATTTGTATTCGTAAAACATCTAACATACATATCTATTGAACTATCTGAAAACTTATCAATCCTTACTGCATGAGTAGTGTTTTCGCTTATCTTATAATCTTTTGAGGTTGTAATGTATTTATCAATTTCATCTCGGATTTTTTTTAGCTGATCAACTGTAGTATCGTATTGTAGAGTAATGATCCAATTAATTCGCCAGTTTGTTGTCTGACTAATGTTTATTACTGCGTTCTCAGCAAATTGAAAATTAGGAATTACAGCAACTGATTTATCAAATTTTCTTACTACCGTCGATCTAAACCCAATCTTTTCTACAATTCCCTCAATAATATTTTCAACTAAAATCCAATCTCCAACTTTAAATCTTTTTTCAACTAAAACCAAAATACCAGAAATTAAATTTTTAAATAAATCTTGAGCACCTAAAGCTACTGCTACACCGAACAAACCTAATCCAGCTATAATAGGACCTATCTTAATACCCCAGAGTTCTAAAACTGCAGCTGCTCCAAGAATTAAAATTAAAATTTTAAATGCTTTTATTATCCAGTTTAAAAGATCTTTAGATAAAAGATCTTCTACAGTTTTTATTAAAACCGATATCGGACCAATAATTTGATGAAGTGACCAAAAAATTAAAATTGTTATTAGTGTTCTGTTTGCGTTATCTATAAAGCTTTCAGTGCTATCACCTAAAGATACGTAGCTTGTTGCAACAAAAAACCCTACTACAATAGGAAAAAATTTTGTTGGGCCTTTTAAAGACTCTACTAGGGTGTTGTCAAATTTGTTTGATGTTTTGGAAACATACTTTTCAAGACGTTTAATAATAAATTTTGCAAATAAACCTCTGAGAAAAAGGAATAAGAAAAAAATAATTAAAGCGATGATAATTTCTGAAATATTTATCCCAGAAATTCCATTTTTCCAAACGTCAATAAATAATTCTATAAATTCTTCTGTTTTATCCATTTTTAATTTTTTCTATTTTTAATAGCTCTTCTCCAGGATTAAAAGTTTCTGTTTTTTTCCAGCCTTTAGATTCTAAAAATTCTTTAATTTTTTTACTTATACACATAACTGTGCATTGTGTCATCAATTCTGAAAGGGAGTATTTACTTACTATCTGATCAAAACTTTCTGCACTTCTTTTAGAATAAATAAGTGTTATATCTGGAGGGTATTTTTTGATTAAATCTAAACTTTCACTGTTCAGGTCTGTTATTTTGCTTGAGGTGTAATTTATTATTTTTTTAACTTTAAATCCAGAAAGTTTGAGATCTTTATCCAGATCATAAGAGACAACATCTCCACATAAATATGCTAAATTTTTTATTTTTTTTTCAGAGTTTAAAATTATATTTTTAAGAGCGTTGACTGTACCTGAAGCAGCCACTGTATTAGTAAATCCTTTTAATCTTAAAGATCTCTCAGTTATATTTCCAACACAAAAACATTTTATATTTTTTTCATCATTTTTTAATTGTAAAAATCTGACTGCATTAGCACTAGTGAAAATTAAACCGTCAAATTCTTTTGTATTAATTGGTTCCATGTTTGCAGAATTAATACTCAAAGTTGGCAAGTGTATAACTTTATATTTTGATGAAAAAAAGTTTGTCATCAAATCCTCAGCATCTATTAAAGGTCTTGTAAAAATAATATTCATCTTTTTTTAATAAAATTTTTTCCAGCTTTTTTTAAAATTTCCTCACCTGCTATTTTGCCTAGACTTTGAGGATCAGTTGATTTTCCAGATTTAACTACGTTGTATACTTCTTT
>CACNVM010000021.1 GCA_902623915.1 uncultured Pelagibacteraceae bacterium | reverse complement strand
AAAAAAACCAAAACTTGGTTTTTCTCTTTTATCATTCAATTTTGGCGATTTAGTTTTTTGTATTTTTTTAGTTCCAGTTTTTTTCTTAGAAATTCCTTTTTGTTCTGCGTAATTTTTTACCGTAGATCCCCATTTTTGTTCCATATATTCCTTTGAATAAGGAGCGGGCCCAGTAACTTTTTTTTGAATTTTTTTTGCTTTGTTAACTGTAGGTGATGATTTAATAGGAGCTGGGTTTTTTAGCTTAACTACCTTCTGTTCTTTGACAGGGTATTGCATCCACTCATGTGAACATGAGCTACACTGTACAGTTCTACCAGCTTTTGGAATGGCATTATCTGGCACTTGAAACTTTTTGCTACAATTTGGACAACTAATTATCATTTTAATTATCTTTCAGTCGATACTATAGATTAACAAAAGTTTTAGGTTTTTACATTCCTAATTTTTTGTTGTATACCACGTGTTGTTTGACTAGGGCGGTTAGCTCAGTTGGTAGAGCATCTCGTTTACACCGAGAGGGTCATAGGTTCGAGTCCTTTACCGCCCACCAGTGGGGGTGTAGCTCAGTTTGGTTAGAGCGCCTGCCTGTCACGCAGGAGGTCGCGGGTTCGAGTCCCGTCACTCCCGCCACTTTAGGGTTGAGAATCGTTTTCAGTTTCAAAATTGTGTGAATATCTGTCCTCTATACAGTTTCAAAAAATACTATATATTAGGAATCACTAATTATGAAAATCCTCAAGCTATTTGCATTGAGGTACATATTGGTGAAACATGATTACGAACTTTTTGTCAGAATACCTGTCTATTATAATATTTTTATTTATCTCATTACTATTGAGTATAGGTTTTATAGTAATAAATTATATTGCATCTCCAAGCAATCCTGATCCAGAAAAACTATCTGCTTATGAGTGTGGTTTCGAAGCTTTCGATAATGCCAGAATAGAATTTGATGTAAGGTTTTATTTAGTCGCAATACTTTTCATAATATTTGATCTAGAGATTGCCTTTCTATTTCCTTGGGCAATATCACTTGGAAATATCGGTTTGTTAGGTTTTTACTCAATGATGACATTTTTATTTATTTTAACTGTTGGTTTTATTTATGAGTGGAAAAAAGGAGCATTAGAATGGGAATAGGGTTTTTTAATAAAGAAAAAGAAAAGCAAATTCCACAGGAGTTTAAACAAATCGCTAAGGATTTTAGCGAAAAAGGATTTGTAACAACATCATCAGAGAATTTAATAAATTGGGCGAGAACAGGATCTCTTCACTGGATGACTTTTGGTTTAGCTTGTTGCGCAGTGGAAATGATGCAAACATCTATGCCTAGATACGATCTTGAAAGATTTGGTGCGGCACCAAGAGCTTCTCCAAGACAGTCTGACGTTATGATTGTTGCAGGAACATTAACAAACAAAATGGCAGCTCCACTTAGAAAAGTTTATGACCAAATGCCAGAACCAAGATATGTAATATCAATGGGTAGCTGTGCTAATGGCGGAGGGTATTATCATTATTCTTATTCTGTTGTAAGAGGTTGCGATAGAATTGTACCAGTCGATATTTATGTACCCGGATGTCCTCCATCGGCAGAGGCATTATTGTATGGAGTGCTTCAGCTTCAAAAAAAAATAAGAAGAGAAGGAACTCAAAATAGATAATTTAAATGAATCTCACTGACCTTAATAAACTGATTAATTCGGAATTAACAACTAAAATTAAAAATACTAATATTGAAAATGACGAACTATCAATAGATGTTAAGGTTGAGAATTTATACCAAGTAATTTTATTTTTAAAAACAGATAAAAAATGTAAATTTAAACAACTCATAGATATTGCGGCAGCAGATTATCCAGATGAAGAATATAGATTTGAAATTTGTTATTTATTTTTAAGTCACGAAAATAATTTAAGAATAAAAATTATTGTAAATTTTAACCCCGATGAAAAAATTCCATCAATAACTAAACTTTATCCTTCTGCAAATTGGATGGAAAGAGAAGTTTTTGATATGTACGGAATAAAATTTAAAAATCATCCAGATTTAAGAAGAATATTAACAGATTATGGATTTGACGGTCATCCACTTAGAAAAGATTTTCCACTAACAGGTTTTAACGAGGTTAGGTACAGCGAGAAAGATAAAAAAGTAATCTATGAAAAAGTTAAATTAGAACAAGATTATAGAAAATTTGATTTTGATAGCCCTTGGGAAGGTACAAAATACATTGATGAAATTAAAAACAAAGGAAAACAAGATGGCTAAAGAAAAAAAAACAATGAACTTAAATTTTGGACCTCAACATCCAGCAGCGCATGGAGTTTTGAGATTGATTCTAGAGCTAGACGGTGAACTTGTTGAAAAAGTTGATCCTCATATAGGATTATTACATAGAGGAACTGAAAAATTAATTGAGCATAAAACATACGCCCAAGCATTACCTTATTTCGATAGACTTGATTATGTTGCACCAATGAATCAAGAGCATGCTTTTGCACTTGCTACTGAAAAATTATTAGATATTCAGATACCAATTAGAGCTCAGTACCTAAGAGTTATTTTTTGCGAGATTGGAAGAATTTTGAGTCATTTGCTTAATATTACAACTCAAGCACTTGATGTGGGAGCTTTAACTCCATCACTTTGGGGATTTGAAGAAAGAGAAACTCTAATGACATTTTATGAGAGAGCATCAGGATCAAGATTACATGCAAATTATTTTAGAACTGGAGGTGTCCACCAAGATGTTCCTAACAATCTTTTAGTTGATATAGGAAAGTTTTGTGAAACATTTCCAAAAATAATTGATGATCTAGAAAATTTATTGACTGATAATAGAATTTTTAAACAGAGAAATGTTCAAATTGGAATTGTAACAAAAGAAGAAGCTCTCGCTCACAGCTTTTCTGGTGTGATGTTAAGAGGCTCAGGTGTGGCTTGGGATTTGAGAAAATCACAACCATATGAGTGTTACAAAGATTTAGATTTTAAAGTGCCTGTAGGTAAAAACGGTGATTGTTACGATAGATATCTTTGTAGAGTTGAAGAAATGAGAGAGAGTGTAAAAATAATTAAGCAATGTTTAAAAAAAATACCAACGGGTCCAATAAAAACTATTGATGGAAAAATATCTCCACCAACTCGGGATCAATTAAAGGAGTCAATGGAAGCCCTAATTCATCATTTTAAACTTTTTACAGAGGGATACAGAGTGCCAGAAGGAAAAGTTTATACCGCAGTGGAGGCCCCTAAAGGAGAATTTGGAGTATATCTAATATCAGATGGAAGTAGCAAACCCTACAGATGTAAAATAAGAGCTCCGGGCTTTTCTCATCTTCAAGCAATGGATTATTTACTAAAAGGACATATGTTAGCTGATGTACCCGCGGTTTTGGGTTCTCTTGATATTGTCTTCGGAGAGGTTGACAGATGAGCATAAAAAAAATTCATGATAATCAACCTGATAAATTTGAGTTCACAAAAGCTAATTTAGAGCTTGCTGGCAAGATTTTAAAAAAATATCCATCAGATCAAAAAAAGAGTGCTGTCATGCCATTACTTTATTTAGCTCAAAACCAAAATGAAAATTGGATACCTTTAGCGGCAATGAAATACATAGGCAAGTTCCTTTCTATGCCTTACATAAATGTTTATGAAATAGCAACTTTTTATAGCATGTATAATTTGGCTCCAGTTGGAAAATATTTCATTCAAGTTTGCACAACAAGCCCATGCGCGTTAAGAGGCGCAAATAAGCTGGTAGATATTTGTAAAGAAAAAATATCTAACAATCAAAATGAATTATCACAAAATAAACTTTGCTCATGGACTGAAGTCGAATGTTTAGGTGCTTGTATTAATGCACCAATGATGCAGGTAAATGAAGATTATTATGAGGATTTAGATGAAACAAATACAAAAAAAATATTAAATTCTTTTTTAGAAGATAAGCCATTAAAACCAGGATCCTACAGAAATAGAAAAAATTCTGCACCTGAAAAAAATCAAATATTAACAAACGGACATAAAAATGCTTAAAGAGGAAAACAAAATATTCAAAAATTTATATAATGAACAAGGTTGGGAGTTAGAAAATGCTCTTAAGAGAGATGATTGGTTAGATACTAAAAAAATTATAGAGAAGGGAAGAGACTGGATCATAAATGAAATTAAAGCCTCAGAACTTAGAGGTAGAGGAGGAGCTGGTTTTTCAACTGGATTAAAATGGTCATTCGCACCCAAAAAAACTTGGTTCAAGACCACATTACTTAGTTATAAATGCTGATGAGTCTGAACCTGGAACTTGTAAAGATAGAGATATACTTAGATTTGAGCCTCAAAAATTAATAGAGGGATGTTTAATTGCATCTTACGCTGTAAATGCAAAAGTTTGTTATGTTTATATAAGAGGAGAATATATCAAAGAAGGCAAAAGACTTCAGGAAGCTATAGATGAGGCATATTCAAAAAATTTAATTGGTAAAAACGCATGTAATTCTGGATGGGATTTAGATATTTATATTCACTACGGCGCAGGAGCATACATCTGTGGTGAGGAAACTGCTCTTCTGGAAAGTTTAGAGGGTAATAAAGGTCAACCAAGATTAAAACCACCCTTTCCAGCTTTAGTGGGGCTTTATGGCTGTCCAACAATTGTTAATAATGTTGAGACAATTGCTGTAGTTCCAACGATATTAAGACGTGGAGCTAAATGGTTTGCATCTATGGGAAGACCCAAAAATACTGGCACTAAAATATTTTGTATTTCTGGAAATGTAAATGCACCTTGCAATGTAGAAGAAGAAATGGGTATCCCATTAAAAGAACTTATAGAAAAACATGCTGGTGGAGTTATTGGCGGGTGGAAAAATCTTCAGGCTGTAATACCAGGTGGATCATCAATGCCTATGGTTCCAAAGGATATTTGTGAAACATTAAGAATGGATTTTGACTCTTTGGTAGAGGTTAAAAGCGGATTAGGCACTGCTGGAGTGGTAGTGATTAATAAAGACGAAGACATTGTTAAATGCATGGCTAGAATTGCAAGATTTTACAAACATGAAAGTTGTGGTCAGTGTACACCTTGCAGAGAAGGTGCAGGATGGATGTGGCGTATCCTAGAAAGAACAGCAAAAGGAGAAGCCACACATAAAGATATCGATTTATTATCTGATGTTACAAAACAAATCGAAGGTCACACTATCTGTGCATTTGGAGAAGGTTCAGCATGGCCTGTTCAAGGACTTTTAAGACATTTTAGAAAAGAAATTGATAAAAGATGTTTTTCTGAGCCGACTATTAAAAAGAAAAGAAAAATACCATATTTAATTGATCAACATAAATTAGAAAGTAAAGATGCCTAAAATTTTTATAAATAATAGTGAAATAGAATTTAAAGAAGGCATGACGGTTCTACAAGCTTGCGAACTAGCAGGCGTTGAGATTCCAAGATTTTGTTACCATGAGAGGCTATCTATAGCTGGAAATTGTAGAATGTGTTTAGTTGAAATGGAAAAATCAACCAAACCTATTGCTTCATGCGCAATGCCAGCAGCTGAGGGAATGAAAATTAAAACAAATACTAAAATGGTTGAGAAAGCTCGAAAAGGAGTTATGGAATTTTTACTTGTTAATCATCCTTTAGATTGTCCTGTTTGCGATCAGGGAGGTGAGTGTGATTTACAAGATCAATCCTTGTACTACGGCTTTGATGGGTCAAGATTTAAAGAAAACAAAAGATTAGTGAAAGATAAATATATGGGACCTTTAATTAAAACTCAAATGACCAGATGTATTCATTGTACAAGATGCATAAGATTTGCAACCGAGGTTGCTGGTGTTTCTGAACTTGGTGCGATAGGGAGAGGAGAAGATATGGAAATAACAACGTATCTTGAAAAATCAATGACTTCAGAATTATCAGGTAACGTAATTGATTTATGTCCCGTAGGTGCCTTAACATCAAAACCTTATGCTTTTGAAGCAAGACCTTGGGAATTAAAAAAAACTGAAAGCATAGATGTAATGGATGCTGTTGGATCTAATATAAGAGTAGATAGTTATGGTTGGGAGGTCAAAAGAATTTTGCCAAGACTTAACAATCAAATAAATGAAGAATGGATATCAGATAAAACAAGATATGCTTGCGATGGCTTATTAAAACAAAGATTGGATAAAGTTTATATTCGAAAAAATAATCAACTGGTAGAATCAAGTTGGGATGATGCGATTAATTTAATTTCTTCAAAAATAAAATCAACAAGCTCTGAAAAAATTGCAGGTCACGTTGGAGGTTTAAGTAGTTTTGAAACTATAAATTCATTTAAAAAATTTTTAGAAGAAATCAACGTCAAAAATTATGAATTTAGAGAAAAAGACTTTTATGT
>CACNVM010000020.1 GCA_902623915.1 uncultured Pelagibacteraceae bacterium | reverse complement strand
ATGTAATATACTGATTTATTCTTTAAATTTGGTTTTGTTTCTGCTTCACAATGTTTATATCTTTTCCACCTATCTAATAAAATTACTGGATTATAGTTGTATAGTGAGTCTTCAATTACCGATGATGAAAAACTTATTGTTAAACTGGTTTCTGAAAGAATTTTTTGAATTTTTTCATCTGTAAAAAATAGGTGTCGAAATCTTTTTTGAAGAGATTTTGTGTGCATGGATATTGTTGGGTGATTTTTGACAAGTATCTTAAGATCGTTTTTTTTTGCTAATTTGTTTAAAAAACTTAAATTATCTAAATATTCAAAATACATTTCAACACCCAAATATTGAATACTTTGAAAGTCTTTAGAAGTCACTGCATAAAGAATTTTTTTATTTTTTTTAATAAATTTTTTATCCTCGCAAAATAGTAGATTTCCACTTCTAATAATATTTTTAAACTTATTCTTTTCTTTTTTATAAAATAAAGATGAAATATTAGATTGAGAAATAAAATTACTTCCTTGATAAGTTATAGAGTCTGCAATTATATTTTTATAAATTTTATCATATTTATTAAAATAGGCACTAATAGTTCCATGAGGAATACACATTAATGGTATACATTTTTTTTTGGCACTATCCAAAAATTGTCCATCAACATCTCTAGAATTATTTGAGACTATAAGTTGAGGTCTATAATTTAAAAAGAAATCATTTATAGCAAAATATTTACTTCTATTTTGCATTATATGCCACTTTTCTAATTTTATTCTTCTATTTAAAATTTTAGTAAGGTTAAATTTTTTTTTATAAATATATTTAATATTTGGTAATTTTACCGAAGGATTTTTTTTTGATTTAATCTCATTAAAATAAAAAAAATGCACATTAAAAAATTTAAATAAAATTTTTTTTGCAAAACTTAATGAATGAATTTTAGGAGACAGGATTAAAATATCATTATATTTCTTTTTAAATATTTTTATGATTCTGAAAATATTGTATCCTAAATTTGTAAAAATAATTGTATTTTTTAAATTGTGTTTATTAATTACAATTTGATGTTGGTAAGGCTGATTTTTTATTTTATCTTTTTTTATTTTATTTATGACCAATGTTCTCTCTTTAAATAAAGATTTAACTAAATAAGAGACAAAATAATTTTCTCTTGAATAAGTATCCTTGTAATAATGCCATCCGGAAACTATTATTTGTTTTATCTTTTCTTTTAATAAAATTTTATTTATTAATTCAATTAAAAATACAACACTATTAAAATGGAATCTTAAAAATGCTTTTATTGTGGTTATTTCGCTCAATTTATAATCTTTAGCAAAGTTTATCTTTTTTAACATTTTTTCAGACTCTACTAGTGAGTCTCTATGAAAACTTGATTTAATATAATTAAGAGGATTTAAAAAGTTTATATTTTTATCTAAACAATAAAGTTGTGTTTCTAGATCTAAAGGAACACAAAATAAATTTTTATTATTTTTATACTTGTTAAGTATAAATTTAAGTTCATCAGATGTTTGAGCTAAAACCAACTTTTTAGTAATCATAAAAATAATTATTTTACTTTTTTAGGAATTTATTTAAGTAGTTAAAATCATTTATTGTATCTAGATCTACAGATTCTGATGCAGAAATTGGATAAAGAATAGGTTTGAAACCAATTCTGCACTTTTTTCTAAAAAGTGCTTTTTTCTTAATACCGTACAATCCAGTTGTTTCTTGTATTATTGGCTGCGCATCTTGGCTTCTTGGTAAAATTTCTGGTTTATAATTTATTGGTTTATTTTTGAACCAAAACCAAGAGTAAATTTTATTGACTGTAAAAATAGAGTCTTTGTTTTTTGTTTTTTTTAAAATTTTTATACATTTGTTAATAGTGTTAACCTTTAAAAGTGGTGCAGTTACAAATAACTGAAAGTATATATCAGCTTTGATTATTTTGGAGTGATAATTTAATAGATCATTTCCATTGGCATTGTCTTTTGCTAATTTTGGTAGTCTTTTAATAAATTTATATCCCATTTTATAACAATACTTTTTAATTTCTGCACTATCGCTATCAATATAGATTTCATCGAAATTTGATTTTTTTAATTTATCCAAAAGGTGTTTATAGAGAGGCTTCTTTCCCACAATTCTAAAATTTTTTCCTTTAACTCTTTTAGACGTAGATTTAATTGGAATGATGGCAACTATTTTCATTTGAGTTTTCAGTATTTTTTAAATTGTTTGAAAATTTTATTAACAAGTTCAATACATTCCGTTGGGTATCTACCTATCGCAGTTTCTGCAGCTAAAACTATGCCAGATGCACCTAATTCAAACGCGTTAAAAATATCATTTATTTCAGCTCTTGTGGGATAATTATTTTCGATCATACTTTCTAAGAAATTTGTCGCTACAAAAATCTTTTTGTTTTTTATTTTCCCCTTTTTTAAAATAACTCTTTGAAAAATTGGAATTTGCTCCAAATCTATGTCTTTTGATAAATCTCCTCTATCTATAATAAATTTGTCAGCTAATTTAAAAATTTTATCAAGGTTTTTAATTGCTAATTTCGTTTCTAATTTAAAAATTTTATTTTCTTTCTTTAAAACTTTATTAAATTTTTTTATATCTTCAGGTGTATTAGTGAAAGATAAAGCAAAATTTTTAATTCCTAAATTTTTTCCAACTTTAATTGCCAAGAAATCTTTTTTAGTAAGATAATCGAGTTTAACTTTTCTATTTTTAATATGAACACCTTTATTATTTTCTAAATATCCATCATTTATTACTTTTGATAAGTATCCATTTTTATTCTTTTTAATTATTTGAACTTTTAATCCTTTAAAACCTATGTCTAAAATATCGTTTCTTCGCAGTTTGTTAAAAACATCTTTTGGGTATAAATTATTATCACCAAATTCTGATATTGTTAAAATAGAATTCTTTTTAAAATATTTAGATTTAAATACTTTTGTTCTTATTTGTGCTCCCTCAGTATCTATGCAAATTGGCACTTTACTATAGCGTTTAATAAATTTAATATTTTTTTTCATTTGTCCTAAACTCAAATGTGACATATTTAATCTAAGCAATTTTACATTTAATTTATTTGCCTTTTGAAGAAATTTTTTATTTAGAGTGCTCGGACCTAGGGTAATTAGTATATTGGACATTTAAAAATTAATTTTATTAAGTTTATATATCTTTTTAAGTAATTCCAAACCTGATCTATGGTCAGATAAATTATTTCGTTTACTTTCTAAAATTGATTTATGCATTAAATAGGTCAAATATAAATTATTAATTTTTTTAAATCTCTCTGTTTTGGTTCTGCCAAAAAAAGAAATTTGATAATTATTTTTTAGTAGATCTCCAGTAAATGAAAATTTTTCTGCGTCAACATGGATGGATCTTTTAGCAATTTTTGAAAAATAGTTCAGGTTTATTTGAAAATGAAACTTTTTATTTCTATCAACACCATTAATAATACAAATATCATCTGTGTTTATCGAAAGTGAAGAAATTTTTTTTTTAAATAAATAGGTAAATTTTATATTTGGAAATATCCATGTAAGATAATCTAATTCGTGACTTAAATCTAAAAGTACACCACCACCTTGACTTTTTGAGCTGCTGTAAGACGTTCTATAGTCCCTTTTTCTCCATTTTGGTAGATAAGAATTACTTATGATATTTATATTAAAAACCTTTACCTTTCTTTTGATAAGTCCTTTTAATTTTTGTAAAACTGGATGGAATCTTAATTGATATCCTACATAATATGTATTCCTTTTTAAGTTTAAATTTGAGAACTTTTCAAGAAGGGGTTTTTCAACCAGTACAATTTTTTTAATAAATTTTTTTTCAATTAGTTTAATATGTTTTTTATGATCTGAAGTGGCAGAACTTATAATAATGTAATCTGGATTAATTGTTTCTATTAAACTCAATGGGTAAAAATTATTTCTTTTATTTTTTCTTTTTGAAAATATAAATATTTTAAAATTTTTAATTTTTTTGAGAGCCTTAAAATGTCTTTGTCCGGCTGATCCAAATCCAATTATAGCAATTTTATTTATCATTAAGTAAATTATATATATTGCTTTTATATTTTTTTTCTAAAATTAAAATATCATTGAATATTTTTTTTGATATTTTGGATTTAATGAACTTTTTTTTAAAAAGATAATTTTTTTTATTGTATTTTTTTGGACAGTTTTCTTTGATTAAAATTTTTTTGGTAATAGCAGTTCTTTTTGTTCTTAGAAATTTACAAATTTTTTGAATGGATGTATTTGTATTTTCAATAAAGTCCTCATAAGATACTATTAAAATATTAGGATTTTTTTTTTCTTTTAGATTATTATTTATTGATCTTTGTGTTAAATCATTCACTAGGAGAGCGCATCTCTCTACTGAATTATGTTTTTCCCAAAATTTTTCTTTACCAGCTACATACCAGGGATAAAGAGCATTGTTTTTTCTAATTAATAGACCGTTAGGTTGGGGATCAGTTTTCCATCGATCCCCCCAACCCCGCTTATACCATGAATATACTAAATCAAAAGGATTTCTGTAAATCTGTATCATTTTAAAATTGATTTTAAATTTTTTAAATAAATTAAAATTTGTCATAATATCGTGTGACATAATTGGAAAGAAATTTTTTGACTTTTTAACTTTTAGAAAAGTTTTTTTACCCTCAGATACTCTAAATCTTTTTTCATAAATTTTTTTACCTAAAAAATTTTTTACAGATGTTACATCATTAGGTCTAAAATTTTGTTTTCTGCCAATAAATTTATTATAACTCATCTCATTTAGGGTTTGGACAATAAAAGAATTTGCAAAATCAAAACTAATTTTTTTTAATTTTAATGCCGCAAGAATATATTCAATAAATTCAACATACTCTACTTGCTCAAAGTTTTTTAAAGATGGTATTATTCTTGAAAGCATCATTTTGCCAGTTCTGGTTATTCCATCAATTATTATGATTTTTTTTGGTAAAATTTTTTGGTGAGATATTTTCATAATTTTATTAACTAATATTTAGTAATTTTTAAATTACACAATGCGAAAATTTTTTTTTTTAAAATAGAATTATTTTTGTCAAAGAGTATTGGTGTCGAATATTTAGTTATAGCTTTTTCCCAATCAAGAGAGTCTAAATTTAACAATTTGTTAATCTTTTCAGAAATTTCATTTTCATTAAAATTTCTATGTACAAAAGGCGATGTTGAATTTTCTATATAAGGGTATATTTCTTCTTTGTTAAAGTAATCATGATATGGAAGAAATAAAACTTTATACTTTCTTGAAAGTAACTCGATACCTAAATTTGAGCTCATGCAGATAGTTAGATTTGATTCTGATGCTAATTGATAAGAGCTTTTTGATTGATAATTGAATTTATCTCCAATTAAAGATTTAAAATAGTTTATTTCCGACTCACGATTTAATTTATTTTCTTTATCTCTTCTGTTTGACCTTAAAGCTATATTTAAAGAAAAATTATTTTTTTCGCAATATTTTTTCAACATTTTTACAATAAAACTCTCGCTTCTTGTATGATAATGATCTTTTGTATTTAGTCTTGAGGGTGAATATTCTGAAATATACATAAGTTTTTTTGTATTTTTAATTTTATCATCAAGTATAATTTCATTATTTTTTATCGAACCTGTAACAATGAAGGAAGATATAAAATATTTTTCAAATATTTTTTTGTCACTTTCATGAAAAATACAGAAATAATCACAGCTTTTATATTTTTTTTCGTTTTTATAATCTAACCCCAATGTTTTACTTACATATTTATTAACATAACTAAATTGATAAGTTATTGTAAAAATTTCTGGGCACAAATATTTACAGAGTAAGGCACGTTTATTTAAATGGTGAGAAATAGCAACCTTAGGAGAGTATGACCTATACAAATTTTTAAGATAAGTTTCCTTCAAATTTAAATTAAGATTTTCTTTTATCAAAAATTTATATAAACTTTTAACTGCGCAAAAAAAATTAATTTTTTTAAAATTAACTACTTCATAACTTAAATGATCAAAATTTAGAGAAGAGTAATTTTCATCTAACAAAATTACATCAATTTTATTAATAGGTTTAAAACTTATATTTAAAAAGAACTTAAGGAATTTAATTGTAGCTTTCATTATGAAACACTATAGCCACCATCAACCACTAAATTGTGCCCGGTAATATATTTTGATAAATCAGATGATAAAAATATAACTGAACCAACGATATCTTCCTCTGTTGCCATTCTTTTAAGTGGTGTTTTATTTATGTATTTTTTTATGAATTTTTGATCTTGATTTCTTTTGATGCCTCCCGGAGAAATACAATTAACCCTTATTTTTGGACCCAAGGTTGTAGCTAACCACTTTGTTAATTGTATAATGCCGCCCTTTGATACAGAGTACGCGGCAGGATTACCTAGCTTTGTTTTATCATAAATTTTCCAATCAGGACCAAGAAATCCGTATATTGAACTAATATTTATAATTGAAGCATTTTTCGACCTTCTCAACTTATTTTCTACCTCTTTAACTATGTGAA
>CACNVM010000019.1 GCA_902623915.1 uncultured Pelagibacteraceae bacterium | reverse complement strand
CAAATAAAATAACTAACTCATTTAACGATGAAAAAAAATCTTTACCTAATAAAGCAAAAATCGACAATCCAACAGTTAGCAATGTGAACAAGAATGTATGTTTGCCGTAAATTTTTTTTATCATTTTAATTGAAAATAGATTTAATAAATATCCATTTTGGCATTTTTAAAATTATAGATATATCCTCAATAGCATTACTTTTATTTGATAAAAACTTAATAGCTGTTCTGTATGAGCTATTGAATATTTTTGAGAATATATTTGGCATTTTTTCCGGATGTTTCTTTAAAACTCTAAGAAAAATCTCATCTAAAAATCTATATTTCTTACCAATCTCAAAAACTTTTGTCATTTCAATATTTTCAATATTCTTGCGAATATATTTTGAATGTTCTTGAATATTTAAAAAGGTATAACCTGTACTGAGTCTTGTCATCCCACCAGCAGTTCCAATATTAATTTTGTTGTTTTCTTTTCTGTTTATAGGATAAAAAAGTGGGATGGCGCCTTCCTCCCTATAATTAATTTTATAGTCTTTTATACCCAAATCATTTAAATAAATTTTTATTTGAGATTCATAATCTTTTAAAGAATCATTTTTTTTCGATAACCATGTACTTTCAATCATTGCTCTATTTTTACTAAAAGGCAAAACATAAAAGAAATGAACTCCATCTCTTTGTTCACAGTTAAAATCCATTAAATTTACGGTACTCTCATTAAAACAATCTTCTCTTGTTTCAATTTCTACACCATGGAAAAGTTGCCAAAGATTATTATCATTATCTTCGTTTACAGTGGGTAAGCTATTAAATATAAACGACTTGGTAGTATTTAAGTCATTAATATTTCTAAAAAATTTTATGTTTTTATTTTTTTTTAATCGTGTATTTATTTTTTCATAAAAAAGCCCACTATCTATACTTTCATATGGAAGTTGATCACATTTGATAACTTTTGTTTCTGAATTAGTTTTTATAGAGAACTGCTTCCAACTTTTTTTAATACAGTCGTTAAAATTATGTTCGTTAACTTTCCAAAATGACCAAGTTTTATCTCTTTTGTATTCTTCTCTAGTTTCAACAATCGCAAGTGTTTTATCATTAAGTTTATTATGAATATCAAGTTCGTAAGCTAAAGATAAGCCAGCACAACCACCACCTATTATTACAAAATCATATTCTTTCATTTAAACCTATATCTTCATTTATTAAATTATATTCCAATTCCTTTTCGTATTTTTTTTTCTTAACAAAGAAAAGTATTATCAAATCTTTTAATGAAAAAAGTGTTTGAATTATTTTTCCAAAATTAGAAACATAAATTTTTCCAGCTTGTCGATAATGGTTAATATCTTTTTGATTACAAATTTTTCTACCTATTTGTCTATAAACTCTTCTAGCAACTATTATCGAAAAACGACTATTCAGGGGTATATCTCTAATACCTTGAAAAGAGCTATCATAAAAAGATTCGGCTTTTAAAATTATATTTTGAATACTTTTAAAAACATCGTTGGAACTTTTTATCAAATAAAATCTATTTTTTTTTTCATCTTCAACGACATCCCTCGCGATATTTGTCAATTGCATTGCTATCCCTAAATCAATAGCTCTCTGTAAAGATTCTTTTTTCTTAACACCAAATATTTTTGCCATCATTAAACCAACTGTTCCTGCTACCCTATAGGAATAAATCAATAACTCTTTTTCTGTTTCTATCCTGACTTCCTTTTTTAAATCAGAATTAATCCCGTCAAATAAATCTTCGACAATTTTTTTTGAAATATTTTTCTCATTCATTAAATCCCACATATTTTTTATAACACCATCATCTTTATTTTTTTGCTCAAACTTTTTTCTAAATTCCCCAAGTTCTTTTTTTTTAGTTTCTAGATCTTTATTTTGGTCAGCAATGTTATCTATTGTCCGACAAAAATCATATAAAACAGAGCATTTATAATAGATTTTTTTTGGTAAAAAGAAACCAGACCAATTAAATGATTTTGCGTAAATAGGTAAGTAATTTTTTGTATTCATTATAAAATTTTATCTAAAACCTTAGCTGATGAGATTACACCTGGCATTCCAGCGCCAGGGTGTGTTCCAGCTCCCACAAAAAACAAATTATCGAAAACCTCTGATTGGTTATGAAATCTAAAATAAGCAGATTGAGAAAATTTAGGTTGAATAGAAAATCCAGAACCATGAAGAGTAGCTAAATCTTTTTCGAAGTAGTCTGGTGTTAGATAAAAATCACTTACTACATTTTCTTTAATTCCAGGCAAGACAGATTTATCCATTTTATCTAATATTAAATCTTTGAATTTTTCACCCTCATTTGTCCAATTAATATTTGATAAATTATTTGGAACTGGAACTAATACATAAAAAGCATCTTGACCATTTGGAGACATATTTGGATCAGTTGCAGATGGCCGATGTAAATAGTAGCTTATATCTTCTGATAAAACTTTTTTTTCGAAAATTTTCTCTAGGTGTTCTTCGTAAGATTTTCCAAAGTAAATTGTATGATGAGCCACATTTTTGTATTGTTTTTTTGACCCAAAATAATAAACAAAAAGCCCCATCGAATAATCCATCCTTTTCATTTTTTGTTTAAATAAAAAATTATAATTATCTTTAGACTTTATTAAATTTTTATATACATTTGGTGGATCAGAGTTACAAACAATATAATCACAATCAATTATTTTTGAATTATTAATTTTCACTGCTTTAACATCTTTGTTTTTTGAAATTATTTCAGTAACTTCTGCATCTTTAATAATTCTTATATTTTCTTCTTCCATTAGCTTCTCAAGTGCTTTTACCACAGACCCAGTACCACCCATTGAATAATGAATACCCCACTTTTTCTCTAAAAATAGAATGAGCGCATATATGGACGTTGTAGTAAAAGGATTTCCACCTACAAGAAGAGGGTGCATACTAAAAACTCTCCTTAATTTTTCATTTGATATATAGTTTGAAACTAATCCATAAACTGATTTATAACTTTTTAAGTTTAATAAAGATGGAATTTGTTTAATCATGAAAGAAAAGTTATTAAATGGTTTATCTGATAGGTCTGTGAAACCCTTGTCAAAAATTTTTTCGGTAAACTTTACTAGTTTATTATATCCTTCATAATCTTTATCTGAAAATTTCTTAATTTCTTTCTCCATTAATTTTTCATTCCCTGAATAATCAAAAGTTTCACCATCATTGAAAACAAAACGGTACCATAAGTCTAAAGGAACTATTTTTACATAATTAGATATTTTTTTGTTAAATAATGAAAATAATTCTTCTATTAAATAAGGAGCAGTTATAACAGTAGGACCGCCATCATAAACAAAATTACCCCTTTTAAACACTCTAGCTCTTCCACCTAAATCAGGATGCTTTTCAACTAGAGTTACCTCATAACCTTTTGCTCTTAATCTCAGAGCTGAAGCTAATCCACCAAATCCTGATCCGATAACAATTACTTTTTTTGTCATAGATAGTGATCTTACGCTAGATTGATTTGTTTTTTAAAATTTTTTTTGCCTCATTGACGCTTGAAACATAAATTTTATCAAGCTTTTTCTTATCGATAGAATTTTTAATGATTTTTTCTAGTGCAATTATCGCAACCTCAACAGAATAATTTTTAATATCTTTTGTAGCTTGAAGTTTCATCTGTTTTATTTTTTCTTCTGCCATTTTTTTTCTATTTTCAAATATTTTATGAAATTGATCATTGATTTTAATTATATTTGTTTCTGACTCTTTTTGGGCATTTTTAATCATAAGATCAATCTCAACCTTAGACTTATCTAATCTAGATTCATAATCGCTTAGAATGTTCTTGGCTTCTTCTTTTAATTTTTCAGCTTCTTCTATATCTTTTTTAATCTTATTTATACTTTCATCCAATGTTGTAAATATTTTTTGGGGAACTTTAAAATATAGCAAAACCCCCACAAATAAAAAGAAAGAGACCGCAACCCAAAATGTAGCATCAAAGTTCATATTTGATTTTTTCTTTCTTTCATAACTTCTGAAACTGTAGCTTTAATACTACTTTTATTTAGATCTTCTTTAAAAATATCTTGAATAATCTCAGATACTATTTCTTCAGAAATAATATTTACTTTATTTAAGGAATTTATTTTAAATTTTTCGATTTCTTTGGTAGCTCCCAAAGTTTCTTTTTGAATATCTTTTTCGATCTGCTCTTTCTTTGTCTGTATATCCTCATTAATTTTTTTTCTACTTTCAGATAATATTTTTCTGGCTTCTAGCTTAGCCTCATCAATAAGACTGTTATATTTTTGTAGTTTCTTATCAGCCTCTTCCTTTAGAGTATTTGCTTCATCAATATCTTTTCTTATCTGACTTTCTCTAGCATCAATATTTCCTTTTATTTTTGGTACAAAAATTTTTGCTATTAAAAAGTAAATCGCTGAAAAAATTATAGTTAACCAAAATACCTGAGATGCCCAATAAGTAGGGTCGAGCTGAGGCATACCAGCCTCAGCTGCAAATACAATATTTAAGGTCAACAACAATGAAGTTGTTAAACTAATAATTTTAATCATGTCTTTTCCTTTTTACTAAAATGCAAAAAGTATTATCAAAGCAACAACCAGCCCGAAAAGTCCAGTTGCCTCTGCTAAAGCAAATCCTAAAAGTAAATTAGGAAATTGTTTTTGAGCAGCTGATGGGTTTCTCATAGCACCAGATAAATAATTTCCAAATATTAATCCGATACCAACACCAGCACCAGCTAATGCGATGGCAGCTAATCCTGCGCCAATCATCTTTGCTGCTTCTAGTTCCATGTTTCCTCCTTTTTTATTGTTAGTGATGTAAATTTAACGCGTCATTTAAATAAATGCATGTTAAAATTGCAAAAACGTAAGCTTGTAAAAATGCTACTAAAATTTCTAAACCTGTCAGAGCAACAGAAAAAGTCAGCGGTAACCAACCAGCAACCAAGCCAAGACTAATAACAAATCCGCCAAATACCTTCAACATTGTGTGGCCTGCCATCATATTGGCAAATAATCTTACTGATAAACTAACTGGTCTGCTCAAATAAGATATAATTTCAATTATCATAATAATAGGTAATAAAACTACTGGTACGCCACTAGGAACAAATATTTTCAAATATTTGAAACCATGAATTACAAAACCCAAAATAGTAACTCCAATAAAAATAAACATAGCAAATGCTAAAGTCACAATTATATGACTTGTTACTGTAAAAGAATATGGCAACATACCTACCATATTGCAGAACAATACGAATATGAAAAGGCTAAAAATAAATGGAAAATATGGTTTTGCTTTTTTACCTGCGGTATCGCTAATCATTTTTGAAATAAAATTGTAAAGTATCTCTGATAATAGTTGAAATTTTCCAGGAATAATTTTTTTATCTTTTGTTCCTAATAATAAAAAAATGGATATAGAAATTGCACTAATCAGCATGAACAGACTTGCATTTGTAAATGACAAATCTATACCATTGATTTTAATTTCTGGTCCAATTTTGTAAACGTTAAACTGATGCATTGGGTTAGTAGCCATAATTTATTCCTTGTTTTCTTGCATCTTTTTTGCTGTTTTGATAACGTTATATATTCCGGCTGCGGAGCCAAAAAGAAAAAACAAAATTATCAATAATGGTTTAGTACCAAACCAATTATCTAAAATAAACCCAATAATTGATCCCACTGCAACTGCGGCAACAAGCTCAGTACCTAATTTAAATGCATTTCCAAGAAAAGCACTTTTTTTTGTATCGGCTTTTGAGTGTTTAATTTCTAATTTAGATTTTGCAATTTTAAGGCGAGTTTCTAAATCATCTTGCTTTGTCATTAATTTTTTATGCGACTAGTTCTTCAGCTCTCTCCAAGTTTACAGCTACTAATTTACTAATACCTTTTTCAGGCATTGTAACACCATAAAGTCTGTTCATTTTAGACATAGTTAAGGCATGATGAGTTATAATAACGAACTTTGTTTTTGTGATGTTTGTAAGTTCTTCTAAAAGCGAGCAAAAACGGGTTACGTTTGCATCGTCTAATGGTGCATCAACCTCATCCAAGACACAAATTGGAGAGGGATTTGTTAAGAATATTGCAAATACTAATGATAAAGCTGTTAAAGCTTGTTCACCTCCAGATAATAAAGTTATTGATTGCAATCTTTTTCCCGGAGGAGAAACTAACATTTCTAGACCTGCTTCTAACGGGTCCTCAGAGTCCACCAACTCAAGTTTAGCGTTACCTCCATTAAAGAGTTTCACATAAACTTCATTAAATTTTTTGTTAATTTTTGAAAACGCATCTAAAAGTCTTTCACGACCTTTTTGGTTAAGTTCATTTATACTTGATTTTAGTTTAACTATTGCTGATACTAAGTCAGCTCTATCCTCCTCCATTTTTTTTATTGTGACTTTAAATTTTTCAGTTTCTAAATCTGCTCTTAAATTTACAGAACCTAATGCATCCCTGCTTTTTTTTAATTCAGATAAACTAACTTCTTGCTCATCTATTGATGGCAATTTTTCAGGATCTGTGAATCCAGTTATTGAAAATAAATTATTTATATTTTCAATTTTTAACTCTTTTTTAACAACATAAATCAAATCCATTTTTCTTTGATCAATACCCTCTACCGTAGCCTCAAATCTTGCTTTATTTTCTCTTAAAACTGCAAATTTCTCTTGTAGAGATTTTAGCTCCTCATTTATTGAATTAAACCTTGTTTCACCACTTTCTATTTCAACTTCTAATTCCTCACTTTGTTTTTTCGTATTTTCCAAATTTTGTAAATTTTGTCCCTTATTAATTGCAATTTTTTCTGGGTTTTTTTGATTTTCTTCTAATTCAATACTTAACTTTTTCCGTCTTTCATTTAACTCTAAAACCATTTTTTCCGAATTAAGTTTTAAATCC
>CACNVM010000018.1 GCA_902623915.1 uncultured Pelagibacteraceae bacterium | reverse complement strand
GAGCATTTTCATTTATACCTCCCATTAAATAGTATTCTTTGTGTGCAACAAAAATAATATTTTTTAGGTTTCTATCAGAACACTCCTTGGCAATTCCTGCAACAAACCATACATGGGATATTTTCTTTAACTCTCCATTATTTATTTTTTCCCAAATAGTGTTACCCCAACCTGTTTGTTCAATAAAAATAGTTTTTCCATTATCTAAACGGTATATGTTCTTAACGTTAAAGTTTTTATAGGGATACTTAACTTCTTTAGCAAAAACGTTTAGAGGGACAATAATCAAGAACACACTTAAAAGAAAAGATAAATTTAAAGGAATACGCATGATCCTTTTAAAGCATAACTAGATGGTTTTATTAGGACTGAATTTTGTTTAGAAAATGATTTTAAAATTTAGTTCCAGATTCAAAAACTTCGCAGTTCTTTAGTTCACGTCCACTATCTCTTCCGTAAATCGCATCTTGACCAGTTTTTTTAATAGTTTCGAAAGGCCAATTAGAATCCACTCTTCCTACAGTTCTATCAATTATTAGTTTTTCTAAATATGTAGCCGTACCCAGAACTTGTCCATAAGTCTCCGTGTTCGCACTTACTACTTCAGTATATCTTTCTCCCTCTAAGTGAATTTTATAATCATCTATTTTACTTATTCTATACAAAGATCTGTGCGGTCCATTTTCTTCTGTTTTTCTATCAAAATCTGAAAATAAACCCTTTTCATTAATACCAACTTTATTATTTTCAAAATCAATCGCCATAAAAACTGGAGGAGGAGTATACGTTTGGTTTTGTCTTTCACATTTAAGATGAATAATTTCAGCAAACCCAACGTTGCACCACAATAAACTTAAAACCATAATCAATAAAAGTTTTTTCATTGACACAATTTTCTCACTTTTTTTCTGCGATGTCTACTGACACATCCCTGACACAACGTTAAGTAAATCTTGAAATTTTATCTAGCTTTTTTGATGCGTTGTGATAATTTTATGGGCAGAAAGGTACGTGCGTCAGGCTCATAACCTGAAGGTCGAAGGTTCAAATCCTTCCCCCGCAACCAATTAGTCGACTTTAATATTGGATTAATAATTAGATTATTTTTTTTGAGATAATTCCTTATAAATGTTGTTAACCCTGTGTACTTCTTTTGGAATATTAAAATATCCAACATAGTTAATTTCTTCAGGGGTAACATCAAAGTGATAATGTCCAGCATCCTTTAAATGTTTATAAGAATGAAAATGAGTATGTTCGCCCGACTCCCTGAGATTTAAATTCCCACCAGTAGGGTCTCCAGTCCAAAGAACTGAATAACATTGTAACTCTGGTCCTACAGGTTGATAAAATTGTAAAAAATCTTTTACACATTTCATTTGATTTGGATCATAGTAATCTATTTTAATATCATCATAATCTGGCTGAACATGCGATTTTATTTTTCCATCAAGAATTCTAATTACACCCGCTAGAGCTACATGGTTATTTCCTTTTACTGGAAGGTGTGTTTTTAATGAATTTCTCATCGCTTGGGATAAAGAACCTTGTTTGCCAATTCTTTTTTTTATTTTAATTTGAATTACATTTCCTTTTTTTCCATCTGAGTAATAAATATTTGATAAACCGCCATGCTTCTTTTCGGTATATTTGCTAACTATACACTCTTTATTCTTTCCAACTCTCGCAATTACAGATTTTGACTCTGAGGTAATAAAATTTTCATTAATAACCAGTTCACCACAGTGTCCCTGTAAACAAGACATAGCTCCTGAACCAGCACCTAAAGCATATGATTTTTCTGAACCAATGTTCTTGGCAATTTCCTCATAATCAAATTCTGTACCGATAAATTTTTTATCGTGCATATAAGGTTCACCTCCAACATCTATTATTTTTTCATTTCCTGAAATTCCTTCAGATGGACAACCCCAGTCTTTTAAGTTTGGACAATCAACAACTTCAATATTTACTTGTTCGTAATTCTCTTTCAGGCCAGTTAATAAAGCCTTTTTGACATCTTCTAGAGAGGGTGTTGCAAATTTTCCACTTTCAAATTTTAGCTTCATGTGATTACTTATAGAATATGAGTACATTAGCAGAAAAATTAGCAGATGCATGGATAAAAAGAGATTTAATTCAACTTAAATCAGACGAACTTCCAAAAAATAGAGAAGATTCTCACGCAATTCAAAAACAATTCCACGCTGTCTTAAAGAAAAAAACAGTTGGCTGGAAAATTGGATTGGTATCAAAAAATTTACAAGATGGTGCAAAAGTTGAAGGTCCTATGATTGGAAAAATTATAGATGAAACGGTTTTAATAAATCCATCAAAAATTGAATATAGTAAAGTACCCGATTGCATTCTTGAATGTGAATTTTGTTTAAAATTTTTAGAAGATACTAAAATGGTGCCTGGTGCTGAAAACAAAACAGGAAACTATGAGGCTTATATAGCTTTAGAACTTGTGTCTACAAGAGTTCACTCGGATTCTAAAAAAGGTTTAGATCCAGTTGGAATGATGAATTTAAATATTGCAGATAATGGTGGAGCTGGAGCAATAGTTGTTGGAGATAAAATACAAAATCTCGATAAAATTGACTTAGACAAAATTCAAGTTGAAATAAATTTAAATGGAAAAGTAACAGAACCTTTCTTTAAGGGAGAAAAGCGAGCAGGTCCTAAACTAGCAATTAAATGTATAATTGATGAATTTAGAGATGATCCTGTAACTTTCAAAAAAGGTGATTGGTTTATGACTGGTTCAGTTATACAGCCTTTTAAAGTGAATAAAGGTGATAAGCTTAAAGTCGACTTTAGATCATTAGGAAAAATAAATTTAGATTTTATTTAATTTTGATTTTTTTCCCTGTTTTTGCACTTTTAATAATTGCTGCGAAAATTTTAAGTGATACTAATCCATCTTCTCCGGTAATTTTAGGTTTTGCTTTTTTATTCACAACATCACATAAATGATTAATTTGGTTTGTGAGGGTATACCTACTTTCTCTAGTGCTTTCATCTTTATAAAATATTGGCCTCCACCAACTTCTCTCACTTTTATTATACCACTCTTTATAATTTGGAAATTGTATTGAACTTTTTGTACCTCCAATGTAGTAGGCAGATTGATTAGTTATTGGATAAGCGGGATTTTCGCCTGCTGTTAATTCATAACTCCAAGGTGATACTATTGTGTCAGAAACGCTCAAAGTTCCTAATGCTCCTGATTTAAAAATAAAATTTACTACTGCTGTATCTTCAACATCATATTTTCTAATTTTATTAGAAGATGAAGCTTGCACATATTCAATAGGTCCTAACAAATAGCAAATTAAATCGATATCATGAACGAGATTTATACCCAAAGGACCCCCGCCCTTTTTTACTCTCCATTTCTCTTTAAACCATTCTTTGTTTTTATATAACCAGCACATCACGTTGACTGATACAATTTTTCCTAATTTACCTTTAGAAATTTTACTCTTAACTTTTGTTGAAATCGCATTGTGTCTTCTATGATAACCAATAAGCAAATGTGTTTTATTTTTTCTTGAAGACGAAATTATTTTTTTCGCCTTTTGAATATTACTTGAGATCGGTTTTTCTAATAGAACAGGAATTTTAGCATTTAAAAAACTAATTGTGTGCTTTTCATGAAATTGGTTTGGTGTTGCAACAATTACAGCATCAGGTTTGTTACTTTTAATTAGTGCTAATGAATTTTGGTAAAATGGAACTTTAAATTTTTTGGCATGCAGTCTTGACCGTTCATTAATATCCACTATCGAATGTAAAACAGCCTTTTTAGAATTTTTAATCGCTTTTAGGTGTTGGCTGCCCATCAATCCAATGCCAACAACAGCTATTTTGGTTTTATTTTTCATTAAAATATTTTATTTGATATATCAACTTGTCCTGGGTGGATACAAGCTTTTCCAGCAAACCCGATGCTCTTAGCTACATTACAAGACTTCTCAAAACCTTTTAAATCTTTAAAATTAAGATATGAAGTATCAATAGGGTCTTTTGAATGTGAAACTATAAGTTTTCTATAATTGAGAATTTCATTTTCATCATCGGATACTTTAAGATTAATAGACTTAGCTAAATCATGTGATCCAAAAGATATAACTTTTATCCTTTCTTTAAACTCACAAATTTCCTTAAGATTTTCAATTCCCTTTTCACTTTCTATAATTGGAATTATATCTGTTTTAAGCTTTTCATTTGATTTTAAAATTTTATCAATATTTAAAAGCTGATCTCTACTTTCGGTAAAAGGGAGAAAAATACCAATAAATGCTTCTTCGACTACAAAATCTAAATCTTCATTATTGTTGATCCTGATATAAGTTTTTTTTTTATCTACATTACAATTTTTAATAATTTTCCTGGCATTTTTTTTTTCATTATCAGGAACTGTAGATTCTAAATCAATTACAACTAGATCAGCGTCTAAAGTATATGCTTTTTTTATTTTTTTTTCCTCATGACCAGGAACAAATAAAACTGATCTATATTTCATATTTACTTAACCTTTTATAGTCCAAGTCAATACCTAAGCCAGGACCTGAGGGTAATTTATATTTTCCATTCATGGCTTTTTTGAAATTTGGGTAAAATTCTTGATCAATATCAAGGTAAAATCTCTCTATATATGTTTCTTTTTTCATCAAGGATGCTAGTTGAAGAGTGGCAAGAAAACCTGGTCCAAAGTAAGCGGTATGAGGCATTACAGAAATATTATTTTTTTCTGCATGTTCTATAATTTTAAACATCTCATAAATACCACCAACTTTAATTACGGACGGCTGAATATATGTTGCAGCTTTTTGCTTGATCATTGACTTAAACTCGAATTCTGTACATGCATTCTCTCCACATGCTATTGGTGTTCCAAGCTCTTTATTTAATTTAGCAAGAGTTTCATAATCTTCTGGTGGATATATAGGTTCCTCTAACCAAGTAAGCTTCATATTTTTTAAAAAATCTTTTTTGGCCATAGTTTCTTCATATGTCCACGGACAATTAGTATCTAACATTAACGGAAGATTGCCTGTTGCTTTTCTTCCAGCTTCAATACAATTATTTTCTATTTCATGTAATTTAATTGCTTGATAGCCATCGTCTAATGATTGTTTACACTTTTGCTCTACAATTTTTTGATCTCCATATCTAAAAAGACTTGAGTAGGCTTTAAATAAATCTTTATTTTTTTTTCCTAATAATTCATGGATTGGCTTTTTTTTTTCTTTTCCTAAAGCATCCCATAATGCAATTTCAACACCAGATATTGCAAACATTGTAATTCCGTATCTACCAAATAAGTGTAAAGACTTTTGAAGAGTTAAAAGAACCTCTGGAATATTACTTATGTCTTTTCCTATAAGTAAGGGAGCCACCATTTCTTCAATTGCTATTTTTACTGCTTTCCAACTTGTATAACCAAAGGCTTCACCCCAACCAGTGATACCTTTATCTGTTTCAATTTTTACTAGGTTAAATTCTAAACTTTTCCATTCTTTTCCATGAAAAATTGCTTTTTTCCCACCATGACTAAATGGCATACTCAAAGTGATTGCTTTGATTGATTTTACTTTCATTAACGAAATTTTTTAAAATTTGGTTTTCTTTTCTCTAAAAAAGCCTTAGCACCCTCAGACTGTTCTCCGGTTTTAAAATAGTCGGGAGCAACTTCATCAACCATACTTTTTTGAGTTATTTTTAAAATTTCATCAAATTGTTTTCGAAAACTAGCTTTTAAAATCTTCAAACATGTCGGAGCTCCTTTTAATATTTCATCCCCATACTTTTTAACTTCCTCATCTAATTTTTCTCTTTTTACAACAGAGTTGACCAATCCCCAATTCATCATCTCTTTTGCAGAATACCTTTTGCACGTCATCCACATTTCCCTTGCACGTTTATGACCTAAAATATTAGCAGAGTGAGCAACGATAGCACCTCCTGCTGGCGATCCAACTCTTGGCCCGTTCTGTCCAAATATAGAATTTTCACTTGCTATAGTTAGATCACAAAAGTAAGCCATATGATTTCCTCCTCCGATTGCATATCCATCTACTTTTGCAATAATTGGTTTACTACATTTTGTTAAGTGGATATGAAATTCATATTCATGATCTTGAAATTCTTTTGAACTTTCCCAGTTCATATCTCCACCTGCACAAAAAGCTCTATCTCCAGCACCAGATAAAACAATTACACCAACATTTTGATCTTTTTCAGCACTATCTAAAGCAGTTTTCAATTCTTGAAGAGTAACGGGTGTGAACGCGTTTAATACTTTTGGTCTATTTATAGTTACATGAGCATAATCACTTTTAACTTCATATATTATATCTTTAAATTGCATGTTGTTTTATTTCCTCCACTGACTCTGGATTTAATAAAGTTGAAATATCGCCAGGGTCCTCGTTTGTTAAACATGATTTTATTACTCTTCTCATTATTTTCATATTTCTTGTTTTAGGTAAATCCTTAACAAATATTACTTTATCAGGCTTAAATGATTTTCCTAAATCTTTTATAATTAAATCAATAAACAAGTTTTCTTTAAGGTTTTTTTCACTTTCTAGAGGAACTATAGATAAAATTATCTTAGATCCTTTTCCCTCATCTGGGATCCCAATAGCCGCAACCTCTTTAACTTTACCACTTTTCACAATTACACTTTCTAATTCTGATGGACCAATTCTTTTACCTGAAACTTTAATTGTATCATCTGACCTACCGTGAAGATACCAGTGACCGTCTTTATCCTTGCTAGCTAAATCGCCATGAACCCATAAATCATTTTTTATAACCTTCCAATAATTTTGTATGTATCTTTCATCATCATTCCATAAACTTTTAGTCAATCCTATTGATGATTTTCTCATTACCAATTCTCCCATTTGATCAGCAGATACTCTTTCACCTTTTGTATCTACAATATCTGCGCTCATTCCAGGAATGGGTGCATTAAATGAACCAACCTTAAAAGGTCTATGCAAGCAACAATGTAGTATAGATCCAGATACTTCAGTTCCACCAGCTGAATTCATTATAGGAACTTTTGATTTACCAATAAATTCAAATAACCACTTCCAAGGTTTTTCTGTCCATGGTTCACCACCTGTACAAATAATTCTTAATGAACTTAAATTCAAATTTTCAAAAAGTTTTTTATCTTTTGTCATTTGGTTTCTTATTAGTGCGGGGGACAATTCAGTCCAAGTTACTTTATACTTTTCAATTAATTTCCAAAATCTTAATTCGTCTGGAAAATCTGGGACACCTTCTGCAATTATCATTTTAGCACCATGTGATGATGCAATAGTTGCTGATTTTGAACCAACCATCCAACCCATGTCTGCCATACATAAATGAACGTCGGTTTGTTTAAAGTCAGCCAATATTCCTTCATCAAATGCCATTTTAGTTACAAGTCCAATGTGGGTATAAACACATCCTTTTGGTTTTCCTGTTGTACCTGAGGTAAAATGAATAATAGCTGGATCTTCAGCGTTCATCTCTTCAGTTTTTAATTTATCTGATACATTGTCAAAGTTTTCCCAATTAAATATTTTTTTACCTTTATCATTCCCTAGAAGAAATATTTTTTCTAATGACTTTACTTGATCAAGATCTCCTTTGATTTGGTCAAACATTTTGATTTCCTTAGCTTTTCTAAAAGTTTTTTCTACGGTAAAAATACCTTTAGCTTTAGCAATATTTAGTCTTTCAATTACAGCTTTTGAGCCATAGCCAGAGAAAAGGGGTAAAACGATACAGCCTATTTTTAAAATAGAAAAATAAGCAATATAGGTTTCGATAAATTGGGGCATATAAAGTGCGATTACATCACCTTTTTTAAAACCATTGTTTTTTAGTGTATTTCCTACTTTTGAAATTCTTTTATTAAATTCTTCATAGGTAATTGAAGTCTCTGTTCCATCCTCCCGCTCTGAAAAAATAAAAGTCTCCTTAAAAAAATCTTTGTCTTTATGACGATCAATACAATTTAGGACTATATTGGTCTTTCCATCTACACACCATCTAGTCCAAGGGATACCTTTACTTTCATCTATAATTTTTGAATAGGGTTCAAAAAACTTTAAATCAGAAAATTTGATAACACTATCCCAAAGCCAGCCAGGGTCTGTCAGACTTTTTTTCTCAAGCTCATTATAATCTTTAATTTTAGAAAAGTTTAAAAACTTGGTCAGTTTCGAATTTTCAACTAGATCTTTTGATGGTTTCCAGATTATTTCTTTAGACACGGGTCTAGATATACATTCCCTCTTTGATCTTAATAATATTATACATGAGATCGTTTAGAGGAGTTTTGATCCCATGTTTTTTTCCAATTTTTGAAACAGCACCACTTATAAAATCTATTTCAGTTTTTCTATTCTTCAATACATCAAATGCCATTGAGGATTTATTAGTTTGTCTGGAGTCTACTATTCTATTAAACATTTCAAGACAGTCTTTCTCGCTGACATCTACCCCATCTGCTTTAGCAACTTCTCTTGTCTCTAAGATTATTTCTTTGCCTAGATTTCGTGACATTTTTTGATTTTTGTTAGATATATAAAGATCAG
>CACNVM010000017.1 GCA_902623915.1 uncultured Pelagibacteraceae bacterium | reverse complement strand
GGTCTTGTATTTGATAGTTATGATACCTTAAAGGATACTTTAATAATGGGTAATGAACTTATTTTAAACCTAAATACAAATAAAAATAATATGAAAAAAATGGCCCAAAAAGGATATACGACTGCGACCGACTTTGCAGATTTTTTAGTTAAAGAAAAAAATATTCCTTTTAGAGAAGCTTATGTCACTTCATCTAAACTTGTAAATTTTGCAGAAAAAAAGAAAGTTAGATTAGATGAGATCCCATTAAAAGATATTAACAAATTTTTAAAAAAAATTAATATAAAAAATATTAAAATTTTTGATGTAGTTAGTTCAATGAATTCGAAAACTTCGTATGGTGGAACAGCAACAAAAAATATTAAAGGAATGATAAAAAAATATAGAAAAGAAGCTTTATGAGTAGAGTTTTTTTGATAATTGTTATTTTGATTGTTTTGACTAGTTGTGGGAGAAAATCTACACCAGTTTATAAATCTGAAAATATCAGACATAATATTGTATTTATTTCATAAATTATGAGCTTAAATTATAAAGGACAGAACCTGTTTATTGACAATATATCTATCAAAGGGATTACAAGAAAAAATATTACACCCTTTTATGTATATTCTTATAAAAAAATTAAAGATAATTTTCAAACTTTTTGTAATTATTTTAAAAGAGTGAGTCCTCTTGTCTGTTTTTCTGTTAAATCTAACTCGAATGTTTCTATTTTAACTGAATTAGGTAAATTGGGATCTGGTGCTGATGTAGTATCAGAGGGTGAATTATTAAAAGCACTAAAAGCAAAGATTAATCCAAAAAAAATTGTTTTTTCTGGTGTTGGAAAAACAGACAACGAGTTACGATTGGCTATTAAAAAAAGAGTTTTACTCATTAATGTTGAGTCTGAAAGTGAGGCGTTGTTAATAAATAAAATATCAAAAAAAATGAATAGAGTTACTTCTATTGGGATTAGATTAAATCCAAATGTTGATGCAAATACTCTTTCAAAAATTTCAACTGGTAAACTTGATAGTAAATTCGGTCTATTAAGTAAAAATTTTTTAAGATTTTGTAAAGGTTCTAAAAACCTAAAAAATATTAAAATTAGTGCTATAAGTGTTCATATCGGAAGTCAAATTACATCTGTAGCACCATACAGAAGAACTTTGAATACTATAAGAAAAATTATCAAATCAAGTAAAATGAATTTTGATTATATCGACCTTGGTGGTGGATTTGGTATTCAATATAAAAATAAAGACAGAAAAATTGATATAAAAAATTATTCTATTTTAGTTCAAAAATTTCAAAAAGAGACAAATTGTAAAATTATCTTTGAGCCAGGAAGATATATAGTTGGTAATACTGGTTCATTAGTATCTAAAATAGTATTTATTAAAAAAAATGATAATAAATATTTTGTAATTTTAGATGCAGGTATGAACGACTTCATGAGGCCTGCTTTATACAATGCAAGACATGAAATTGTTCCTGTGTCAAAATCTAAAACTAAAATTAATGGAAATATTGAATTTGTTGGTCCAATTTGTGAAAGTACTGACACTTTTCTAAAATATAAAAATTTTCCTCTTTTGAAAGAAGGAGAATATGTGACCATAACAAATGTTGGCGCATATGGTTCAACACTTTCATCAAATTACAATACTAGACCATTGGCCTCTGAGATCATTGTAAAAAAAGGTAAAATAAAAATAATCAGAAAAAGACAAAAAATTTCTGAAATCATTTAGTAAATGATATTTTTAAGATCATTATTTTTTAATATTTTTTTATTTGGAGGTATAGCTGTTGCTTGTATAATTGCATTTCCACTTTTATTTCTTAAAGACAAACACATGATTTGTGCTGGAAGAATTCTATCTCGATATATTGGGTTTTTATTGAAGATATTTATTGACGTTAAAATTGATTTTAAAGGTATTGAAAATCTTAATAAATTCGAAAAATATTTTGTTGCTTCTGCTCACCAATCTATGTTTGAAACTTTTGCGCTTCAAACAGTTATATCAGGTCCAGTTTTTATTTTAAAAAAAGGATTAATGAAAATACCTTTTTTTGGCTGGTGCTTAAAAAAAATTGGCGCAATAGCAATAGTTAGGGATACAGCCACAAAGGAGAATTTAAATTTTTTTGATAGAATTATAGAGCAAACAAACAAAAGCAAAAGACCTTTGTTAATTTTTCCTCAAGGTACGAGGGTGCCTTATAAAGAAAGGCCAGATTTTAAAAAAGGAGTTGCAAGAATTTATGAGGCTTTGAAATTACCCTGCGTGCCCGTAGCACTCAATACTGGAAAGGTGTGGCCTAAAAATAGCTTTAATAAATATCCTGGAAATATAACAATATCATTTCTTAGTCCTATCGAACCTGGTTTAAGTAAAGAGGATTTTTTAAAAAAGTTACAAAATATTATTTATAAAGAAATCGATTTTTTAGACTAATTATTTTCTTCCAAAGTCAGGTTTATCAGTATCCTGACCAGCTTTTACAATTGATTTTCTGAAATCTTTTGATTTCTCAAAAATTTCTATTAGTTTTTTGCTATCTTTCTTTGAAATTGCTTTTTTAAACTCATCTAAATTTTTAATAAACTTGTCGATAGCCTGAATAATTAAAGCGCTATTATCAATAAAAATATCTCTCCACATAATAGGATCGGAGGCAGCGATTCTGGTAAAATCTCTTAATCCCCCTGCACTATACTTGATAATATCATCTTTAACTTCTTCATCATGGGACATGGATGTTTTTACAATATTGTATGCTACTACGTGAGGTAAATGACTAGTAAAAGTTAATATTTTATCATGGTCCTCATCGGACATAATTTTGATTTTACTTCCCAAAGACTCCCAAAAATTTGAAACTTTTTGAATTGTATTTTCATCGGTACTTTTACTAGGTGTGAGTATAGTCCATCTATTTTTAAATAAGTCAGCGAAACCTGCTTTAGGTCCACTATTTTCTATTCCAGCAACAGGGTGACCGGGAATACAAACAGAGTTTTTTAAATTCATTTTTTTAAATATTTTACTAACTCCTGTTTTTACTGAACAAGTATCTGTTAAAATCGAACCAGCTTTTAAATTATCTTTAATAGAATTTAATACGTTCTCAAAGCTACTTATAGGTGTTGCTATAATAATTAAATCAGAATTTTTTACTGCATCACCTGCGCTTTTAAATATTTCATCAGAAAGTTTGTCTTTCTTAATTATTTCATTTACCGATTTATCGTTATCATAAGTAATAACTTTCTTTATAGATCCAACTTTTTTTAATCCTTTAAAAATTGAAGATCCAATTAACCCACATCCTATAATTGAAATTTGATCAAACATTAAAAATCTTCCTTAAAACTGAAATAAATTTTTTGTTTTCTTTACTATTGCCTATTGTGACCCTTAGTGAATTTTTTATATTATAAACATCCATTTGCCTTACTAATATCCCTGAATTTGCTAATTTGTTAAATACTTGAGAAGCAGTTTTATTTACAAAATCAAAATTAAGAAGAAAGAAATTAACATTAGTTCTATTTGTAGAAATTCCGATTTCATCAATTACACTATATATTTTTTCAACCCAAAAATTATTATGTTTAATAGCTTTTTTAAGCCATTTTGTATCCAAGACAGCTTGTGTGGCAGCAAATAAAGCTGGCCTACTCACATTAAAAGGTGGTTTGATTTCATATAATTTTTTTATTAATTTTTTTGGACCATATCCCCAACCAATCCTTAATCCAGCTAAACCATAAATTTTTGAAAATGTTCTTGTAACAATTACATTTTCTGATTTTGAAAAAAGATCAATTCCAGATGCATACTCTGGATCTTTAATATACTCAAAATATGCATCATCTATCACAAGTAAAATATCACTTCTAAGTTTTTTTCTTAACTTTAAAACTTCAGTTTTATTTAAATAAGTCCCTGTAGGATTATTAGGATTAGCTAAAAAAACAATTTTTGTTTTTCTATTTACGCAATTCATAATCGAGTCTACAGATGCTGAAAAATTATCCTCTTTGGCATATCTAACTCTAGCACCAAACATTCGGCTGTAGATTCTGTAAATTATAAAACTATACTCGGGTACAACAACTTCATCACCTTTGTTTAAAAAAAGTTTACAGATTAATTCGAAAATTTGATCAGATCCTGATCCTAAAATAATTCTATCCCTTTTTAATTTAAACTTTTTTGCTAATACTTTTCTAAAATATGTACCATCTGAGTCTGGATACCTAACAAAACCTTTGCCAATTGAACTGTAGGATTTAACAGCCTTTGGGCTTGGGCCTAAAGCAGATTCATTCGCAGAGAGTTTAATTGGACTTTTTCTGCTCTTAAAAAGACTTAAACCAGCTACATATTTTTCAGCAATAATTTTTCTTGGTTGAGGTAATTTCATAATATTTTAAAGAGTTATATTATAAGTAAATCTTTTTATATAATGTAAAATAAATTATTCGAATAATTTGACATGTTTATGACGATTTAGTATACATTCGCATTGCGCTGATTTAACCAAATTGCGAGCGCAGAGTAAATGCAGCTAAACAGGGTTTTTGCCCAGTATAGCTGGGCTTTTTTTTTATATGAGTGAAAAAATTAAAAAATTAAACGTTTCGAAACCTCTTGTTCTAGACTGCAAAAAAACAGTCAAAGATTTTCCCTTGGCATATGAGACTTATGGAAGTCTAAATAAAAACAAAGACAACGCTATTCTTATCTTTCATGCATTAACTGGTGATCAGTTTGTTAGTGGAACAAACCCAATAACAAAAAAAGATGGTTGGTGGGTCACAGCTGTTGGGCCAGGCAAAGCAATTGATACAAATAAATACTTTGTAATATGTGCAAATGTTATCGGTGGATGTATGGGTTCATGGGGTCCTAAAGAAATAGATAAAAATACAAATGAAGCATATGGTTTAAATTTTCCGGTGATAACAATTAAAGATATAGTTAAATCTCAAGAAACATTATTAGATCATTTAGGTATAAATAAACTTCTTTGTGCTGCGGGAGGTTCTATGGGTGGTATGCAACTTCTTCAGTTTTGTGCGACGTTTCCAAATAAAACTTTTTCTGCAGTCCCAATAGCTTGTAGTACAAATCATAGTGCTCAAAATAT
This sequence comes from uncultured Pelagibacteraceae bacterium, assembly GCA_902623915.1. Classification (GTDB taxonomy): domain Bacteria; phylum Pseudomonadota; class Alphaproteobacteria; order Pelagibacterales; family Pelagibacteraceae; genus Anoxypelagibacter. Next base: position 3,592 of record CACNVM010000017.1, on the reverse strand, counting down.
TGCACTAAATGAATTAGCTAGACAAGCAATTATGGCTGATCCTGTATGGGATAATGGAAAATATTTAAAAAAAAATATTCAACCAAAGAATGGATTAGCAGTAGCCAGAATGGTTGGGCATATAAGTTATTTATCTGAGAAAGGTATGCAAGAAAAGTTTGGTAGAAAACTTCAGGAAAAAGCAGACTACAAATTTAGTTTTGATGCTGACTTTCAAGTCGAAAGCTATCTTAGACATCAAGGATTTGCATTTGTTGAAAGATTCGATGCAAATTCAATTTTATATATTACCAGAGCTATGGATTATTTTGATCTTTCAAGACAATTTGAAGGTGGATTAGTAGAGGCATTTAAAAATCAAAAAACAAAATTTCTGATTATATCTTTTTCATCTGATTGGCTTTATACAACAAAGGAAAATAAAGATACTGTAATTGCTCTAAACGCAGCTGGAGCTGATGTTTCTTTTGCTGAAATTAAAACAGATAAAGGGCACGACTCCTTTTTGGTAAATGAACCTGAATTTCTTAAAACTTTAAAGGGTTTTATAGACTCAATGCATATTAAATTTAAAAATGAAAAAAAATGAAAAAAGAATTTAGGGTAATAGCAGATTTACTGCCAAGAAATATTAGAGTTCTTGACGTTGGTTGTGGAGATGGATCTTTGATGAGTCACCTTATCAAAGAAAAAAATATCGAGGTAAGAGGTTTAGAGATTGTAGAAGAAAACGTAAAAAAATGTATCTATAAAGGACTATCTGTTATCGAAGGTAATGCAGAAACTGAGTTGCACCAATTTCCAACTAAATCATTTGACTTCGTTATACTAAGTCAAACATTGCAGGCATTTTATAATCCTGAAAAAGTTCTTAAAGACTTATTAAGAATTGGAAAATCTGTAATTATATCAATTCCAAACTTTGGGTATTGGAAAGTGAGAACTAGTTTACTTATTTTTGGTAAGATGCCAGTAACAAAGACTTTGCCAAATTCATGGTATAACACTCCCAATTTACATATGTGCACAATTAAAGATTTTTTTGATTTTTGTATCGAGAAAAAAATTAATATCAACAAAGTTGTAGGTGTGAATGAGGAAACTACTTCAGAAATAAAAAAAAGTAATCTTGAAATTAAAAACCTTTTTTCAAAGGTTGGAATTTTTTTATTAAAATAAATGCTTAATATATCAATTATAAAATGTTTAACTGATAATTACAGTTATTTACTAAAAGATGAAATCACAAATACAGTTGGTATTGTTGATCCATCAGAATTCACAACTGTGGACAAGGAGATCGAAAGAAAATATAAAAAATTAGATTTCATTATAAATACACATCACCATGATGATCATATTGGTGGTAATTTAGAATTAAAAGAAAAGTACAACTCAAAAATTGTCTGTTCATTTCATGACAAAGGGATCATCAAAAATACAGACGTAAACTTGAAGAATGGTGATAAATTTTCATTTGGTAAAACTGATTTTCAAGTAATACATATACCGGGCCACACTCTTGGTCATGTAGCTTTTTATTCAAAAAGTGCCAAAGTTATATTCTCTGGTGATACTCTTTTTTCACTAGGATGTGGAAGAATTTTTGAGGGATCATTTGAACAAATGTTCAGCTCAATTGAAAAAATTAAAAATTTACCTTCTGATACGTTGATTTACTGTGGGCATGAATACACGGAAAAAAACGGAGAATTTGCAATTAGTATTGATGACCAGAATAAGATTTTAAAAGAAAAAATTAAAAATGTAGCTAGTAAAATTAAACAAGGTCTTCCCTCTATACCCGTGAGTTTAAAAGACGAATTAGATACTAATATTTTTTTGAGATGTGATAATCAAAAAATTAAAAGTAAACTACAAATGCATAATGCCTCTAAATTAGAAGTTTTTACAAAATTAAGGAATTTAAAAGATCAATTCTAACACCATATATCTTGACTTGTTTAGTTACGGGGTTATATTGCCATAAATTTTAACAAGGATTATTTTATGTCTTTTGCAATTATAGAAACAGGTGGAAAACAGTACAAAGTTTCTGCGAGTAATATTCTTAAAGTTGAAAAACTTGATATCAAAAAAGGTAATAAAGTTGAGTTTAAGAAAGTTCTACTTGTTAATGATGACAAGACAGTTGAAATTGGTGATCCAACAGTAAGCGGTGCCATTGTTGAAGGTATGTTGTTAGATAATATTAAGGATAAGAAAGTAATAGTTTTTAAAAAAAGACGTAGACAGAATTCTAGAAAACGTTACGGACATAGGCAGCCTTTATCCAAAGTTCAGATTACTAAGATAATGTCTAAAAATGGTAAAGTTGTTGCTGAAATTAAAGAAAATCAAATTAAATTATCTTCTGGAAAAGAAGTAGAAAAGAAATTATCTTCTAAAAAAGTTAAGAATGTAAAAAAAATAGTAAAGAATAAAGAGAAAAAATAAAATACTATGGCAACAAAAAAAGCAGGTGGATCATCCAAAAACGGCCGAGATAGTGCAGGTCGTCGGTTAGGTGTAAAAAGATATGGCGATCAGATGGTACAACCTGGAAATATAATAGTTCGTCAAAGAGGTACTAGAATACACCCAGGATCAAATGTGGGTATGGGAAAAGATCATTCAATTTTTTCATTAATTAGTGGGAAAGTAAAATTTAAAAAGTCTAAATCTAACAGAACTCTTGTGTCTGTATTCCCTAAATAAATTAAATTTAATTAAACTCACTTTTTAAAATGAAGTTTTTAGATCAAGCAAAGATATATATAAAAGCTGGTAACGGTGGATCAGGTTCCTCTAGTTTCAGAAGAGAGAAATATATTGAATATGGTGGACCAGATGGAGGTGATGGAGGTACTGGTGGATCAGTTATTTTTGAGTCTGAAAGAAATTTAAATACTTTAATCGATTTCAGATACAAACAACATTTTAACGCTGAAAATGGTAAGTCTGGAAGTAAAAAAAATAAAACTGGTGGTGGTGGAAAAGATTTGGTTTTAAAAGTACCAACAGGAACACAAATATTTGAAGAAGACAATAATACTTTAATTTATGATTTTACAAAAGATAAAGAGAAGTTTGTTGTAGCAACCGGTGGTGAGGGAGGTTTAGGAAATACAAGATTTAAAAGCTCTACAAACAGAGCTCCAAGAAAAAAAACGCTTGGAAAAAAAGGAGAGGAGTTTTGGGTATGGTTACAACTTAAAGTAATTGCAGATGCTGGGATTATTGGATTACCAAACGCTGGTAAATCTAGTTTGTTATCGAGGTTTACAAGAGCAAAACCAAAAATAGCGAATTATCCATTTACAACAATTAATCCAAACTTAGGTGTTTTAAATATGAATCATAAAGAGGTAATACTTGCTGATATCCCAGGTTTAATTGAAGGATCTCACAAAGGAGTTGGGCTTGGTGATAAATTTTTAAGACACATAGAAAGATGTAAAGTTTTAATTCATTTAATTGATATTTCTGAAAAGGATATCATTGGAAATTATTTGAAAATAAGAAACGAATTGTCTAAATATGATAAGAGTATCTTAAAAAAGAAAGAAATAATTGTTTTTAATAAATCAGA
>CACNVM010000016.1 GCA_902623915.1 uncultured Pelagibacteraceae bacterium | reverse complement strand
CACAATTGCTCAAGTTAAGAAAATCAATAGATGTCTCGATAATAAAACTAATTCAATCATTTCAATTTTTTTCTGGTCGTATGGCTGATGTTGGGAAAGATCCAGTACCTATTATTAAAAAAAGCTGTACAAATGACTAATAAAAAAAAAAAAATAAGGTTGAAATACTTTGGGCAAGCGTAAGGGAACCATATAACTATATTCAAGCCAAACAACTAGGTTGTCAAATCATCACAATGCCACCTAAAATAATTGAAAAAAGTATCTAATTTCGGAAAGTCATTTGATAGACTTACAAAAGATACTGTAATTGCATTTTTAAAAGATAGTAGAAAATCAAAGTTTAGAATTTAGATTTTCTTAAAACAATATATCTGATAAAAAAAATTACTTAGTTATGAAAAAAAAATAAAATATCTTTATAGGCAATTATTAGATTATCTAATTTTTAAAAGCTTAAAAAAATAGATTCAGAAAGTATCTAAAATCCTATCCTATCATGTCCGGTAGATTATTTGACGTTGGATCCTTAAAGATAATGTTAAATGGAAGATTTGAAAATTATGAATTAATTTCATTAAAAAATAATGTTTTTAATAAAATTAATTCAAAAAATTCAAATGCATTAGATATAGGAGCTAATATAGGAAATCATTCTCTATTTTTTTTCAAATCATTTTTTAAATGTATACTCTTTTGAGCCAAGCGAAATTATTTTTGAGCATCTAAAACTGAACATTAGATCTAAAGAAAATATAAAAGCTTTTAAATATGGTGTATCAAATAAAGACCAAAAGAGAATATTATATACTTTATCAAACTCAGATAGTGGACACAGTTCTGTTTTGTACTCGGAAAATTCTAATATTAATTTTGATAATAAAGAAACTATTGATTTGGTAAATTTAGACAATTTTCTTAATAAAAATAATATTAGTAATGTTAAATTTATTAAAATTGATGTTGAAGGCTATGAACTTGAGGTTTTTAATGGAATTCAGGAGTTAATTAAAAAAAAGATAAGCCGATCATTGCATTTGAACACCTTATAAGCAGTTTTAAAAATCATACATCAGATTCAATTAATTTTTTAAAGAAAAATAATTATAATTATTTTTATGAAACAGATTTTGTTAAGAGAAAAAAACATAGGTTTAAGATATTTTATGTTTTTTCAAGTTTAATTCATATTTTTAAAATTATTTTTATTAGAAATTATAATCAAACATATAAAATAAAAAAAGATAAATAATTTTGAAACAAAAGATTATCCTATGATTATTGCTTCCCCGGAAGATTTGCAGAAATAGTTAAAAATAATGAATTTATTTAGTTTATAATAATTATACTATTTTAATGAATTTTTTAGAAAAAAGAGATAAAAAATTATGATGGAAACTTTAATAGAAAAAATAATCCTAAAAAGAAAATCATTTGTCATTAAAGAAATTTTTGATTTATTCGAATTTATATTTTGTAAACTTGAAAGGTTTTGTAGTTTAGAAAATAAAATTGTTGGTTTTTTCCAAATTTTTACTAATGGTAAATTAATAGCTGCTTACAGAAGAAAAAAATATACTATTTTAAAAAATAAATCTAATTCAAAAATTGTAAACGAATTAAATAAAAATTCTTTTTGTTATTTAGGAAAATTAGATAAATCTGAATTGGATATTGGAAGAAATTTTTTTTTCAACCAAAAAACTATTTTTAACTCACACGTGCCGTTTTTTTTCAAAAAAGGAGAAAGAGAAAGTAAAATTGATACTTCAGAATTTTTAAAAGATGAAAAATCTAGTTATGGGTCATTTGATATTAGAACTTCAGTAGAATGTCCCAATTTAAAACAAATATGCAAAAAATATAAATTTAAAGAAATAGCTGAAGAATATCTGATTTCTAAAAAGGCTGATGTTTTCTCAATAAATACAATGCTCACCAAATCTTCAAATTCAAAACATGATGTACTTAATTTACATCGCGATACGGATTCGATTAATAGTGTTGCTTTTTTTATTTATTGGACAACTACTAATCAAAATAATGGATCGACATCTCTTATTCCTGGTAGTCACATCTATAATTTTGATAGAAAATTTGGAAAAATATACGAACCTAATTATTGTCTTAAACATTTAGAGGGTGACGAGGGATCAATCTATGCACTTGATGCTTGGTCTTATCACAGAGGTAATAACAAACTTACAAATCCTAGATTAGCAACTTGGATAAGATATTCATCTGTCCCTTCTGGAAATTATTATTTAGATCGTAATTACTTGTTTAAAAAAGAACTGTCAGATTTTAATTCTTGATAAGCCCTAATCTTTTTTAATAGGGATAGTCGGATGTCTAGCTGTTGAAGTAACAATATTTTTCTTAAGATGCATTTCTCTAAACACAATATATAAACCAGCACCTATTATGATTATATTTCCGATATAATTATTTAATGTTGGAATTTCAGAAAAAATAAAATAACCCACAAAAACCCCACCAAATATTTGTACATAAAGAATTGAGCCAAAAATAGCTCCTGGTAAATGTCTTGCTGCATTTACCACAAAAATTGTTGCAATTCCCCTCATTAAACCTGCAGCCCCATTTAACATTAAGTGGTCTAGAGAGACTGGCTTAAAAATAAATAAAGCAAAAACTCCAGTTAAAATAAGCATTAATATTTTTCCATAAATCAAAAATGAGAATAAATTTTCTTTAAAACCGTACTTTCTAACTATTAAATAACTTGCCGAAGCAAATATTGGGCAGAAAAGAGCCAAAAAAATATAATTATCATACTCTGTACCAAAAGGATTAATGGAAATTATTGCTCCAATAAAACCAATCAATATTGCTGTAAACCTTTTCCATCTTACCACCTCACCTAAAAAGAAAACTGATCCAATTGTAATCATTAAAGGTATCAAGAATACAATGCTGTACATCGTAACCATTGGTAATCGGTAAAAACCGGTGTAACCGAAAAATAATGCTAAAGCCATTGTTAAAGCTCTAAAAAAGTGAACTGTAAAATTAGCTTTTTTTAATTTTCTCCAACCATTTAAAGTTTGTGTGTATAAAACTATTGGAATTAAAGCGAACCAAGAATTTACAAAAATAATTTGAACAATTGAATAATCTGAACCTAAGTATTTAACAATTGAGTCACTTCCTACAAATAGGCAATAAGCAAAGCATGCAAGAATAAAGTCTGTAAGGTAGACCCTTTCCGTAACTGATTTCATAAATTAATTTAATTTCTTAGAATAATCTTGCTTGGAATGTTTATAAACAGGCAAATAATATTTAAAAGTATAACCCTTGTTTAATGATTTCATGTAAGCTTTGTTCCAAAGAGCGACCCATTGCTGGTAAGATTTAACTTTGATTTTTTCTTTTTTGGCACTTCTTACATAAAAACTTGGTAGTGGCTCTCTACCTGAACTTTGACCAGCTTTATGAAACCTAATGTCCATACTTATCCTAATATTTTTCGAAACATTTGGAAGAGAACAGTGAATCAATCTTTTATCTAAAATAATTATATCGCCAACATCGGCTTCAAGTGGAACCATTTTGCTATACTTATGGATAAGTTCTGAATTTTTTATTTCCACCTGACCTTTTGGTCCGTGGTGGTGATTTAAAAGACCTAGTTTATTACTTTTAGGTACAGCCAACATACAGCCGTTCTTGGCATTAGTTTTTGTAAATGGTATCCAGACTGTCACCAAGTCAGTTTTAAATCTTCCTTTTTTATTCATAGTTCCTTCATCTTGGTGCCACGGTGTTCTTCCAATTAAACCATCCATAAAATTTTCATTAGATTTAATGTTAGGTTTTTTTACTCTAAAAGTTTGAATTGGATTTGAAAAAATTTCTTTACCAATAATTTTTTCAACTACGTTTAAAATCTTGTCAGATTTAATAAGATTGAAAATTGATTCAGGGTTGAAGTACTCAATATTTTCGTTTTTTTTAAGGTTTTGAGGAGGTCTACTATTAAATACTTTTTCAAATGTTTCCCCAGACTTCTTAGTTAACGCGAAAAACTTATCTTGAAAATTTAATTTAAACAATTTATTCGCTTCATTTGATGAAAAATATCTTTCTACTAGTTTATCAGCTTTTGCTTCTAAATCATTAAGTATTGGTTTGATATCTTTTTGAAAATTAAGAACGTTTCTTACTCTTATGTAACCTTTTTCTTCCAGTTCTTTTTTTATTCTATTTTTCACGCTCTTAGAATCTTATTTAATACTAAAAATAGTATACCTTGCAGATTAAACCGCAAGTGCTTTTCTCATTTCTTCGTCATCCATTTTTTTACCTAGATAAGCCTCAATTACAGCATTATCATCCTTGATCTGGGAAGGGGCACCCTCTGCTATCTTTTCACCATGATCAAGAACTGTAACTTTACTACAGGTATCCATAACCACTTTTAATATGTGCTCAATTATAATTAGTGTTAAGCCGTATTTTTCTTTTAACCGCATTAATATCTTCATCAAATTATCAACGTTCACTGGTGATAGACCTGCAGCAGGTTCATCTAACATTAATAGCTTTGGTTTTCCTGCAATAGCTCGAGCTAAAACAAGAAGTCTTCTTTGACCTCCTGATAGTTCACTTGCATTTAACTCTGCGTAGTCAGCCAAACCCACAAAAGAAAGAAGCTCCATCATTTCTTCTTTAATGACCTTCTCTTGATCCCATATCTTTTTTCTACCAGTAACAGCATCAATAAAATTATATGGCACTAAAGTATGATAGCCTGACATTACGTTGTTTATTACTGACATATCTTGATACAATCTCAGTAATTGAAATGTTCTAGCTAATCCAAGCTCTCCAACTTTGTGTGGAGGCTCATTAGTAATATCCTTACCATCAAACTCAATGTAGCTTCCTGGATCTGGTTCATAAACACCAGATACTAAATTAAAAAAAGTACTTTTTCCTGAACCATTTGGTCCGATAATTCCTCTAATTTCGTTTGCTGGCAATTCAAAATCAACTTTATTTATAGCTTTTAATCCACCAAATGCTTTCATTAATTTATTTGTTTTTAATAACATTATTTACTCATTGCTCCTGTTTTGGTTTTAAATCTTCTATCAATAAAGTATTTATCAATAAATCCACCAATACCTTTGGGCATAAATAGAATTGTAAATACTATTGTTAATCCAAAAATAAATAATTGATATTCATAAAGAGGTCTTGTTAAATCATAAACAATCGTAATAATAATCGCTCCAATTATTCCTCCCCAAATATGACCCAAACCACCAAAAACAACCATGGCTAAGAAAGTTACCATTTCAATTACAGTATAATTATTTGGATGAATATATCCTGGAGGTAAATGAGCGTATACCGCACCTGCGCCTCCTGCAAACATTGCGCTTAAAACAAAAGCTAACATTTTATGTTTTTTTACATTTATGCCTGATGCTGCTGCAGAAATTGGATCTTCTCTAACCGCCATAAAAGCTCTTCCAACTGACGATCTTAAAACACTAAATGAAAAATATATTGCTATCAGCATCACAGGCATTGCAATGTAGTAATATTTATCAGGAGTATCAAAAGGTACTCCAAAAATTACAGGTTGCGATATATTTGAAATTCCATAAGTTGACATAAAAAAATCTCCGTTTTCAATAAACAATCGTATTGCTTCTCCACCGCCAAGAGTAGCTAAGGCCAAATATGGACCTTCTAATCTAAAAGATGGAATTGCGAATGCCACACCAAATAAACCAGCTATTAATATTGCTGCAGGCAGTGTTAACCATAAACTTGAACCTAAATATAAAAACATACATCCTGCGGTGTATGAACCGACTGCATATATCCCAACATGTCCTACAGTAACCTGTCCACAAAATCCTTTAACAATATTTAATCCTGCAGCAACAATAATATTGATACAAATTAAACTTGCTAAATGTGATTGATATAAATCTGTAAAAAAAACAGATGGGATTAACATTAAAATTATAAAAGCAATAATAAAACCTAGGAAAGGATATTGTCTTATAATTTCTTTAAATTTATCCATTTTTATTGCCTTGAGATTAAAAAATGAGCGGTAGTAATTAAACTACCGCTCATAAATTTTAGTTATTAAAGACCAGCACTAGCGTTAAACGTAACTGTACCAGCTACTTTAGTCTTCCAGTTTTTACCACCTTTAGTGTACTCGATCATAACAGGTGTTCTGTTACCATCTCTACACTCAGGCGTACCAGCAGCACAGAAGCTGATTGGTCCTGAAGCTAAACCAGTAAAGTTAGTTATACCAGCAATAGAGTCTCTTACAGCTTTTCTATCAGATGCAAGATCACCGCTAAATCTTTTTTCTGCTTTTTCTAAAGCAGGTTTTAACATAGTTAATAAGTCCTCCATTTGAGAGAAGTCATGGCCAGGTACTACGCCATATCTACTTTTAATATGTTTAACAAACTTTTTAGCGATTGGTCTTGTGTCAGAAGCAGCGAACGCAGCAGCATAAGATACACCAACAGCTGCTTTACCAGCGTTAGTTGGTACTTCTACTTTTGATGCTACAGAGTTTGCAACTCTAGCTACGCTCTTAGGTATTCCTACTTCGTAAGATTGAACTAAGCAACGAACTGTTTCATCTACTAAACCTGAACATACAAGTGCGTCTGGATTTGTTGCTTTAGCTTTTAATAAGTAAGATCTAAAGTCAGTTTCTTTTTCTCCAGCTTGCGCTTCATAAACAGGATCAACACCATATTCATCTTTCACGTAAGCGATCATAGATTTAGAAAAGTCCATACTAGCTTGGTCAGGTACATAGATATGAGCTATCTTCGTACCAGCATTTTCTGCTGTAAACTTAGCTTGTACTATTTTGTAAAATCTAGATGAAACAGGAACTCTGAATATCCATTCACTTCCCTGTAACGTGATTTTTGAACTTGTTGAGTGTGGAATGATTTGCGGAACTTTTGCTTTAGTAATTACTGGTACCATTGGTAAAGTAACTGAACTACAGCTAGATCCGATTATAACGTGAACGTTATCTTGGTATGCAAGCTTCGTAGCATTTGCAACACCTTTTTCAGATTTACATTCATCATTGTAAAGTATCAAATCAACTTTTTTTCCGTTAATACCGCCAGAAGAATTCCACTCCGCAACAGTATCTTGGATTAACTCACCATGTTTATAGCCAACGTCAGATAGCATTCTAAATGAAACACCAATTTTGATGTCTTTAGCTTGCGCTATTGAAGTAACTAGTAAACTAGCGGCGAGTAACAAACTTGAAAAAATTATATTTATTTTTTTCATGTTCCCCCTTTTTTTAATTTATATATCTTCGGCGTTTTTAATTGACGCCAAAGCATTTATTTAATTAAATGTATTAAATTAAATTAATATTTTTAAGTCAACAGCTATGCTCAAAATAAAAGATTTAGTCTCAGGCTACGGTTCAGTACAAATACTAAACGGAGCCAATATGAAGGTTGATAATCAATCCATAGTTGCATTGCTTGGTGGAAATGGGACAGGTAAATCCACGATATTAAAAGCTTGCTCAGGAATAATTAGAACTTGGAAAGGAAGTATAAATTTTAATGGAGAAGACATTCAAAATTTACCGCCACACAACATTGTAGAAAAAGGTTTGGTTCAAGTCACTCAAGGAAAAGATGTTTTTCCTGCTATGACAGTTTTAGAAAATTTAAGATTAGGAGGTTTTACACTTAAATCAAAGCAAACATTAAAAGATAATATAGAAAAAGTTTTTAATTATTTTCCAAGATTAAATGAAAGAAAAAGCCAGTTAGCTGCAACATTATCAGGTGGTGAATTACAAATGCTTTGTATTGGGAGAGGATTAATGTCAAATCCTAAGATGATCATGCTTGATGAACCAAGTGCAGCTCTAGCCCCACAAATTGTTTTAGATATTTTTAAGAATATAAATAAAATTAGAAAAGATGGCCTAACAGTATTGGTAGTAGAACAAAATGTTAGAATGGCTCTTTTGCTTGCAGATTACGGTTATGTAATTAAGGATGGGGTAATTAATGTTGAGGGAGAGTCTAAAAAATTGATGTACGACGAGTCTGTGAAAGATTCATATCTAGGTGGGGGAGGTACAACAGCAAATGTTTAAAGGTTTTAAACTTACGCGAAAACTTGAAAATACTTTGATGTTAGTTTTTACATTAATTTTTCTAGGATACATCAGCATGAGCCCAGATATGAACCTTGAGTCTCTTAAAGGTGTATTAATTATCGGTATCACTGTGGGAATTATTTACGGACTAGTAGCTGTAGGAATTTCTCTAATTTATACGGGTCTCGATGTAGTTAATTTTTCACACGGAGAATTTTTCATGCTTGGAGCGTTTACCGGTTTAACAGTTTATAATTTTCTAATCGATGGAGAATTAATTTACGCAATTTTTCCTGATGCTTACGGATGGGTAGGTTATGTAATTGGATTATTTTTTGCATTTGTTATCATGGGTCTTTTTGGTGTTTTAATAGAGAGAGTTTTTTTAAGACCATTAACAAAAAAAGGTGGTGGTTATACCGTTGCCGGAATGGGAATTATTATTTGTGGTTTCGGCTTATCAGTTGTCTTATTAAACCTAGCTTACTTAATTTGGAATCCAACAGCACATCCTTTTAATGCAGATTTAGGATTACCAATTAATATAGGTGGCGTAACGTTGCCAATGACATATTTATGGATGTTAGTAACAGGATTTACTGTGGCAGGAGCTTTATATTTCTTTTTAAATAAAACTAAAATGGGCTTAGGTGTTCGAGCCGTAGCGCACTCAAAGGTAATTTCCAACCTAGTTGGAATTAACGTTCCACTTTATATTTCAATTATATTTGGAATAGCTTGTGCTCTTGCAGGATTAGCAGGAACTTTAGTTGGACCTACTTATCAAGTAGTAGTTTACATGGGTTATATAATTTTATTAAAAGCTTTTGCATCTGCAGTTGTTGGAGGGTTCGGAAGTTTACCAGGTGCAATCGTTGGCGGTTTCACTGTAGGTCTTTTTGAGACATCATGTGCTTTTTTTATTTCTGGAAGTCATAAAGATGCTTACGCATTTTTATTGATGATAGTAGTCTTACTTATAAAACCAACTGGTTTCTTTGGTGTGCAAGTTAAAATGAAAGCATAAATGGTTAATAAAAATCTCAAAGTCGCTGTACTAGGCGCAGGTGCCATGGGCTGTCTCTTCGGGGGGTTGCTCGCAGAAAAAGGATTAAGTGTAGTTTTAATTGATGTGTGGAAAGATCATGTTGATGCGATAAATAATAAAGGTCTCAAAATGATGGGTCATGGTGGTGATAGAACTGTAAAAATCAAAGCAACAACCGATCCCAAAACCTTACAACCAGTTGATGCCATTATTATAATGTGTAAAGCAACTGCATTAGAAAAGGCACTTACAAATTCAAAAAATATAATAGGTGATAAAACTATGCTCATGTCTTTTCAAAATGGAATAGGACATGAAGAAATAATGCAAAATATAGCTGGAAAAGATAAAGTTTTGGGAGGATCAACCACTCAAGCATCAAGTATTCAAGGCCCTGGCATCAT
>CACNVM010000015.1 GCA_902623915.1 uncultured Pelagibacteraceae bacterium | reverse complement strand
ACTCATTAAATTACAAAAATAAAAAATATTCTTTTTTTATACCAAACAGACTTAATCACTTTAGAGCGAAAACATTTTTAACAAAAGAACCCGAGACTATTCAATGGATTGAAAATTTTAGTAAAGACTCGATATTCTGGGATGTAGGAGCAAATATCGGTCTTTATTGTTGTTTTGCCGCAAAGGAAAGAAATTCAAAAACATATGCTTTTGAACCATCAATATTTAACCTCGAACTTTTGAGTAAAAACATTTTTTGTAATAATTTATCTGATAAAATTATTATTATCCCAATTAGTTTAACTGATAAAACAAAAATTTCTAAATTTAATATGTCAAATACTGATGTAGGTGGATCAATGTCTACTTTTTCAGAAAGTTATGGACATGATGGTAAATCTCTAAATTCAGTTTTTAATTTTAAAACAATAGGTTTGAGTGGAAATACTTTCGTAAATCAATTAAATGTTGAAAAACCTGATTATATTAAAATTGATGTTGATGGGATTGAGCACCTTATTTTAAATGGATTTACCGAAATTTTAGATAATACAAAAAGTATTTTGATTGAAGTAAATGAAAACTTTAAATTGCAAGAAAAAAATATTGAACAATTTTTGAAAAATAATAATTTTTTTTTAAAAGAAAAACAACAGTCTGATATGATAAAGAACTCTGAGTTAAATTCAAAAATTTATAATCAAATTTGGGAAAAAAAATGAAACAAGTTACAGTTTTAGGAGGCAGCGGTTTTCTCGGTTCAGCGCTTGCTGATCTCCTATCAAAAAAAACAAAGAAAAAAGTTATTATTTTTGATATGAAAAAAAAACGTAAATTATTAGCTAAACAAAAATTTATTAAAGGAAGCATTTTAAATGAAAAACTTTTGTCTAAAGCTATTAAAAATTCAGAGTTTGTGTTTAATTTTGCAGCATTGGCAGATTTAAATGATGCTAGAACTAAACCTTTACAGTCTGCAGAGATTAATTTAATTGGAACTATTAAGGCTTTGATAGTAAGTAAAAAATATAAAATTAAAAAGTTTATTCAAGCTAGTTCAATTTACGCTAATAGTGAACAAGGAGGCTTTTATGGAGCTAGCAAAAAAGCTGCAGAAGATTATATAGAGAGATTTCATCAAAAATACGGTTTAAAATATACTATCCTTAGATTTGGCTCTCTTTATGGAACAGGAGCAGATAAAAGTAATGGAATAAACGCAATAATTGATTACGCACTTAAAAGAAAATCATTACTTTACAAAGGAAACATTAAAGCTTCCAGAAAGTATATACACGTCATTGACGCCTGCAATGCTTGCGCTCAAATTACTAATTCAAAATATGATAATAAATATTTAAATATTACAGGAAAAAAACAAATTAAGATTAATAATTTATTGAAAATGCTATCAAATATTACACAAATACCGAAAAACAAAATATTATATAGCAATAAAAAAAATGAAGGACACTATATAAGCAGTCCAAGAAAGTTCATTCCTCGAAAAGGAGAAAATTTTAATATAAAGAGACATCAAGATTTTAATAAAAAAATATTGGAACAATTTTTAGAAAGAAAAAAAATTATAAGAACATGATTGTTGCGCTGATGATTGGAAGAGCAGGTAGTCAAGGTTTTCCAGATAAAAATTTAATGAAAATACTTGGTAAACGTCTATGTGAATACCCTATTATAGCAGCAAAGAGAACTAAGGAAATTGAACAAATTTTTGTATCAACAGATTGTCCGAATATCAAAAAATTTACAAAAAAGTATAATGTAACTTTTTTGAAAAGACCAAAATATCTTGCTACATCCAAAGCACTTGGAGAAGATGTTTTCAAAGATGCATATTTTAAGATTAAATCTATTGTTGAGAAAAAAAATAAGAAATTAGAAATGTTAGTATTATTAATGGCTAACGCTGGAACAGTTAATAATAAATTGATTAACAAAGGAATTTCAATTCTTAAAAATAATAAAAAATTTGACTCAGCCGTTACTACTTCTATTTACAATATGTGGAGTCCAATAAGAGCTAGGAGACTTACAAAGGAAAAAACTTTAAAACCATTCATACCTTTTAAAAATTTCCCAAAAAATATAAAAATTAATTGTGATAGGGATGCCCAGGGAGACGTCTACTATGCTGATATGTCTGTTTCAGTTGTAAGACCAAAATGTTTAGAGCAAATGGATAAAGGACTTTTGCCACAGAAATGGATGGGGAAAAATATTGCACCAATTGTATCTGATGCTGGATTTGACCTTGACTTTGAATGGCAGGTCCCAATTTTAAAATTTTGGTTAAAAAAAAATGGAAATTTTAAGTAAAAAAGTTTTTAAAAAATCTGAGAGCTTTAAAGATTTTGAGAATTTAAAATCTTTAAGTTATGAGAATACTTTAAATAAAATATTTCAAATATACGAAAAAAATCAAATTTATTTGAAGGAAAAATTTGATCATCATTTTATGTCAATTTTAAATGAAGCAATTAATGATTTAAAAAATAAAAGAAAAAATTCTGATATGTTTGATCTTAAAAAAAATACTTTGATGGAAATAAATTCTTTTTCAAACGACATAGATATTATGAAATATCTTATTCATAGATATAGATATGAAATATTTCCACAAAAAAAAATAATTGATAAATTTCCACCATTATTGCAAATTGAACCATCATCAATATGTAATTTTAGATGCGTTTTTTGTTTTGAAACAGATAAAACTTTTACAAATAAAAAAAATGGCTTTATGGGAACTATGGAATTAGAAACATTCAAAAAAATTGTAGATCAGATCCACGGTAAGATTGAGTTTTTAACTTTGGCATCAAGGGGAGAACCTCTAGTTTCTAAGAATTTTGTTAAAATGCTTGAATACTGTAAGGGAAAATTTTTAAATTTAAAAATTAATACTAATGCATCTTTGTTAGATGAAAAAAAATCTCATGCAATTTTATCCAACGATGTAAAAACAGTTGTTTTTTCTGCAGATGCGGCGAATGATGAATTATACTCTAAGTTGAGAGTTAACGGTAAATTAGAAACAACGCTTAGAAATATTAAAAAATTTGCTGAAATAAAAAAAAAACATTACTCAAACAAAAAGATAATTACTAGGGTTTCAGGTGTTAAATTTTCGAAAGATCAAAGTTTTGATGAAATGTTAAAACTATGGGGTAGTTTAGTCGACCAAGTAGCCTTCGTAGATTATAATCCGTGGGAGAATAGTTATGAAAAAGAGCCAAATCACATATCAAAACCTTGTTCAGATCTGTGGAGAAGAATGTTCGTTTGGTGGGATGGCAAAGTTAATCCTTGTGACGTAGATTATAAATCAACTTTAACAGTAGGAAATTTTAATTCCTTAAATATATCTGAAGCATGGAATTCTCATGCATATAATAAAATGAGAGATTTCCACTTAGACAACAAAAGATCTTCACTTACCCCCTGTAAGTCTTGCACCGTAATTTAATATATGATTTTAAAAAAACACGTTTTAAATATTTTTAGAACGCCCAATCAGAAAATTTCTAGACTTAAAAAACTTAGACTAGATAAAAACGAGAGAATAAGTGATTTTGACAAATCATTTATTAAAGAGTTGAAACAAAATATCAATTCAGAAATGCTTACATCCTATCCAGAATTAGAAAATCTCTATAAAAGTCTTTCAAAAATAAATAATTTACCTAGAAATTTTTTTCTAACAACTTTTGGAATTGATCACGCTTTAAAATTATCTATTGAAGCGTTAACAAGATCAAAAGATAAAGTTTTAATTTTAAATCCCACATTTGCAATGATAAATATTTACTGTAGGTTAAATAATCTATCTATTCAAAAACTGAATTATGATAAAAGATTAAACTTAAATATAAAAAAATTTTTAGATTCAATAAAAAAAAATTTGAATCTAATTGTTATATCTAACCCAAATAGTCCAACGGGTACTATAATAAACAAAAAAGATATGATTTTACTAATCAAAAAAGCCCATAAATTTAAAATTCCTTTTATTTTAGATGAAGCTTACTTTGGTTTTTATAAAGAGACTTATATAAAATTTGTTAAGAAATATGATAATTTAATAATTCTTCGAACTTTTTCAAAAAATTATGGATTAGCAGGCATAAGATTAGGTTTTATATGTTCATCAAAAAAAATTATTAATTACTTAAGAAAATTCAAGCCAATGTATGAAGCAAATAACTTTGGATTGATGGCTGCAAATATTTTGTTAAAAAATAAGCTTATTGAAAAAAAATACGTTTCAGAAACTGAAAAGTCAAAAAAACACTTTATATCTCTACTTAAAGATTTGAATATCAAATATTTTAAGTCCCATGCTAACTTTATTTTATTTAAAGCGGAGAAAAACAGATCCAAAATTTGTAAGTTTTTTAAAAAAAATAATATTCTTATTTCTAGTAATACCCATTCAAAAAATTATCTGAGGGTAACATTAGGACCAAAGTCATCAATGAATAATTTTTTTAAGATTTTTAAAAAAAATATAAAAAAGTTTCTATAATGATCACTCAAAAAGAGTTGAGTTTAAAAATAAAAAGGCATTTCTTCAATTCTCAAAATAATTCTAAAAATTCTAAATTTTACTTAACAAGTTTTGCTATATCACCAGGTTTTCTAATTCTAAAAAAATTGTGCAACGAACCTATTGGTGTATTAAGATTGATAAAAAATAAAATAATTTTTTTCTATAATATTTCAAAATTATCAAAATATGAATTAGTTTATAACTTTGAAAATAGTATTTTTGACAAAATTTATGTAACATGGGGATACTCTCAAAATTTTTTAAAAGATGGATCTTACAATGATAATTACTTAAATATTAATTCCAAAAATTTAAAAAAAACATTGTTGATAGTTATTTCTCTTGATGGAAAAAAACCAAAAATAATTTCAAATAATATTGCTTTGTTTGTAAGAGAAAATCAAAATTATAATGATGTAACATATCTACTTAAAATATTTTTTAAAAACTTAAAAAATTTAATTTTTTTTCAATCAAGTAAGAGTTCATGGTCATATTCAAACCATTTTGCAGAAATTTTTTGGAAAAAAATTAATAAAAGTATTAATTTTGAAAATATTAAAAAAATTATAACTTTATATGAGGCACAGCCTTTTCAAAACTATTTTAATTTTATGATAAAAAAAAATTATTATAAGACTAAAACAGTTGGGTACGTTCATTCAACGGAAGCGTTTCCTGTTCACTTATTTAAGAGGGATGGTGCACCTGACAACCTAATGGTTCATGGTAGTGATCAAAAGTACCATTGCACAAAGTTTTTAAATTGGAAAAAAAATAATGTTAAAGTAATACCTACTTTGAGATTTAAAAGGAAAAATATTAAAAAAATTTATAATAAAATAATTCTTCCTTATGAATTTAATAATGTTGAATTTTTTAAAGACAAAATTAGCTTTCTTATTAAAAACAAAACAAAATCTAAATTTAATGGTTCAGATATTAAGATTCACCCATATAAACTTAAATCAAGAAAACATTTATTACTAAAAAGAGAAATAGAAAATATTCTTAAAAATAATAAAATAAAAAAACTGACTAAAAAAAACCTGAAATCAGAGGTTATTGTGTTGGGTACTTCATCGACTGTGCTTGAAGCACTAGAAAATAATCTTAAAGTATATCATGTTTGTAATGACGAGAATCTTCAGTCTTATTCGACACTTTTTTGGCCAAATATAAGAAAAAAAAGTGTCGCACACGGAATTTTTGAATATAGACTTGTTAAAAAAAATTCTTGTATAAATTATAAAAATTTGAAATATAATCCTATTAAATATTTATGAGCAAAGGAATAAAAGTACTTTTCATATACCCGAATACATATGGAATGAATATGCTTCCACCGGCGATAGCCTTATTTTCGGCTATTCTTAAAAAAGATGGTCACCAAACAAAAATCTTTGATACCACCTATTACGCTACCGATCACGGAATAGACTCAGACGGATCTAAAGAAGAAGGACTTAATGTTGTTCCCTACCAAAAAGAGATGGAGAAAAAAGGCCTAAGGATGAAAGATACATCGTGGAAAGATGACTTAAAAAAACTTGTTGAAGAATACAAACCAGATATTTTTATTATGTCATCCACTGAGGATATGTGGGAACTAGGGATAAGAATACTTGAAGAAGTGAGAGATTTTAAAGCTAAATTTAATGTTCCTGTTTTAGCTGGAGGTGTGTTCCCAACTTTTGCTCCAGAAATTTGTATAAAATACGATTTAATAGACATGATATGTGTAGGAGAGGGAGAAGAAGCATTATCAGATGTCTGTAAGAGAGTTCAAAACAAAAAAGATTTTACTAATGTAACAAATTTATGGGTAAAAGATAAAAATGGTAATATTCAAAAAAACTCAATTACCAAACCTGTAGATATTAATAAAAATCCTATTATTGATACGTCGCTTTTCGAAGAAGCAAGACTTTATAGACCAATGGCTGGAAAAGTTTACAAAATGTATCCCATAGAAACTATAAGAGGCTGTCCTTACACCTGTAAATTTTGTAATTCACCAGACCAAATGAAACTTTATAAGGGTCTTGGTCACAGTTTTTTTAGGAAGAAAAAAATGGATTTAGTTTATAAAGAGTTAAAATATTTTAAGGATGTTCATAAGGTCGAATACAATTATTTTTGGGCAGATACCTTTTTAGCGATGAACAAGAAGGAGTTTGATGCTTTTATTGAAATGTATAAAGAAATAAAACTACCATTCTGGATGCAAACCAGACCAGAAACTATAAATGATTATAATATAAGTAAACTTGCGGAAGTTGGTTTACACAGAATTTCTTTTGGTGTTGAACATGGGAATGAGGAGTTTAGAGCAAAAATATTAGACAGAAGATGGAAAAATAATGATATAATTGAAAAATTAAAAATTCCTCATAAATACGGTGTAGCTTTTAGTGTAAATAATATAACTGGATTTCCAACAGAGACAAAAAAATTAGCATTTGATACTATAGAGCTTAATAGACATATCGATGCAGATAATGCCAATATATATTCTTTTGTTCCTTTTCACGGTACTCCACTAAGAACAATGTGTGAAGAATTAGGTCTTATAAAACCAGAAACTATTACTAAATGCCTCACTAACAAACCTATTCTTAATATGCCACAATATCCACCAGAGGAAATCGAGGAAGTTAAAAAATGTTTCTCATTATATGTAAAATTTCCGAAAAATAGATGGAAACAGATTGAGAGAGCTGAAAAAAATGATAAAGAAGGAGACAAAATTTATAAAGAACTCAAAAAAGAGTATCTTGAAAAGTATATGCCAAAACCAGATGCAGACCCGCATGGAGGAGCAGAAGATTTCAAAAACGTAGAAATCACAACTTCTAAGAACAAACCAGGTCACGAAGACGGTTTAGACTACCATTAAAATAAATTTCATGATTAATTTTTCTAAAGTTTTATCCTTAGTATTACTGTTTTTTATGTTTTCTTTAAAAAATTTAATAGCTAAAGATGTACCTGTCATTGTAATAGCACCTAGTAAAAAACCGCAGTCTATATCTACAGTTGGAACATCAGTCACAGTTCTTGATGAAAAATTTTTTGAAAATTCAAATGAATTTTTTTTAGGCGATGTTTTGGCAGGTAATACCACTAGTGCAAATTTTTTTCAAAATGGTGGTCACGGGAGTACTTCTGCAATTCAATTAAGAGGTATACCAAAAAGGTATTCTACAGTTTATATAGATGGTGTTAAAATGTCAGATCCCTCAAGTGTCTCAAATGATTTTGACTTTAATCATATTTTAACAAACCAAATATCGAGAGTAGAAATTTTAAAAGGTAATCAAAGCTCAGTATATGGAAGTGGTGCTATTGGAGGAACAATCAACATTACAACAAAAAAAGGGAAAAAGGGCAAACAAAAAGATTTTGACTATAATACAGGTTCCCATGGAACTGAAAATTTGACACTTTCATTTTCAGGAGCAGATGAAAAAAATAATTTTTATTTAGGTGTTGAAAGATTTCAAACAGATGGTATTTCAGCTATGAGTCATAATGATGAAAAAGACAGATATCGTAATAATTCTTTCATAACAAATTATAGCCACCAATTTTCAGAAAATATTAAATTCGATAGTAATGTTAGAATTGCTGACACTTACAAACAGTACGATAAAGAGGTTGACACTGCTTCTGCTACCCATAACGAAGAAGAGGATGGAATACAATCTTCATCAAATATCTCATTAATTTATAAGCCAAACAAAAACTTTAGTAACAAATTTACAGCCGCAAAAACTTACATAAAAAGAATTTATGGTGCTGCGCCAGGTAGTGGCAATACTTATAAAGATAATTATAAAGGTGATAGACATGCCTTAATGTATTCAGGAAATTATAACTTTAATTTAGACAATAGTTTGGTTTTTGGTATTGAAAGAGAAGATGATCAAATTTCATATAATAAAGATCTAACAGGTGCATCAGACAAGGCATCACATACTACTTCAACTTATTTTGATTTTCAAAGTAGATTAACAAACAATCTCTATGCAACCTTTGGCTCAAGATTCGATGAACATTCGGTTGCAGGAAACGAAGACTCTCATAGAGCTACTTTTGCTTATCTATTTGATGATAAATTAACAAAATTGAAAAGTTCATTTGGAACTGGTTTTAGATTCCCATCTTTATACGAAATGTATTATGTTTATGCTGCAAACTCCAAATCGCTTAGTTATGTAAAAGCTGAAAATAGCAAAAGTTTTGATATAGGATTAGAAAAGTTTTTTCCAGACATCGGACTAAATTTGGAAGCTACTTTTTTTAATATGAAATATGATGATGTACTAGAAGGCTGGAAAGACGGTACTAGTTCAGGCGTAGCTTATACCACACAAAATATGCCTGGTACTGTAAAATCAAAAGGTTTGGAATTAATATCAAAATGGAAAGTAAACAATTTATTAAATTTTAATTTAAATTATACTTATACTTCAACTTATGACGGTGCAGAAGCAGATGATCCAAATAGGAATCAAAGCTACACGAACAATCAAATGGTACGTGTGCCTAGAAATATTGTTAATTTAAATACTAACTTTAGATTACCAAAACTAAAAAACTTCGAATTTGATTTAAGATCGAAATGGTCAGATATGGCTAGAGATTACGGGAATGGAAATAGAACTTATTCAGATGAAAGAATTGATGATTATTTTGTAAATGATTTATCAATAAGCTATAATTTGAGAAATGATTATAATTTATACTTTGATATTAATAACCTACTCAATGAGAAGTATGAAACAACAAGAGATTACTCTCAAATGGATAGAACACTAAATTTTGGTATTAGAAGATCTTTTTAACTAAAATAATGAAAAAAATATTTATTTTTTTGTCAATATTTATAACTCTTGCAGCAAGTAGATTTTTACCTCACCCTCCTAATTTCACAAGTCTTATTGCTTTAAGTTTTTATGTTCCAGCGATATTAGGTTTTAAATATATACCTGCTTTATTGATAAGTTTTGTAATTACAGATATATTTATTGGTTTTCATACCACAGTTTTATTTACCTGGGGAAGCGTCTTAATAATAAGTATCTTAGCTTCTAAATATTTTTTTAATTCTATTTTTAGCAGATTAAGTGGGGCATTGATAGGCGCTTGTATTTTTTTTATAACTACAAATTTTGGGGTTTGGCTAACAGGTAATATTTATGATTATAGCTTTAATGGTTTTATCAAGTGCTATATTTTGGCGATACCTTTTTTTACTTATAGTTTATTATCCACTGTATTATTTTCGATTATCTTTGAGTGTATTTTGAAATTTTATCAAGCTTCCTCAAAAATTTTCAAAGTGAGTAAGTCTTAAAAAATTATCATTATTTTTTCAATTTTATTATATTTTAAACATATGAAAAAAATTTTAATTATGGGTCTCCCTGGTTCTGGCAAAACAACTTTGGCAAAAGATTTAACAAAAGAATTAAATGCAGATTGGATAAATGCTGATGATATAAGAAAAAAGTACAATGATTGGGATTTTTCAAAGGCAGGGGTTCTTAATCAAGCAAAAAGAATGAGAAATTTAGCAGCTAGAAGTAAAAAAAGATTTGTTATAGCAGATTTTATTTGCCCATATGAAGATGGCAGGAATATCTTTAAACCAAATTTATTAATATGGATGGATACAATCAAAAAAGGAAAATTTTCAACTTTCGATAAAACTTTTCAAAAACCTAAAAAGTATGATTTCAAAATAAGAGAAAAAAATTCAAAACTATGGGCTATAAGAGTAGCAAATAAACTTATAAAATATAAATGGGATAATAGAAAACCAACTATTCAAATGTTAGGACGTTATCAACCATTCCATGAAGGGCATCTAAGATTGTTTGAAAAAATCCTCATTAAAACAGGTCAAGTTTGTATCCAAGTAAAAGATGTTTATAGAATTGGAGATAATCCATTTAAATTTAAAAAGATCAAATCTTCAATTAATAGAAAACTTATTAATACTTACAAAAGTAGATACAAAATAATGTTGGTACCTAATATAACAAAAATATGCTATGGTAGAAAAGTTGGATATGAATTTGAAAAAATTAACCTATCAAAAAAAGTTCATAGAATTTCAGCTACCAAAATAAGGAAAAAATTAAGAAGAGAAGGAAGATTAAAATAATGTCAGATACAAAATTTCTAAAAAATTATTTTGATAATTTAAAAACATTGTTAGACAACGAAAAGTATTTAAAGGATTTAATTTTAGTTAAAGATATTTTAAAAAAAACTCATCAAGATGGAAAAAAAACAATGATATTTGGAAATGGAGGAAGCGCAGCAATATCTAGCCACTTTAGTGTTGATATGACCAAAAACGCAGGTGTAAGATGTACAAATTATAATGAGTCAGATCTTTTGACATGTTTTTCCAACGACTTTGGTTATGAAAGATGGGTTGAAAAAGCTATAAACTTTTATGGTGATGAAGGTGATTCTTTAATACTTATATCTGCTGGAGGAAATTCTCCTAACATGACTAACGGAGCTAAAGAGGCAAAAAAGAAAAAAATTAGAAGTATTATTACATTTACAGGGAATGAAAAAAGCAACAATTTATCAAAACTGGGAGATATTAACTTTTGGGTAAATAGCAAAGCATATAATCACATTGAAAATGTTCACCAAATACTCCTTCTATCCTTAGTAGATCTTATAATTGGTAAGACAGAATATCCTCCAAACTAAAAATAAAAAATTGAAAAAAAATAATTCTTTTTTAAAAAGTTATAAAAACTTAAAAGTATTAGTTACAGGTTCTACAGGCTTTAAAGGTGCTTGGCTTTGTAATTGGCTATATTTATGTGGCTCAAAAGTAATTGGAGTTGGGTTAAAACCTGAGAAAGATTCTATAATTTTCGACTCAATGGATTTAAAAAAAAAAATTAAACAATACTATATAGATATAAAATATTTTGAAAAAATTAATTATATTATTAAAAAGGAAAAACCAGATATAATTTTTCATCTAGCCGCCCAATCTATTGTTTCTTCAAGCTATATTGATCCACTAAATACTTTTAATACAAATATCTCTGGAAGTTTAAATATACTTGAGTCTGTAAGAGTAAATAAAATTCCTCAATTAGTCTACATTACATCAGATAAATGCTATCTTAATATTGATAAAAAAGGATCTTATAAAGAAAGTGATTATTTAGGGGGTTTTGATAATTATTCATCTTCAAAAGCGAGTGCTGAAATAGTTTTTCATTCTTACTTTCACAGTTATTTTAAAAAAGGAAACCTTTCAACTGTGAGTGCTAGAGCGGGGAACGTTATTGGTGGAGGAGACTTTAAAAAAGATAGAATTGTGCCTGATGTAATTAAATCTTTAAAAAATAAAAAAACTATCTATCTAAGAAATCCAAATGCGACTCGACCTTGGCAACACGTACTTGAGCCGTTATCTGGATATTTGCTTTTAGGACATAAGTTAATTAATAAAGAGTTAAAAAACAATTTGTTACCAAGTTGGAATTTTGGACCATATAAAAAGAACTGCAAAAAAGTAAATTTTATTGTTAATTTATTTATTAAGGAGTGGGGGGAAAAACAAAAAATAGTTATTAAAAAAAATAAACAATTTAAAGAATCAAAATTACTAAGCTTAAATATTAAAAAGGCAAAAAAAGAACTTTCATGGGAACCAAGATTGAGTTTAAATGAAACAATTAATTTTACAATTGATTGGTACAGATATTTCTTTCTTAACGCAAAAACAGAAAAGATTTCAAATTATCAAATTGAATATTTTTTAGATCAATAGTTTTATGGACAAATGTAGAATTTGTAATAACAAAATTAAAAAAATTATTAATCTTGGAAAGATTGCACTTGTAGGAAATTTTTTAAAAAAGAAAACAAATCAAAAAAAATATCAAATTAGTCTGAATTATTGTCTTAAATGTAAACATGTTCAAATTTCTGAATGTTTAAATCCTGACTTACTTTTTAAAAATTATTTATGGGAAACTGGAATTTCAAGCACAAACATATCACTATTAAAAAATCTTTTAACAAAACTTAAAAAGATTGGTTTAAATAAAGATTCAAAAGTTTTAGAAATTGCAAGCAACGATGGATCATTTATTAAAATTTTAAAAAAAAAATTCAAATCTTATGTTGTAGGTATTGACCCTGCAAAAAATCTTTCTAAAAAAGCAAATTCTGAAAAAATTTATACTATTAATAATTATTTTAATTATAAGACTTCCCAATATATCAAAAGTAAATTTAATAAATTTGATTTTATTTTTGCTAGAAACGTAATTGCACATTTAAATAATCCAAACCCTGTATTTTTAGGAGTAAGAAATTTATTGAAAGATAATGGTATATTTATTTTAGAGGTGCCCCATCTATTAAATATTATAAACAAAAATCAATATGATAATATTTTTCATGAACATGTTGGTTTTCATAGTTTAAAGTCAGTTATAGATCTTTGTGAAATAAATAATCTTAAAGTATTTAATGTTGAAAAAATATCTTCGCAAGGGGGTTCTCTGAGATGTTTTATATGTCAAAATAAATCGAAAAAAAAAGTTTCTAAAAATATTAAAAAAATTATCAAAATAGAAAAAAAAAATAATTTATTTTCTAACAAAAATTTAGAAAAGTTCAAATTTAGAATTATAAATCACTCAAAAAATATGAATAAATTAATTAAACGTCTCAAAAGAAAGAAAAAAAGAATTTCAGTTTATGGCGCTTCAGGTAAGGGACAAGCTTTAATGCAATATACAAAGATTGATAATAAGTTAATAAATTATGCTTTTGATAAAAGTAAATTGAAACAAGGAAGATTTACTCCAGGAACTAATGTAAAAATTAAAGATCCAAAATATATATCTAAAAAAAATGTAGATTATTTGATAATTTTATCTTGGAATATAAAAAACGAAATAGTAAAACAAGAAAATAGATTTTTTAAAAATGGTGGTAGATTTATAATACCCTTTCCTAAGCCGCAAATTTTAAAGTAATATGAAAGTTGTAATTTTAGCAGGTGGATTCGGAACACGTCTTTCTGAGTATACAGACTCCATACCAAAACCAATGGTTCCAATTGGCAATAAACCGATTATTGAACATATTATGGAAATATATGCAAGTTACGGGCATAAAGAATTTTTTATCGCACTAGGTTACAAAGGCGAGATTATTAAAAATTATTTCAAAAACTTTAAAAAAAAATGGAAAATAAATCTTATAGATACTGGTGTTGATACTTACACTGGAGGGCGTTTATTAAGACTTAAAAAATACCTATCTAAAG
>CACNVM010000014.1 GCA_902623915.1 uncultured Pelagibacteraceae bacterium | reverse complement strand
ATTGCAAAATGCTTAGATTCAGATAGTAAATATGAACTAAAAAAAGATCTCTCTCTTGTAGCTTTACAAGGTCCAAAGTCAGAAACCATTTTAGAAGCTATAATCCCAGGTGTAAAACAACTTAAGTTCATGAATGGAGACTACTTTAAATTTCAAGGAAAAAAAATTTATGTCACAAGATCAGGTTATACAGGTGAAGATGGTTTTGAAATTTCTTTATCGAATACAAATGCAGAGAATTTTACAAAATTCCTGTCTAATAAAGGAGCTAAACCAATAGGTCTTGGAGCGAGAGATACACTTAGACTTGAAGCAGGTTTGTGTCTATATGGCCATGAACTAAACCAAGATATTAGTCCTATCCAGGCAAATTTAAAATGGGCGATTTCAAAAAGAAGAAGAGAAGAGGGTGGTTTTAAAGGTTGGGAAAATATACAAAACGATTTAAAAAACGGTGTTTCAAAAATAAGAGTTGGTATTAAACCATCTGGAAAAATTATAGCAAGAGAAGGTACTAAAATATTCTCATCTTCTGGTGATGAGATTGGTGTTGTAACTAGTGGAACATTTGGCCCAAGTGTTAATGCACCTGTTGCCATGGGTTACATTCAAAGTAAATTTTCTGAGATTGATAATAAAATTTTGTTAGAAGTAAGAGGAAAAAAACATGATGCAGTGGTTTCTAAGTTGCCATTTTATAAAAAAAGCTATGTTAAATAGGAGGAAAAAATGAGTGAAAAAAAATTTTCGAAAAAACATGAGTGGGTTTCACTTGATGGCGATACCGCAACTGTGGGTATTACAAAACATGCTACTGAAATGTTAGGCGACATTGTTTTTGTTGAGGTACCTGAACCAGGTAAATCAGTTGAGAAAGACAGCCAAACTGCTGTTGTTGAGTCCACTAAAGCAGCTAGTGATGTTTATTCTCCAATTTCAGGAGAAATTTTAGAGGGAAATAAATCAATAGTAGATGACCCAGGGAATGTAAACTCTGATCCTGAAGGAGCAAGTTGGTTTTTTAAAATAAAAGTTAAAGATAAATCTGAATTTGACACATTAATGAACAAAGCAGATTATGACAAATTTTGCGCGGAGAACCCTAGCTAATGATTGACGATAATTCAAAAGAATTTATTAAAAGACATATTGGTCCTTCAGAAGAAGACCAATCTAGAATGCTGCAATACATCGGATATAAGTCGCTAGAAGATCTGATGGAAAATACTGTGCCGGAAAAGATCTTATTGAAAGATGAACTAAAAATTGATCAGCCGATGTCGGAAAATGATGCTTTAAAAAAATTAAAATCTATATCCAAAAAAAATAAAATTTTTAGAAATTTTATAGGAATGGGATATTATAACTCAATTACACCTAACGTAATTTTAAGAAACATTTTAGAAAATCCTGGATGGTACACTTCTTATACGCCTTATCAGCCTGAAGTAGCGCAAGGAAGACTTGAAATGCTTTTAAATTTTCAACAATCAATAATTGACTTAACAGGTATGGATATTGCTAATGCCTCTTTATTAGATGAAGCAACAGCAACAGCAGAAGCAGTAGGTTTAAGCCAAAGATTAGATAAGACTAACTCGAAAAAAATATTTATTTCAAATAATTGTAATCCTCAGACAATTGATCTTATAAAGACAAGAACAAACCCTTTCGGTTTAGAATTGATAATAGGTGACGAAAAAAAAGAACTAACAAAAATTAATGACGATATTATTTGTGGAGTGTTGTCTTATCCGGGAACTCTAGGCGAAATAAATGATCCTAGTGAAAGCATTAGCTTAATACACAAAAAAAATGGAAAAGCTATATTGGTTTGTGATTTATTAGCGCTAGCTAGATTAAAAACCCCAGCAGAACTCGGTGCTGACATTGCTGTCGGTAGCGCTCAAAGATTTGGTATCCCAATGGGATATGGCGGCCCACACGCAGCATTTTTTGCTACCAAGGAAGAATTTAAAAGATCGATGCCAGGGAGAATTATAGGTGTATCAAAAGATAGACACGGAAAAAAAGCTTACAGACTTTCTTTACAAACTAGGGAGCAGCATATTAGAAGAGATAAAGCTACAAGTAATATTTGTACCGCTCAAGCTTTGTTAGCTATCATTTCTGCTGCTTTTGCAATTTATCACGGACCAGAAGGAATACTTAAAATAGCTAACAGAACTTCTAAACTAGCTAAAATTTTTGCTGATAATATTAAAGCTGGTGGTTATAAGATTTTATCAGATTATTTTTTCGATACCGTTACAATTAAAACCAACGAAAAAACGAATTCTATTTATGAGGCTGCATTAAAAGAAAATATTAACTTAAGAAAAGTTGATAAAGAGCATTTATCAGTTGCTTTTGATGAAGCAAAAAAACTTGATGATGTAAATATATTATTAAAATTATTTGGAATTTCTAAGACAATTAAGCAAGATGTAAAGGTAAAATTAGACAATCTTCCAAAAAATCTTTTAAGAACCTCAAAATACTTAACTCATCCAGTTTTTAATAAATATCATTCTGAGACTGAAATGCTTAGATATTTAAAGAAACTTGAAGACTGTGATATTGCACTAAATAGGTCAATGATTGCTTTAGGATCTTGTACCATGAAGCTCAACGCAACAGCTGAATTAATTCCTATTACGTGGAAGGAGTTTTCACTTCCGCATCCTTTTGTTCCTACAAATCAGATGGAAGGTTATAAGATTCTTTTTAAGGATTTAATAAATGATTTAAAAGAAATTACTGGATATGACGCAGTCTCTTTACAACCTAACTCTGGTGCACAAGGAGAGTATGCAGGTCTAATGACTATAAGAAAATTCCATAAGAATAATAAACAAGAAAATCGTAACGTTTGTCTAATTCCAGACTCAGCTCATGGAACTAATCCAGCTAGTGCTCAAATGTGTGGAATGAAAGTGGTTGTAGTCAATTGTGACGATGATGGAAACGTCGATATAAACGATCTTAAAAATAAAGCTGAAAAACACTCAAAAGATTTAGCTGCATTAATGGTTACATATCCTTCTACTCACGGAGTATTTGAGGAAAAAATCATGGAAATTTGTGATGTTATTCACAAGCACGGTGGACAAGTTTATATGGATGGAGCTAATCTAAATGCACTTGTGGGTATAGCAAAACCAGGGAAATTCGGACCTGATGTTTGTCATATTAATTTACATAAAACATTCTGCATACCTCATGGTGGTGGCGGACCTGGAATGGGACCAATAGCTTGCTCTAAGCATTTAGCTGATTTTTTACCGACACATGAAATTATTAAAGAAGCTGGTCCTAAGAATGGAATGGGAGCTGTTTCAGCCGCGCCTTGGGGTAGTTCAAGTATACTTCCAATATCTTGGATGTACATAAAGATGATGGGCGCAGAAGGGTTGAAAAAAGCTTCACAAGTTTCAATATTAAATGCAAATTACATTTCAAAAAAATTATCTAAAGATTATAAAGTTCTTTATACTGGCAAAAATGGTAATGTCGCGCACGAATGCATAATTGATATTAGACCAATTAAAGCAAGCTCAGGAATATCTGAAGAGGATCTAGCAAAGAGATTAATTGATTTTGGTTACCACGCACCAACTATGTCATGGCCAGTTGCTGGTACAATTATGATTGAGCCGACAGAGAGTGAAAATTTAGAGGAAATAGATAAATTTTGTAATGCATTTATTAAAATTAAAAAAGAAATAAATTTAGTTGAGTCGGCTAAATTTGATAAAATAGATAATCCACTTAAAAATGCTCCTCATACTTATATTGAATTAGCTTCAACCGAGTGGAAACATGCTTATTCAAGAGAAGAAGCAGCTTTTCCAACTGAATACGTAAAAAATAATAAATATTGGGCCCCAGTAGCAAGAGTGGACAATGTATTTGGGGATCGTAATCTTGTATGTTCATGTCCTACTATGGATGAATATAAAGATGAAGCTGCATAATTATAAATAATGAAAATTGCAGTTATTGGATCTGGAATTTCAGGATTATCATCTGCCTACTATTTGTCAAAAAAGTATGAAGTTGATCTTTTTGAAAAAGATGATCATTTCGGCGGACATTCTTATACTTTCGATATAAAGGAGACAAATAGAAAAATACCAGTGGACCTTGGTTTTATTGTTTTTAACAAAATTACTTATCCGAATTTAATAAATTTTTTTGAAGAATTAAAAGTACCCTATGAGAAAAGCGATATGTCTTTTTCAGTTTCCGTAAAGGACTCTAGCATAGAATACGGAGGAACTGGATTTAATTCATTATTTGCAAGAAAAAATAATCTTTTTAACTTTAATTTTATAAAAATGATTTATGAAATCATATCATTTTATAAAACAGCACCAGTTTTATTAAAAAAAGATTTAAAAAATATTACATTAGGAAATTATTTAGATAATTCAAAAATTTCTAAATACTTCATTAATTATCATATAATACCAATGGTAGCTGCAATTTGGTCTATGCCATTTTCTAAGGCTAGGGATATACCATTTGAATTATTTTTAAATTTTTTTAATAACCACGGTCTTTTTAAATTAAAAAATAGACCTCAGTGGTACACGGTTACAAACAGAAGTAGAAATTATGTTTCTAAAGTTTTAGAAAAAATTAATGGAGAATATTTTAAAAATTATGAAATAAAAAAAATTATAAGAAGTGATGATAATGTAAGAATTTTCATTAATACATTAGGTGAATATAGAGATTACGATCATGTAGTATTGTCATGTCATGCTGATCAAAGTTTAAAACTTATTGATCATCCTTCAAATGATGAAAAAGAAATTCTAAATGGTTTTTCATACATATCTAATGAAGCATATTTACATACAGATGTAGATTTGATGCCCAATAAAAAAAATGCCTGGTCGAGTTGGAATTCTATATCAAATAAAGATTTAACAAAAACATGTGTCACATATTGGCTAAATAAACTTCAAAATCTTGATACAAAAAATAATTATTTTCTTACTTTAAATCCAATTACTAAAATTAAAGACGATAAAGTCATTAAAAAAATAAATTTCACTCATCCATATTTAAACAATAAAAGTTTTGAGATGCAAAACCGATTAAAAGATCTGCAAGGAAAAAAAAGGGTTTGGTTTTCAGGAAGTTATTTTGGTTACGGTTTTCATGAGGATGGATTAAAATCCTCTCTGGAAATGCTTAAACAATTCGAGGGGGAATGATGGAGACTTGTATATACAAAGGTATAGTAACGCATCGAAGATTTAAACCGAAAAGACATTTTTTTTCATATAAAATCTTTTCTATTTTCTTCGATTTAGATGAACTTAAAGATCTACAAAATAAAATATCAATTTTTTCATTCAACAAATTTAATATATTTAGTTTTTATAACAAAGATCATGGTGATAGAGATGGCGGAAATCTTAGGGACTGGGTTACAAAAAAATTTAAAAAAATATAATATAAATTTTAAAGTTACAAAGATTAAACTCTTATGTTTTCCAAGAATTTTTGGTTACGTTTTTAATCCTTTGAGTATTTTTTATTGTTATAACGAAAATAATGAATTAAGAGCAATACTTTATGAAGTAAAGAATACCTTTAATGAGCAACATACCTATATTTTTCCAGTTCAAAAAAATGAAAAAATAATTACACAAACTTGTAATAAAAAATTTTATGTATCACCATTCATGGAGATGGAAACTGCTTATAACTTTAGATTAGCTGAACCTAAGGAAACTTTAAGTATATTTATTAAACAAACTGACGATAAAGGGATGCTGCTTTCAGCATGTCAGATCGGAAAAAAAGAACAAATATCCACAAAAAAATTAGTTCAAAATTTTTTTAAACACCCAATGATGACAATAAAAATTATAATGGCGATACATTTTGAAGCATTAAGGTTGTGGAAGAAAGGCGTTAAACTTGTTAAGAAAAATTCGAAAATTAAAAACAATTTATCTGTAGAAAAATGAATTTTAGTCTTTATAAAATCTCTGAAAATTTCGTTCTAAAGAAATTGAACTATATTAAGAATGGAAAGCTTTCACTAGAAAACTACGATGGAAAAATACATCAATTTGGAAATCAAGAAAGTTTTTTATCAGCAAAAATTAAAATCCACAATCCAAAGTTTTATTTTAATATTATTAGGGGAGGTAGTAGTGCTTTAGGAGAGAGTTATATTAAAAACGAATTTGAGACTTCAAATTTGCCCTCTTTAATTGAGCTAACTGCAAAAAATATAAAAATAACGCACGAATTTTCAGGAATATTAAATATTTCTAGAATAAACAGTATTTTCAAAAAACTATTTGTATCCAACACAAAGAAAAAAAGTGTTGAAGATATTTCAAAACATTATGACTTAGGTAATGAATTTTTCTCTACCTGGCTAGATAAAACATTGACTTATTCGTGTGGTATTTTTGATAAACCCGGTGAAGAATTAGAAAAAGCTCAAATTAATAAATACAATAAACTTATAAATTTAATACAGCCGAAACCAGGAGATAAAATTTTAGAAATAGGATGTGGATGGGGTGGTTTCGCTGAACATCTTGCAAAAAATTATGATGTTCAACTTGATTGTATTACGATTTCACAAAAACAATTTGAGTTTACAAAAAAAAGAATAAACCTTTTAGGTTTACAAAATAAAGTTAAAGTAAAATTTTTAGATTATAGAGATTTAAAAGATAAATATGATGCAATAGCGTCTATAGAAATGATCGAAGCAGTTGGAGAGAAGAATTTAAATAGATATTTTAAAACAATTAAAAACAATCTTAAACCGAATGGGGTTGGGGCTATTCAAGCAATTATTATTAAAGATGAACTTTTTGATAGATACAAAAAAAATCAGGATTTTATACAAAAATACATTTTTCCAGGAGGTTTTTTGCCCTCTTTACAATCAATAAAGGATTATACAAAGAAAACCGGACTAACTCTGAGAGGATATAATTCCTACGGAATACACTACTCACATACGCTGAGAAAATGGAGAGAGAACTTTATAGGTTCTTGGAATAATATTTCACAACAAGGTTTTGATAGTTCATTTAAAAAGATTTGGGATTTTTATTTTTCTTATTGTGAAGCTGGTTTTAGGGCTAAAAATATTGATTTAATACAATTTTCATTTAGGAATGAATAAAAAATGAGATATATTTTAACTTTATTTTTAACATTATTTTTAACGAATTGCGTAGCAGGAATGAAACCAGAAGACTTTAAAGATCAAAAACCAAGATTAATTATTGAAGAATTTCTAAATGGAAATGTCAAAGCTTATGGTGTGCTTCAAAATAGAGGTGGTAAAGTCACCAGACAATTTTCAGCGGATCTAGATGGAAAGTGGGATGGCAAACAATTAATTCTTGATGAAAAATTTAATTGGTCAGATGGAGAAGTTCAAACTAGACAGTGGAAAATTACAAAAAAAGATGAACATAATTATGAGGGGACAGCTGCAGATGTTGTTGGAACAGCAAAAGGTTTCTCTTATGGATCAGCTTTTAAATTAGAGTATGTTTTACTTGTCCCTGTAAAAGGAAAAGAAATCAAAATAACATTTGATGATTGGATTTTTAAACAAAGTGATACCATCGCAATCAACAGAGCTAAAATGACAAAGTTTGGTTTTAGAGTAGCTGATTTGACCGTGGTTTTTGTTAAAAATTAAAAAATACTAAAATACTTTAATGTAAATTATTTTTTATTTGGGTTTTTTTTTCCATAATCTTTAGGCAAGAAGCTCTTTACTTTCTTATTGATAAGATCTTCAGGTAGAAAGCTTTTATTTTTTTTTGTCATATTTTTAAGCTACACGAGTTGCAGATGAAGAGTTGTATTCCCACTTGTGGTTACAAAGCTTACACTTAGTTTTATTTTTATAAGTATCAATTTGTTCTATACCCCTTTCATCTTTTTCTACTTCGTAATCATTATACTTAGTAAAGCCTTGGTGGTCTCTATATTTTATCCGTCTTTTTTCTGTCACTCTAAATTTTGCTGCTTGTTGTCTTGATCCAAGATGAATTTGTTTATAAATCTCCCCGGCATAAATTCTTTTACATTTAGGGCAATGATATGTTGAGATACCAGAATAAATTTTAGCGGTTAAATAACCTGAAATTATCGCTGTGATTATCATGATCCATAAAAACACCATCCATCCTGTTGAATCAGGATTTTTATTAGCTTGATCAACTAAAGAAAAAAATAAAAATATTGAAACAATACATGTTGCTAATACGATAAAATATGCGCTTCTAGGATCTTCATAACTATTTGCCCAATCTGCAACCCAATTACCTAATATTTTTTTATTCTTTTTTTTCTTTTTTCCATAATCTTTAGGCAGGAAACTTTTTACTTTCTTCTTTTTAAATTTACTAAATATTTGCTTTAAAAATTTTTGTAAATTATCTAAAAAATTAGTGAAAAATATGAAAGCAATTAATCCACCAATTAAAACAATTACTAGACCATATTGAATATATTTTTGTCTTTTTTCCTCAGCATCTGCAGCTTTAGCTTCAGCTAACATCCTTTGATTTTCTTCTTCAGCTTTTTGATCTAAAATTCTTTGACGTTCTTCTGCAGCTTTTTGTTCCTCTAATTGAGCAGCTTTAAGCTTTTCTGCATTGGCCTTATCTTCCTCAGCTTTGAGTTCAGCTTGTTTTTTTTGGATTACACTTTCTAATTCACTTTCCTTTTGTTTTGCAAAATTTATAGTGTTTATATTTAGTTTTTCAGAATTATTTATTAATTCCATTAGATCCTCTAAAGTATAATTAAGAGGATAATTTGAGTTTAATTCTCTTCCTTTGTCTAATATTTTTTTTAAACCAGTTGGTAAAAAATTTAATAATGTTGGATTTAAATAACTTGATGGGTTTGTAATATCAGCATTAGGATCATAATCTCCGTGATATTTAATTTTTTTTAGATTTTCGTCCGTATAAATAATTTTATTATTTCTATCATCCGCAACAAGAAAAATATCTAATTTAGGCGCTTTAAAAACAAAAATTCCCTCTGCTAAATTTTGAATTGACTTATAATTAGGAGTAAATTCTATCTCTAAATCAAAATCTGTTACCGAAAAATCACTCCAATTAACCTCGTCCACGGATGAAACTGTATCTTTGAATTTCAATGGAGAATTAAAATACAAAGCATAAATTTGTTTT
This sequence comes from uncultured Pelagibacteraceae bacterium, assembly GCA_902623915.1. Lineage (GTDB taxonomy): Bacteria > Pseudomonadota > Alphaproteobacteria > Pelagibacterales > Pelagibacteraceae > Anoxypelagibacter. Next base: position 5,855 of record CACNVM010000014.1, on the reverse strand, counting down.
TCTGGGTCTACTTGTAATAAATTATATCTATCATCCTTTATAAAAACAGATTTTGTTAATTTTTTGTTCTGAAAAAATAATAAATTTCTTACTTTTATTTCTTTGTCTAAATTTAATACTTCTTTAGAATTAAGGGATTGAAATTTTTCACTTGCATTATTAATTTCACCGACAAAGATTTTGCTAAAATCACCTGCAGATTCACAACAAAATTGATAAATTACATCTGTTTCATTGGATAAAAAATTACTATTTAAAAAATATTTTTCTATTTTTTTCGAATTATTAAAATCTTCCTCTGGATTTATAAACCGATCTTCTCCTTCTTGCTCAGAAACATATAATGTTCTTATTTCTTTTAATTCAGAAAAATCATTTAGATTCAATCCATATTCACTCAATTCGATAGAATAAGCATATATTGGGAAAGTTAAAAAAAAGAGAAAAACCTTAAAACTTTTCCATAATTTTCTCATATTGTTTTCCTGTTTCTTCAAGTAATTTGTTCCAATTTTTTTTCTTAAAAATTAATACCTCGGAACTAAAGAGGACAATTAAAACTATGATAATAATTAAGTTTTTCATAAAAATATCTTATGAAATATAAAAAATAAATTCAATTATCTTATTACTTCGTAACCATAAGGTGTTTTGCATTTAATTCCCTCATTTTCTATCTCTACACCATTTATAACAGTCAAATATTCAAATTTTTCACAATCTCTATTTTTAGAATTTATTGATTTTACTTTTCTTAACATCCTCTCATCACACACAAGAACCTCTTTACCTTTTATGGTTTTAAAATTACACGCTTTATGAAATTTTATATTTTGCTTAGTACATGAAAAAAAAATTAAGCTGATGAATAATGGAAAAAACTTAATCAATATTGATTTTATCTAATGACTTGAATAGCTCTTTCTTTTTAAAAGCTACTTCTACAAAAACTTTGTAATTGTCATCGTTTTTGAAAACTTCTTTGTTTGATACCCTATATTTTGAAATTTGATAATTATCTAATGCTATAGTTATTTTTTCTTCAAAATTATTTTTTTGAGTGGATGAAACTTTTCCGTCTACCTTCTTGTATCTATCTGCTAAATAAACTTTTTTTGTAGCGTCAAGTTCACTTTTAATTTTAAAAATAATATTACTTACAGCAAGTGCTTCTGCTTTTCGTGAGGCCATTTCTAAAGATTCGGACTCACCTAGAGCTTTACCATAAACTGTTCTCCATTCATCTTTATCAACAATATACCAATCCGGAGTTTTGTCTTTGTAAGGTTTAACTTTATAAGTTGAGGAGCATGCGAAAGTTAACAATAGTAAGCTAATAACGACAAGAGCTTTTCTCATATCATCTTATACTTTTTTTTAATTAATTTTTAAAGTGATAATTTTCATCAACCATCACCCACTTTCCTTCATCAAGATCAAAACATGCTTTATTTGAACCAATTTTACTAGTCACTCTCTGATATAAATTTTTACCGTAATTATCAACTGTACTAAATTTGCCTATCTCTTCTAGCCAAATTCTACAAATTGTTTCCTCTTCTCTTTTTGATGAGATCATTCTAATTAACCCATAAAATTTTCCACTTTTCCAACTATATATTTTTCCATGAGAAGGATCGCTAATAGACAAAAATAAAGTCGAGTTATGTTTTTTTACCCCATCACTAGGAATTTTGTAATAATGATAAACCATTTGATCTAGTATTAGATCAAATAACATACCTTCATATTCACTTTCTGGATTAACTATAACTGGTGTTTCACTAAAAATATTTACACTTTCACTTTTAATTTGAAAAGGAAATAAAATAAATAATATTGAAAAAGTTAAAATATTTATTTTTTTAATATATTGTAATAATGTTTTCATTTTCAAAATCTTTACATTTTAAGCTTTCTTTAATTGTATAAGAACCAGCTAAATTTATTCTGTATCTTTTTATTTCACATGATTTACTATCAATTTCTTCATTTGGCATTTGGAAACTGTAGCCACTGTTACACTTTACTATTTTCTTATTCTGATTTGATGAAAAAAAAGAAATAATTTCACATTTATCTTTTTGAACATTTTTTATGCTTGGAGAATCTTTTATAGAGGAGCCTGTATTTACGCAACTAAATAAAAATATAAATAAAGGGATAATTTTTTTCATTCAAAAAATCTATAATCATAAAAATACCAACCCGCAAAATATAAATGTCCAGGTATTGGAAAACCTGCACTATCAACTAGTTCAAAAGCACCTAATTCTTTGGGGCATGCTCTAAATTTAAAAGTTTCTAATTTATCATCAATTTTTATATAAGATAAATAATCTCTACACCCTCCGTATCCCCATATTCCAGTTTGAACAATCGTATTTAAAATTTTAATTTTACCAGATGTATTATTTTGTGGATTTTCCCAGGTAGCACTTTCACCGTCTCTTAGTCCGTACAAAGCTTTAATTAAAATCTGCGTTTGTCTACATTTGTCACTTAAGGTCAATTCTTTCGAGGAAGCTTGTTTAGCAAATTTCTTAGCCCATAAAATTGCATGAATTTTTGTGGAATGAATAGCATCCAAAGCTTTGAAATTCGCACTTGGTGCCATACAAGCATTTTTTTGAGCAACAGATAACGATCTAGGTGTACATGACACTGCTACAAAAAAAATAAAAAAAAATGTGATTAATTTTGAAGAGTTCATCTTAAATTGGGGTTTCTATATGAATTGTAAGGATTACATGTTCCAAAAGAACCATCGAGATACTGAACTTTACAATTTTGCATTTTTTTTATCATTTTATATTCTTCTGAATTAAACCAATCAAAATCAATTTTTCCTTTTTTACTATTTTCCGCATTTAAAGCAGATATAGAATTTAAATAAAAAACTAATAATATAATTATGTATTTTTTCATTTTGAATATAATCTTAAAAACTATTTTATCTATTTACAAATTTATTTATCAAAAAATTATAAACTTTATTTGGTAGAATCTGAAAGATTTTATAAATAAAAGCTATTTGAGGCGGGAATATAATTTCGAATGATTTTTTGTTAATTAAACCATTATATATCTTATCAGCAGCATATTTAGTATCTTTTAAAAATGGCATCTTGAATTCGTTTTTATCTGTCAAAGCAGTTTTGATAAATCCTGGGGAAATCAAAGTAACTCTCACATTAAACTTTTTAAAATCAAAATATATTCCCTGGGTAAAATTATTCAAAGAAGCTTTTGATGCAGTATAACCAGATGATTTTGGCAAACCTCTGTAACCAACAGGTGATGAAACAATTGAAATATGACCACTTTTTTTATTAATAAAGTATTCTTGAACTGCTTTTACACAACCAACCACTCCAAGAAAGTTTACCTCCATTACTGTTTTTACATTATCTACACTCAATCCTTTTTCTGATTTTCTCTCATAAGTACCTGAGCTAAAAATACAAAGGTCTAAATCACCAAATTCTTTTATAATTTTATTAAAAGTTTCCTCTGTTTTATTTTGGTCAGTTACGTCCATTGGGAAAGCAAAAATATTTTGATTTTTTGCCATTTCATTTAAAAGTTCTTCTCTTCTAGCAGAAATTGCAACTTTCCAGTTTTCTTTTGCAAATTTTTCAGCAGTAGCTTTGCCTATTCCGCTACTAGCTCCTGTAATCCAAACTTTTTTCTGGTTTTCACTCATAATAAATTATATCTCATACTTATGTTAAATAATAAATATCTATCTTTAATAATTATTGTTTTAATAACGTTTTCAGCATCCGCAATAGGTGGAGTTGTTACATCAATTTATAAAGAACCGTGGTATTCCCAATTAATTAGACCATCATTCAGTCCTCCAGCATCAGTTTTTGGTCCAGTTTGGACAAGTCTATATATTTTAATGTCGTTAGCTATATGGATTAATTGGATCAATTTTAGAGATAAGAAAACAATCAAAATATATTTATTTCATATTTTTTTCAATTCAATTTGGAGCGTTATTTTTTTTGGTTTGCACCAAATTTTCTTAGCCCTTTTAAATTTATTGATAATATTATTTTTTATTATTTGGTTAATGAAGATCTATTACAAAACAACCAAATTAAGTTTTTTACTAATGGTCCCATATTTGTTATGGTCTTCTTTTGCACTATTACTAAATACAAGTATTTTGTACCTAAACTAATTTAAGTATTTGAAATGAAAAAAAGTTTCTTAAATAGAGTATATCGAGCGATAAAAATTGATCCTGATTTATACGAGGAAGTTGAACACGATAAATCGGCAACCTTTCAAGCCGCATCTGTTGTAGTACTCTCAAGTTTGGCTGCTGGGATTGGAGCAATACATTTAGGAGCTTCAAATTTTCTTTTAGGTCCATTACTTTCATTAGCGAGTTGGTATTTTTGGGCTTTTTTAATTTATATTGTTGGAACAAAATTATTCCCAGATAAAAATACAAAAAGTAATCATGGTGAATTATTGAGAACAATTGGATTTTCAAGTGCTCCAGGCTTAATTAGGGTTTTTGGTTTCACTCCAGAATTAATGACTGTAACTTTTATTGGTTCATCTTTATGGATGCTAGCCTGTATGGTAGTTGGTGTGAGACAAGCACTTGATTATAAAAGCTTGTGGAAAGCCCTGGGTGTTGTAGTTGTCTGTTGGTTCTTACAAGCGATTTTATTATTCTTATTAGTTGTTTTATTTAAATAATATTATTTAAATTTTAGTTGGATTTGGTTTATCTTTGTAAACTTTATTAGGATCAAATTTTTTCTTTTTTTCTTTGAATTCCATTTTTATCTTTTCACTGTCTTGAATTTTTCCAAGGGGCACTGATCTGTAAAAACAAGACTTATATCCAACGTGGCAACTAGCTCCATCACCAATATTTACAGTCATCCATATTGAGTCTTGATCGTCATCAATTCTTAGCTCAATAACTTTTTGAACATAACCGCTAGTCTCTCCTTTGTGCCAAACTTCTTTTCTAGATCTGCTCCAATAGTGAGCTTCTTTTGTTTCAATTGTTTTTTTTAGAGCTTCTTCATTCATAAATCCTTGCATCAACACTTCATTTGTTTTGTGATCAGTTGTTGTAACTGGTATAAGACCACTATTATCAAATTTTGGTGACAATAGATTTCCCTCCTCTATATCCGCGACATTTTCTCTTTTTTTAAACATTTAAAGGTCCAGTTTAATTAAATCAAAATTTGAAATTTGCATTAATAATAATTATTATATATTAATTTTAAAAATTATGAAAATAGTTAAAAATCTAAACACAAAGATTTTAAAAGAAAAAACAGAAGTTTCTGACAAAGAAGCCCAAGAAGCTTTCAGAACTATTTTAAGATGGATTGGCGAAAATCCTGACAGAGAAGGATTACGTGAAACTCCTAGAAGGGTAACAAAGGCTTTTAAAGAATATTTTAAAGGGTACAAACAAGAAATTACTTCAGAATTGTTAAAAACTTTTGGCGACGTTAATGGTTATGATGATATGGTTCTGCAAAAAAATATATCAGTGCAAAGTCATTGCGAGCATCACATGGCTCCGATTATAGGCGTGGCTCATGTTGCATATCTACCTAATAAAAGAGTTGTTGGATTAAGTAAACTTGCTAGAGTTGTAGAAGTATTTTCAAAAAGATTACAAACACAAGAGAGATTAACAATGCAAATTGCAGAAACTTTGATGAAAGGTTTAGATGCACACGGGGTTGCCGTCACAATAGACTCTACACACCAGTGTATGACTATGAGAGGAATAAAAAAAGAAAAAGCAACCACAATTACAAATTATTTTTTAGGTAAGTTTAAAAATGATTTAAGTTTTCAAA
>CACNVM010000013.1 GCA_902623915.1 uncultured Pelagibacteraceae bacterium | reverse complement strand
GAAGAGCAGCACTTGAGGAAGGAACTAGTGCTCTTTTCGAACAAATCAAATTTGGTAAAATTAAAATTAAAATTTTTAAAGAATACAAACTCTCTGAAGCAAAAAAAGCTCATGAAGATCTTGAGGGAAGAAAAATTTTAGGTCCAGCTGTTTTGATACCATGAAAGACATCAAAATAATTAGTCCATGTATAAGTATCTGTAAAAATGATCCTAAAACAGATTTATGTTTTGGTTGTGCAAGAAGTATTGAGGAAAAAAAAATTTGGAAACTTCCAGAAACTACAAATGAATGGAAAAAAAATAATCTAATTACTTTACAGAGTAGGATGAAAGAATCTCAACTTATGACTTTTAAAAAATCTTATGATGAGAAAATCAAATTTGGAAAACTAGTTTATTCTAAAAATCTAAAGAACAAACCACAAACCTAATCCGACTATTGCTAGTAATATAATTAAAATTCTAATACCGAATAAATATCTTGTTAGGTTTTTTGACTTATCAATATCTTCCTTTTTGCCTGCCCCAAATCTAATAACTAAGTAAAAAACTAATAGAAGGAATAATAATATAATTAGAATAATTGGTTTAGAGAACATTATTAACTTGATATCATTATAATTGGTAAAAACAAACCCAATGCGTATAAAAGAATAATAATTATTGCAGCAATTATAAAGGCTCTAATAGCGTTAATTTTCATATTTACTATTTTCCATCAAATTTCATATCTGACAAATGTAATTTTAACGCATTTGTAGATAGAAAAATTTCAAACAAAAACAATAATATTGATACAATCATTGAAATGCAGCACGATGCAAATATCAATCTAGCTATAATAATTTTATTTAAGTAAAGACCCAACACTGTCATCATATTAAACAGAAAACCTAATCCAGCAGCACCGATGGAATATTTCAAATAATTAATTCTCTGACTTAAATTCTTTAACTGTTTTTCCCATTCTGGAGGAATATGTTTTTCAAACACGTGTTCGTCATGAAGCTTTCTTATTAAAGCACTCAAAGTATGAAATCTGTTGCTATAAACTGCCATTATAAGAGGAATAGCAGGAAACATTAATGCTGTTACTGTATAATCTATATTCATTTCGAATCGGATTGATTATGTATTTAGTGTTTGATATTTACAAGAACTATTAATGTCAAAACATATAACAAATTTCATTAATGTTACTAGATTAAACAAACCAATAGGTTTCCTTTTATTATTTTGGCCTTGCACATGGGGGCTATCGTTAGCATTTTACTTTGATAAAAATTTTTATACTTTTTGTTATTATTTAATTTTATTCTTTCTAGGTTCAGTTTTAATGCGAAGTGCTGGCTGTATTGTCAATGACATTGTCGATGAAAAAATAGACAGAAAAGTTTCGAGGACAAAAAATAGACCTATCGCCTCTGGGAATTTAAAAAAAACAACAGCGTGGATTTATGTTTTAATATTGTGTTTATTAGCATTCTTAGTTTTAATACAATTCAATTTTTTGACTATTTCACTAGGAATATTTTCGATGATTTTTGCATTTTCTTACCCTTTCATGAAAAGGTTTACTTACTGGCCGCAATTATTTTTAGGATTTACTTTTAATTGGGGAATAATTATGTCTTGGACAGCCATTGAAAATAATATCTCATATTTACCACTCCTTTTATATTGTGGAGCCATATTTTGGACACTAGGTTATGACACGATTTATGGAGTACAAGATATTTCTGATGATGAAGTGATAGGAGTAAAATCTACGGCAATTAAATTTAAAGATAATCTTAACTTATTTGTAATAGTCTGTTATTTGCTTAGTTTAATTACAAAAATAATAGTAATGATCAATTTAAAAATAAATTATTCAATAATCTTTTTAGGTATCTACTTTTTAACTTTATTGTATCAAATTAAAATTTTTAATCTTCAAAATCCATCTGATTGTCTTAAAGCATTTAAAGTTAATAATCTTTCAGGATTAATGGTTTTTTTAGGTTTCTTCACATTAGCTATTGATATGTTATGAAATTAAATGAAGTTATTGTTATTGTTAAAAGACTCTATAGAGAATATGTAAAAAAATATCTAGGTAAGATCTTCGTTGCGATATTTTTATCCGTTCTTGTAGCAGGATCAACATCTGCCATTGCATGGTTATTAGATCCAGCAGTAAAAAAAATATTTATAGAACAAGATAAAACTTTCGCTATTTTTATTCCGATCCTTGTGATTCTTGCTTTTATGGGAAAAGGTATTTCTTTATATTATGCAAGGTCGATTGTAATTGTATTAGGAAATCGAATTAAACAAACTCTTCAAAACAAAATGACCAACAATATATTGCTTTCAGACTCACAGACTATTGAGTCAAAACATAGTGGTAAATATATTTCTACATTTTTATATGATGTAGGAATGATACAGGAATTAGTGAGCACAGGAGTTTTAAATATAATTAAAGATAGTTTAACTTTGATTGCACTAATTGGCTTAATGTTTTATCAAAATTGGAAGCTTGCAATATTCTCTCTTATAATGATGCCTTTGGCTGCTACTGTTGCAAAATCACTTGGGAAAAGAATGGGAAAAGCAACCACAGCTAGTGTTATTTCCTCAGGTAATTTTACAACTCTAATCTCAGAAATTCTAAAAAGTTCAAAAATTATTAAAATTTATCAAAGAGAAAATTTTGAAAAAAATAGAAGCTCTGATGCAATTAAAGATTTAACTGACACACAAATTAAAATTGGTAAAGTGCAAATTCGAGCTGCTCCTATTATGGAAACCTTAACAGGTTTTATGATTGCCGGTTTTATCTATTATTCTGGAATACTAATTTCACAAGGAGAAATTGGTATTAACAATTTTTTCTCGTTTTTAGCAGCGATGATGTTAGCGTATCAACCTGTTAGATCATTGGCGACGGTTAACATGCTTGTTTATCAAGGAGCTGCCGCAGGACAAAGAGTTTTCAAAATTATTGATAGAGAAATTAAAATAAAAGATGATAACAAGTTACCAAATATTCAAATAGATAAATCAAATATAAAATTTGATAATGTAAGTTTTCAATATGATTCAGGTAAAGAAAGAGCAATAAAAAATATCAGTATTGATATTGAGGGAGAAAAAATTACTGCATTAGTTGGGCATAGTGGAGCAGGAAAAAGCACAATACTTAATTTAATTCCGAGATTTTATGAACCACAGGAGGGAAAAATATTTCTTGATAACCAAGAAATCAATAAAGTTTCTCTTAAATCTTTAAGAGATAAAATATCTCTTGTCAGTCAAGATGTTATCCTTTTTGACGATAGTGTTGAGAATAATATTAAATATGCAAAGTTAGATGCTACAGAACAAGAAGTTAAAAATGCATGTAAGTTAGCAGCAGCAGACGAATTTATTGATAAGCTTCCAAATAAGTATAAAACATTAATTGGAGAAAATGCAATTCGACTTTCAGGTGGGCAGAAGCAAAGAATTTCAATTGCGAGAGCAATTTTAAAAAATTCTCCAATAATTTTATTAGATGAAGCAACATCATCTTTGGACGCGGACTCAGAGGAAAAAGTTCAAAATGCAATATTTAATCTAACAAAAAACAAAACCACCTTGGTCATTGCTCATAGGCTCTCAACTATTAATAAAGCAGATAAGATTATTTTAATGAAAGATGGGAATGTTTTAAAATACGGAACTCATAGTGAATTGTTAAAAAACTCAAAAGAATACGAAAGCTTATATAAAAAACAAATGATGCATTAAAATGCTAATATCTTTTTATAACTTTTTAACCTACCTTTTTTATATTCCATACATAATTTTAATTTATTTGAGAAAATTTTTAAAAAAAGAACATTCTATTAAATTTAAAGAGAAAATTTATCTAAACAAGTTTAAAAGACCAAAGGGTTTTTTATTTTGGTTTCATGCAGCTAGTATTGGAGAATTAAAAAGTATTTATCCTATTATTGATTTTTATTTAAAAGAAAATTATCAAAATAATTTTCTTATTACCACTGTAACCTTAACTTCATTTGAAGAGTTTCGAAAAAAGTATGGCACAAATAAAAATGTATATCACCAGTTTATGCCCTATGATTTTGTGTTTCTTATTAATAATTTTTTTAAAAATTGGAAGCCAGATATTGCGACATTTGTGGACTCTGAAATTTGGCCAAACTTTATTTTGAAAATTAAAAGCCTTGATATTCCCTTAATATTATTAAATGCACGAATTACAAAAAAAAGTTTTAATAGATGGAGAATGTTTGGAAAAACCTCAGATAAAATTTTTAAATCTTTTTCGTCTTGCATAAGTTCCAGCAAAGATACATCACAATATTTAGATACTTTAGGCGCACAAAATATTAAATTTTTTGGTAATATTAAATTTTGCTCTTCTATCAACTCTGATAGCAAATATCTTGATCAGTTCAATAAGGTAAAAAAAAGAAAGATTTGGTGTGCATTAAGTACCCACGCTGATGAAGAAATTTTTTGCGGGAAAACACACTTATTAACAAAAAAAACAATTAATGACCTTTTAACAATCATTATTCCAAGACATATAAACAGAGTAGATGATATTTATAAAAAACTAAAAAACCTTGGTTTAAATATTCAAATAAAGAAAGAAGATGAAGATATTAATAATTTTGCAGATATTGTTTTGGTTAATTATTACGGTTCAGTAAACAAATATTTAAAAAGTGTTAGGCATGTTTTTATAGGAAAATCTACTCTTAAAAAATTTGAAAATAGCGGAGGACAAAACCCTATCGATGCCGCAAAAATTGGTTGTCATATTTTTCACGGACCGTATGTGAATAATTTTAAAGATATTTATAATTTTTTAGATGAGTCTCTTTTGTCAGAAAAAGTATTAAGTTCTGATGATTTAGCAAATAAATTAAAATTAAATTTTGCAAACGATTTTGAAAAAAACTTTGAAAAAATAACTAAAATAAAAAATTATAGTAATGAAATTTTCAAGAATGTTATTAATGAATACAAGGATTACATTAGATGAAAGTACTCAAACCAAAATTTTGGGATCAAAACTACTTCACAATCTTTTCTATTCTATTAATGCCCTTTTCATTAATTTATTTAGTTATAATTTACTTCAAAAAAATAATTTCTAATCCAAAAAATTTTTCTATCCCTATAATTTGCGTAGGGAATATTTATATTGGTGGAACAGGAAAAACTCCGATTACATTGAAGATATGTAAAATTTTAAAGGAGTTAGATCAAGATCCAGTAATTGTTAGAAAAATATACAGCAGTCATGATGATGAAATATCTTTAATTAAAAAATATAATAAAATTTTATTGTCAGAGAAGAGGGTTGAGGCAATAGAAAAAGCTGTTAACAAAAATTTTAAATTCGTTGTGATGGATGATGGGTTTCAGGATACGACAATAAAAAAAGATTTAAATATAATTTGTTTTCACGATAATCAAAGAATAGGGAATGGATTATTACTTCCGTCAGGACCTCTAAGAGAAAGATTAACAGAATTAAAGAATTGCCAAATTGTTTTGATAAATGGAAAGAAAGATATTGAATTTGAAGAAAAACTAAAAAAATATAATACAAAATTAGAATTTTTTTATTATAACTCAATTCCAAAAAATATTGATAATTTTAAAAATAAAAAGCTGATTGCGTTTGCTGGAATTGGAAATCCAGTCAATTTTTTTAATTTGTTAAAAGAAAACCATTTGAACCTAATTAAAGAAATAAGTTTCCCTGACCATTATAATTACACTGAACAAGATTTAATTAAATTACATCAATTAGAAAAACAATATAATGCAAAACTAATAACTACTGAAAAAGATTTTTTAAGAATAAGTCCGTTTGTAAGAAAAAAATACGATTTTATTAAAATCGAACCTAAGTTAATAGACGAAGAGGCTTTTAAGAATAGAATTCAAAAATTAATAAAATGAAAAGTATAAAATACATTCTTGAGGCCTTAATTATTTATCCAATTTTTTTGATAATTAAAATTTTAGGTATAAATTTAGGAAGGAAAATTTCAACTTTTTTATTTCTAAAAGTTGGTTCACTGTTTAGATCAAACAAAAACATAAAAAAAAATATATCTCATGCATATGATAAACTCACTGAGGAAGAAAAAAATAATATTGTTAAAGATATGTGGACCAATTATGGATTAACTTTCGCTGAATACTTATTTATGGCAAAATTTAGAAAAAACAAATTTCCTAAAGCTCAAATTTCTATTAAGGGAAAGGATATTCTTGAGGATGTAATTAAGTCTGAACAACCTGCTATTTTTATATCGGGACACTTTGCAAATTTTGAACTAATGGCAATGGAGTTAGAAAAAAGTAAAATTAAATTGGCAGCTATTTATAGACCTTTAAATAATTTTTTTATAAACCCATTTATGGTTTACATAAGAAAAAAGTACATTTGTAAAAATCAAATTAGAAAAGGTATTGGTGGAACAAAAGAGGTAATTGATCTTATAAAGAAAAAAAATAGTATAGCATTGATGGTTGACCAAAGATTAGGCGAGTCAAAAAGATATCCTTTTTTTGGGAAACCAGCTCATACAACTACTCTACCAGCTCAACTTGCCTTAAAGTTTAATTGTAAAATTATACCTATATTTTTACAGAGGGATAAAAATAACTTTTTTTTAATGGAAATTTTAGAGCCTATCAATTTTGAAAAGACAGCAGATTTTGAAAAAGATAAAGAAAATATTACAATTAAAATAAATCAAATTATCGAGAAAATGATTAAAAGAAATCCTGGTCAGTGGATTTGGACGCATGGAAGGTGGAAATAATTACTTTTTTGATTTTATTTTTTCGAACCTAATTTTTACCTCTTTTGGTGAAAAATAAGCTTCTTGTAACTCAACATTCCAATATTCAAGATTTTGTAACGGGATATTTTTACCAGACACAGCACACTCAACGTAGTCACCCTTTTCTATTACTTCAAATGTATTTGGTCCAAATTTAAGTTTTGCTTTATTTCTGTTCATGCTAATTATAGAAATTAAATTCTAATAATATTATATGAATTTTGCTGTTATAGGAAGTGGTGGAAGAGAGCACTCAATTTGCTTCAAATTGAAACAATCTCCTAAAATTAAAAGATTAATCTGTATTCCAGGGAATGCTGGAACAAGCGAAGTTGCAAAAAATGTAAATATAAATATTGGTAACTTTGATGAAATTTTAGCTGTAATTAAAAAATTCGAAATTGATATTGTTATTGTTGGTCCTGAAGAACCTTTGGTAAATGGTATTGTAGATTTTTTAAAAAATGAAGGGATAAGAGTTTTGGGTCCGGATAAATTTAGTTCTCAGCTTGAAGGCTCGAAGGCGTTCATGAAAAACTTATGTAAGGAAAATAATATTCCTACTGCAAGATTTGGTATATTCGAAGATTTTAAAAATGCTTGTGATTTTTTGTCTAAAAGTAAAACACCTATAGTTGTCAAAGCTGATGGTTTAGCAGCAGGTAAAGGAGTTTCAATCTGCAATAATCAAAATGACGCTAAGATTAAAATCAAAGAGATAATTGAGGGAAAATACAAATCTTCAAAAAAGGTTATTTTAGAGGAGTTTCTTCATGGAGAAGAATTGAGTTATTTTGTTTTAGCTGACGATAATTGTTATAAGTTTTTTGGCTCTGCGCAGGATCATAAAAAAGTTGGTGAAGGTGATATTGGTCCAAACACAGGGGGAATGGGTGCATACTCACCGTCGAACTTGATTACAGCTGAACTTGAATTAAGAATTAAAAAAGAAATCATAGAACCTACATTAAAGGCAATGAAAGACATGGGTCACCCATACTCAGGTTTTCTTTATGCAGGTTTAATGATACGTGAGGGTAAACCTTATTTAATCGAATACAATATAAGAATGGGTGATCCTGAGTGTCAAGTTCTTATGATGAGATTAAAGAGCGACCTAGCCGAAATAGCTGACTCCACAACTAGAAATAATTTGCAAAAAACCAAAATTGAATGGAGTGAAAATAAATCAATTACAATTGTTTTGTGTGCAAAAGGATATCCAGGAAAATATATTAAAGATAGTGAAATTAAAAATTTGAAGAATTTAAAGATTGATAAGGATAATCAAGTTTTTCATGCGGGTACCTACATAAAGGATAAAAAAATTTTATCTAATGGTGGTAGAGTATTAAATATAACTTCATCAGCAAAAGAGCTTATTGATGCTCGTAAAAAAATATTAAAAAATTTAGATAAAATAAAATGGGATGATGGTTTTTACAGAAAAGATATCGGTTGGAGAGCCATAAAAAATGAGAATAATTAGAGGAAAACTTAAAAATAAAAAACTTAATTTCCCAATTAACCTTAAAACAAGACCTTTAAAAGATAGAGTACGTGAAAATATTTTTAACATTTTAGAACATTCAACTAGTTTTGGCAGAGATATAAGAAACTCTTTTGTTTTAGATTTGTATGCTGGAATAGGGTCTTTTGGTTTAGAGAGTGTTTCACGAGGAGCTAAGAAAAGTTTTTTTGTTGAAAATAATACTGAAGCTTTAAAAAATTTAAAAAAGAATATCGATTTACTCAAACTTGAGAACAATGTTGAAGTATATTCTGAAAATGTTTTAAGATTTGTTGAAAAATACAATTTTAAATTTAAATTTGATATAATATTTCTAGATCCACCTTATAAAGATAAAGAATTTTTATCAATTTTTGACAATTTGAAAAAAAAAAATATTTTAAAAAAAGAACATCTTATTATATTGCATAGAGAGAAGAAGACAACTGAGTTACCTTTAAAACTTTTTAATATTTTAGAAAGTAGGATTTATGGTAGATCAGAAATTTTTTTTTTAAAACTTCTTTGAAACTAAAAATTTTTTTGTTAGCACCTTAACTTCTTCTACAGCTGGCTGGTCAAAAGGGTTGACGTTGATTAACTTGCCTAAAAATATTGTTTCAATGATAAATTGTAAAAATAATTTACCAATTGTGTCCTCATTAAATTTTTGAATATTGATTTCTCTAAAAGGTATTTTTTTATTTTTCAGCACTCTTAAAAAAGCGTTTTTTTGAGAATTTTTGATATTATTATATTTTTTTTTTCTTAAATATTGAACATTGTCATTAAAAAAATCTGATTTAGTTTTTAAATTTCCTTGCTTATTTGAACTAACGATATAAAAAACTTTATCCTTTGGTCCATCAAGGTAAAGCTGAAGTAGGCTATGGTGGTCCTTTGGAGCATTAGATATTACAGGTATAAACCCTTTTTTATTTTTACCCAAACTCTCGGCAAAAAGTTGTTGGCTCCAATACAAAAAGTTGTTGAGTTCTGGTACATAATTAAAAAAAACTAATATTTTAGCATTCTTAATTTTAAGCTTATTAATGAGCTTTGCGGAACTTAAGATTATTTTTTTATTATAAATAAATTTACCGAGGTTTTTTTTAAAGTTTTCTACTTTAAAACCCATTAAGTATGCCGGTAACATGCCAACTTCAGATAATACAGAATACCTACCACCTATAAATTTTTTGTGTTCTAGAAAATTAAATTTCTTTTCTTTTGCTAAATTTCTCAAAAAACTATTTTTGTTTTCAGTTAAAATAATTGTATTTTTAGATTTAAGAAAAGATTTAAAAAAATAGGTATTCGAGATTGTTTCAGTCGTATTACCTGACTTTGAAATTATAATAAAAAGACTTTTTGATAAATTATTATTTTTTTTGATACTTTTTAAATAATTTTCATCAAGATTATCAATAAAAATAAAATTTTTTTTTGTCTTATGTTTCAGAAAGTCGTAAATAGCTTTAGCACCAAGAATTGAGCCACCCATACCAATAATTAAAATGGTTTTAAATTTTTTAAATTTTTTAAATTTGAATTCAAATTTAGAGTTATTTATTAAATATTTTAGAAGAGTGCTATTTTGAGAAATTATATCTTTAATAATTTTAATATTAGATGGCATTAATTATTTTCTTAATTCCTTTAAAATCATATTTTCTAAATCTGTTGATACTTTCGAGTCACTATTTTTTGTTTTATTTGATTTTAAAACCGTCTCAATGTTATTCGCGTTACTTTTTTTTTGTTTACCCGTTTTTGGCAAAGGTAATTTTTCATATTCAGGAGGTAGAACAAGTGGATCCTTTTTTTTAATTAAAAACTCATCTGTATTCGTAACCTTTTGTCCACTCATTGTTTCCTTAAATTCACCCCAGCTATTTCCACATCCGTTAAGAAATATAAAAATAATGAAAACTAAAAAGAATTTTGAAATATTTCTCATAAGTTTGGTTTAAAAAAAAATTCCTTAATTATTATGAAAAAAATTCCAAGAGAAATAAAAATATCTGCGACATTGAATGTAAACCAATGAAAAGAATTTATATGAAAGTCAATAAAGTCTGGAACAGCAAAATAAGTAAATCTATCAAATAAATTTCCAGCTGCACCTCCGATAATTAATGCAAATAAAATTTTTCCAAGTGAGTCTGATTTAACCATCAAGTAAATTAAATAAATAATTATTGTCAAAATTAAGATTGATATTAAATGGTAAATTGTTGTAGCATTAAAGCTTAATAGTCCAAATGCAATTCCTCTATTCCAGTTCAAAGTTATATTCAAATAATCATTTATAAAGAGTTCACTTTGGTTCTTTTCAATAAGACTAATTACGTATGTTTTTGAAAGTCTGTCTAGACAAAAAGCAAGAATTATTATTATGAAACTTAAAATATCAAATTTTTTTACTTTTATTTTATTTTCAAACATCTTGGACATTTATTATCTTTTACACTTGGCACTATTTTCCAACATCTTGAACACTTTGTTCCCTCAGCTTTTTTTACTGATACTATTAATTTATCTTTTATATCATCCTGTGTAGTTTTTGTAACATTAGAAGTAATAAAAAGTTCTTCTGCGTCTACACTATTAAGGATTTCATGATCTTTTTTAGATAAAGAAATTTTTACATCAGCCTCTAAACTAGATCCAATAATTTTTTTTGATCTTTTTTCCTCTATAGCGATATTAACTTCCTGTCTAAAAGAAAGTAATTTTTCCCATTTTTTGTATAGAGTTTCATTTTTCCAATTTTCTGGTAAGTCAGAAAAAATTTCCTCATGGATGCTTATTTTTTTATTTTTATTTGATAAATCTGTAATTTCCTCAGTTGTGAACGATAGCACCGGTGCGTACCATTTTAATAAACACTCAAGGATTATATTAAGCAAGGTTACGCATGACTTTCTTTTTTGTGAGCTTACATCATCACAATATAGTGTGTCTTTTCTTATATCAAAATAGAATGAAGATAGGTCAAGAGTACAAAAATTTAACAACTCCTTTTGAAGCTTATGGAAATTATAATCTTTTAAACTCTTCTTAATTTCTAAGCTTAAAAAATAAAGTTTATGCAAAATCACCTGCTCTAATTCAGGTAAATCTTTTACTTTAATTGAGTTGAAATTTTGTGGACTGTAATTGTCTCTTAAATTCCCTAAGATATATCTGAAAGTATTTCTTATTTTTCTATAAGACTCAGCATGTTGTTCTAATATCGTATGATCTATTCTTAAATCCTCAGCGTAGTCTGAAGAAGCAACCCAAAGTCTGAGTATATCCGCCCCATATTTTTTTAAAATATCTTCAGGTGAAATAATATTGCCAGCAGACTTAGACATTTTCATTCCTTTTCCGTCCACAACAAAGCCGTGTGAAAGTATACTTTCAAAAGGAGCTCTTCCCCTAGTTCCACAAGACTCCAAAAGAGAGGAGTGAAACCAGCCTCTATGTTGGTCAGAACCCTCTAAATACATTGATGCTGGCCATTTTAAATCTTTTCTTTTTTCTAAGACAAACGAATGTGTAGATCCACTATCAAACCAAACCTCTACTATATCGTTTGATTTAATATAATTGTCTTTGTTATATTTTTTTCCAAGAAACCTTTGTGGATCATCATGAAACCAACAGTCTGATCCTTCTTTTTCATAAATTTTTGCTATATTTTCAATTACTTCGGGATCTCTTAAAGGCTCATTGGTTTTCTTGTCGATAAAAATTGGTAAAGGTACTCCCCAGGAACGCTGCCTTGAGATACACCAGTCTGGCCTTGTCTCTATCATTGATCTAATTCTTGTTTTTCCTTTTTCTGGGTAAAAGTTTGTCTGATCAATAGAGTCGATTGCTTTTTTTCTAAGCTTATGACTTTCCATCGATATAAACCATTGAGGTGTGGCTCTGTGCACTAATGGGGCTTTTGATCTCCAAGAATGAGGATAACTGTGTATTAAATTACCGCTACCTAAAAGATTATTTTGCTCTTTTAAATTTTTTATAATTATTTCATCAGCTTTAAATACGTGTGTGCCCTCGAAAATCGGTATATTATTTGTATAGACGCCATCATTATTAACTGTTTCGATTGCCTTCATTCCATGTTTCAAACATAAATTAAAATCATCAGGCCCATGACTAGGGGCACAGTGAACGATTCCAGTACCTTGATCTAAAGTTACAAAATTTGCCTCTAACATTGGTACATCATATTCATACCCTAAATTTTTAAATGGGTGAGAACATAAAGTATTATTAAATTCGCTGCCTTTAAATGTTTTTAAAACTTCATACTTACCAAGTTCACAATTCTCTATTACTGACTGAATTAATTCTTCGGCTACAACAATTTTATTTTTATTTATATCTAAAACTGCATAATTAATATCTTTGTTATAAGCTAGTGCCTTGTTTGCTGGAATCGTCCAAGGTGTTGTAGTCCAAATAATTAAAGAAGTGTTTTTTAAATGATCTTTGTCAGTTTTTTTTACTTTAAAAGATGCATAGATAGTATTTGATTTGTGATCCTTATATTCTACTTCTGCATCTGCTAAAGCTGTTTTCTCAACTGTAGACCATAAAACAGGCTTGAAACCTCTATAGAGACTTCCTTCCTTCAAAAATTTACCTAGCTCCCTTACGATCTGAGCCTCTGCTTCGTAGCTCATAGTAGAATAATAATTTTCCCAATCACCTATTACACCTAACCTTTTGAATTCTTTTTTGTGAATTACTATCCACTTTTCTGCAAATTCTCTACACTCTTTTCTAAAGTCCTTTATGGGCACTTCATCTTTATTTTTTTTTCTTTTTTTATATTGCTCCTCGATCTTCCATTCTATCGGTAAACCATGGCAGTCCCATCCAGGTACATAAATAGAATCTTTGTTATTCATTTGATGAAATTTAGTAACTATATCTTTCAAAATTTTATTTAGAGCTGTCCCCATATGTATGTGACCATTAGCGTAAGGCGGTCCATCATGAAGAACGAACTTAGTTTTACCTTCTGATTTTTTTCTTAATCTTTCATAAAGTTTAATTTTATCCCAAGTTTCCAATATTTTTGGTTCTTTAGAGGGTAAATTTGCTTTCATTGAAAAAGAAGTTTTGGGAAGATTTAAATTATTTTCTGGCATAATATTTATTTTGCTTGTTTTATGTCTTTTTTAATCTGATTTTTTAATTGCATCATATTTTTGAATTTTTTTTCTTTTCTAATAAATTTTGTCAACATTATTTTAATACTTTTATCATATAAATTTTTTTTCAAACCAAAAATATGTGCTTCCAACAAAAGCTTATTTTTTCCAAAAGTCGGCTTATAACCTATATTTACAATACCCTTTCTTTTAAAATTTTTGTTTAAAATTATTTTTGAGGCATAAACACCAGCTTTTGGAATAACATAATCTTTCAATTCTAGATTACATGTAGGAAAACCTATTTTCCTTCCTCTTTTTTCTCCTTTTTTAACTATACCTTCAATAGTCCAAGATCTTCCTAACATTTTGTTTACAGAATTAATCCTCCCCATAATTATATTTTTTCTTATTAAGGTCGATGAGATGATGGATTTATATTTGTTTAGTGGCTTTACAGTTTTTGTTTTATATTTGTAAATACTTTCTTTTATTTTTAATAAATTTATATTTCCAGCTCTGTTTTTTCCAAATTTAAAATTTTGACTTATGAAAATTAGTTTAGCTTTTAATTTTTTATGAAGAACGTGTTCTATAAAATTTTCAGCACTTGTTTTGGAAAATTTTTTATCGAATTTTTTAATTATTATAAAATCAATACCTAATTTTTTAGATGTTTCAATTTTTTGCTTTAATGAATCTATTCTAAAATTTTTTATTTTTTTATTAAAAAACATAACTGGTAAGGGATGAAAAACTAATAAACCAAACTTAAGCTTATGTTTTCTGGCCAGATATTTTCCAGACTTTATTACTTTTTGATGACCTAAATGAAATCCATCAAAATTACCAATTGCAATTGCTGAACCCTCAAATTTTTTGGAAACATTAAAATTTTTATAAATTTTCATCTACCAAGTTAATTCTTTTTGAAAGTAATTAGCTGATACTTTGTGTTCGACCAATAACTTTTCCATTAGATTTTCATTTATTGTTTTCGATTTATGTACGCCACTAGTTATAAATATAGAATCTAGATTCATATTATTTGCACCTTTAATATCAGTTCTAAGATTATCTCCAATTACTAAAGTTTTTTCATTTGTTTTTAAACATGAAAGATAAACTTCTTTATAAGGCTTACCAAAATATATTACTTTCCCACCTAGATTTTCAAAAATTTCAGCTAATTTTCCAGCACAATATTCCTGTTCGCCACCTCTATGAACAATTAGGTCGGGATTAGTGCAAACTAATTTTTTATTTATATAATTTTTTAATAAATCTTTGTAAAACTGTAAATTTTCACTTTCATCATCAAAAAGTCCCGTACACAGTATAAAGTCACTTTCTTCTAAAGAAGTTTTGTTTTCTTTTACATCTATAAATAAAGAGTCATCCCTTTGAGGTCCAAGGTGAAAAAATTTTTTGCCGAATTTATTTTGTTTAAGTGAATTCAGTGCTGCCTCGCCTGAAGTAAAAACGTTTCTTAGGAACTTGTCCTCCATTTTCATTTTCTTTAAAAATTCAACTACTTTCTTTGTTGGTCGAGGCGCATTTGATAAAAAAACAATTCTTTTCCCATTTGATTGGAGTTCCCTTACTGCTTTAACTGCTGAGTTATACAAATTTACTCCATCATGCATTACTCCCCACAAATCGATTATAAATGCGTCATATTCTTGAAAAATTTCGGAAAGATGCTCTAGTTTTTTAATTTTCATTGGAAATTCAAGCTTTTTTTGACAAATTTTTTATTATCATACTCTTGCAAATTTCTAAATACATACCATATTCCACATTATTATAAATTATAGGAGATTTCATGAAATTTAGACCATTACACGACAGAGTTCTAATTAAAGTCCTTGATAGTGAGGAAAAAACCAAGGGTGGAATAATTATACCAGATACAGCAAAAGAAAAGCCTCAAGAGGGAGAAGTCGTTGCTGTGGGTAATGGCGCAAAAACCGAAGATGGAAAAATTGTCAAAATGGATGTTAAAGCTGGCGACCGAGTTTTATTTGGAAAGTGGTCCGGAACAGAGGTTAAAATCGACGGTAAAGAATACAGCATAATGAAAGAGTCTGACATTATGGGTATCACAAAAAGTAAATAATTATAAAAGGAGATATAGATGCCAAAGATCATAAAATTTAATAATGAAGCTCGAGCAAAAATGCTTAAAGGAGTTGATACACTAGCGAATACAGTAAAAACAACTCTTGGTCCTAAAGGAAGAAACGTAGTAATTGACAAATCATATGGCGCTCCAAGAACTACTAAAGATGGAGTAACAGTTGCTAAAGAAATTGAGCTTGAGGATAAGTTTGAAAATATGGGAGCACAAATGGTTAAGGAAGTTGCCAGTAAAACAAATGATAATGCTGGCGATGGAACTACAACAGCAAGTATTTTAGCTCAAGCAATAGTTGGTGAAGGTATTAAATATGTGACAGCAGGAATGAATCCTATGGACATAAAAAGAGGTATTGATAAAGCTGTTGAAAGTGTAATCGATAGTCTTAAAAAAACTTCAAAAAAAGTAAAAGCCAACGAAGAAGTTGCTCAAGTTGGAACTATATCTGCAAATGGTGAAAAAGAAATCGGAGATATGATTTCAAAAGCAATGCAAAAAGTTGGTAATGAGGGTGTTATTACCGTTGAAGAGGCAAAAGGGATTCAAACAGAATTAGATGTAGTTGAAGGAATGCAATTTGATCGTGGATATTTATCCCCTTATTTTGTAACTAATGCAGATAAAATGACAACTGAATTAGATAATCCTTTAGTTTTACTTCATGAAAAAAAATTAACAAACTTACAACCAATGGTACCGCTTCTTGAATCTGTAGTTCAAGCTAACAAACCATTAATGATAATTTCTGAAGACGTTGAAGGAGAAGCGCTAGCTACACTTGTTGTTAATAAACTTAGAGGTGGTTTAAAAGTTGTTGCGGTAAAAGCTCCAGGCTTTGGAGATAGAAGAAAAGAAATGTTAGAAGATATTGCAATTTTAACTGGTGGGCAGGTTATATCTGAAGATCTTGGTACTAAATTAGAGAATGTTAAGATTAATAATTTAGGCTCTTGCAAAAAAGTTAAGATTGATAAAGAGAATAGCACAATAGTAGCTGGTACAGGTAAAAAAGCTGATATTGAGGCAAGATGTAATCAAATTAGAAAACAAATCGAAGAAACTACATCCGATTATGATAAAGAAAAACTTCAAGAAAGATTAGCAAAACTAGCTGGTGGTGTTGCAGTGATTAAGGTTGGTGGAGCCACAGAAGTTGAAGTTAAAGAGAGAAAAGATAGAGTTGAAGACGCACTAAACGCAACTAGAGCAGCTGTCGAAGAAGGTGTTGTAGTCGGTGGTGGTTGCGCATTACTTTATGCTTCTCAAGAGTTAGATAAAGTTAAAGTTAAAGGTGATGATCAAAAAGCTGGTGTGGATATAATCAAAAAAGCTTTACAAGCACCTATTAGACAAATTGCAGCAAACGCTGGCGTTGATGGATCAGTAGTGGTTGGAAAACTATTAGATGGGAAAAAACATAGTCACGGGTTTGATGCACAAGAAGAACAATATTGCGATATGTTCTCTAAAGGAATTATTGATCCAATGAAAGTTGTTAGATCAGCTCTTCAAGATGCTTCGTCAATTGCTGGTCTGTTGATCACAACAGAAGCGATGATAGCTGACAAACCAGAGGAAAAAGATGCTGGTCCTGCTATGCCTCCTGGAGGAATGGGTGGAATGGGAGGAATGGGTGGAATGGGAATGTAATCCCTATCACTTTAAGGAATTTAAAAAAGGCTGCAGTTTTGCAGCCTTTTTTTTTGAGTAAAATAGACAAGCCTGAGATTTCAAAATTAAGCCGTCTTTTAAAATTCTGAGATTATTATCTTTCAAAGTTTTTCCTGTAGAAGTTATATCTGTAATAATTTCTGAAGATCCAATGAAGGGATAGGTCTCTGTTGCGCCAAGACTAGGAACTATTTTGTATTGTGTAATACCTTTTGAAACAAGAAAGGTATTAGTCAGATTAGGATATTTGGTTGCGACACGTAATCTTGTATTTTTTTTATCTCTAAAATCAAATGAAACCTCTTCTAAATCAGCTAAAGTTTGTACATCAATCCAATCATTTGGAACAGCAATCACAACATTTGCTAAACCAAAGTTTAGTTTTTTCTTAATTTCAATCTTTTGTCTCAGGTTTGCAGCTGACTCATTTAAAAGATCTAAACCTGAAATCCCAATATCAAGTGTATCATCGCCGATTCTTTGGATAATTTCTTTAGCATGCAAATAAATTATTTTGATATTGGGAAAATTTTCAACTTCAGCAAAATAGTTTCTCTCTCCACCATTTGTGGTAAGTTTTAAATTATTTTTATCAAGAAAGCTTATTGAACTCTCCTTCAATCTACCTTTGCTTGGTAATCCTATGGTTATCAAACTTTTCATATTTTTAAATTATTTAAATTGATAGCAGCACCTACTGCTGAAATATTTTTATCAGATCCAAGATTCTTCAACAAACCATCATACCTACCACCTCTTGCAATCTCTTTGTTTGATGAATTGTATATCTCAAATACCACTCCGGAATAGTACTCAATGTCTCTACCAAAATTAGTAGAAAAAGTAATTTTAGAATTCAATCTAGATAAGTTTTTCAAACTTGATAGATCTTTAAAAACGCTTCTGCTTAATTGATTTCTATCAATAAAATTATTTAATGTTTTATCAAGTTTATCTAATGAACAATTAATTTTTAAAAAATCTTTAATAATTTTAACAGTTTTCTTGTTTTCTTTAAATGATCTTGGGTCTTTAATTTTTCTGTCAAATCTAGATATGATTTCTGAAACTTTTCGACTGACAACTTCTTTTCTTTGATCAATGCTCTTCATTTCATAAAACTTTTTCTTATCCAATTCCACTGTAGCGGGATCAACGTCAGAATTTGTTTCAAGTCTATTAAGTAAATCTTCAAAATATTTTGGTCGCCAAAAGTGTCTTTTTAATCTCATTTTCCACCTTTCTGGTATTTTTAACGACTCGATTAATTGCTTGAATAAACTTACATCACCAACTTTAATCGCTATATTTTTAATTTTTATTTTATTAATTGAACTAGTTATTGTTTTTAAAACTTTTAAATCATCAGTTGATTTATTTTTAGAACCAAAAATCTCCAAACCTAATTGATAATTAACAACTTTTTTTAAACTTTTCGACCTTCTATAAGCTTGACCTGAATAATATATCTTTGAGTTTGCTTTTGAGTTATCTTTTAAATAT
>CACNVM010000012.1 GCA_902623915.1 uncultured Pelagibacteraceae bacterium | reverse complement strand
ATAGCATTTAAAAAAAATAAATTAAATGGCATAAATCCTAAGACATTTATTCCACCTAAAATAAAAGGAAAAACAAAAAGAATGAAAATCCTTTTATTAAAAAAATTTAACATTTTAATTGTTTAATTATTTTGTCTTCAATTTTTTTCATTTTGAAAAAATCTTTATTTTTATAATGTTTATAGCCCATTAAATGTACAAGACCATGAACCCAAAGTTTATCAAATTCACTTTTAAATTTATTTTTTCCTCTATCAATTTTATATAAATTAAGCGCAATATCCCCAAGGTATAAATTTTTTTGAGATTTTAATTCTGTTCTGATTGTATTTTGATCATAACTTGGAAATGATAAAACATTGGTTGTTTTATCTTTTTTTCTAAATTTTTTATTCAAGAGCCTTAAATCATTATTTCCTGTAAGCAAAATAGATATATTTATAAGTTTTGATCTTGAATATTTTTTTAAATTTATTTTCTTAGCCTGAGAATTTAAATATCTATTTGGATTTGATAAGTATTTTTTCCAATTCTTATCCTTAATCAATACCTCAATTTTGATCATCAAAATTTTTTTGATAGGCTTGTATAATTTTAGATACAAGAGGATGTCTCACAACATCTTTGTGATCGAACTCAACTACTTTAATCTCTTTAATATCCTTAAGAATCTTCTTTGATTTAATTAAACCAGAATGACTTTTATTAATTAAGTCGATTTGAGAAGGATCTCCATTCACAACTAATTTTGAATTTTCCCCGATTCTTGTCAAAAACATTTTTATTTGTGTAAGTGTTGCATTTTGAGCTTCATCAAGAATGGCAAAAGAATTCTTTAAAGTTCTTCCTCTCATGAATGCTAATGGAGCTATTTCAATTGATCCATTGTCAATTTTTCTTTGAATTTGTTCAAATCCAAATAAATCGTAAAGAGCGTCGTACAAAGGTCTTAGGTAAGGGTCTACTTTTTCTTTCATGTCACCAGGTAAAAAACCTAATCTTTCACCAGCCTCTACTGCTGGTCTTGATAAAATTACTCGATCAATTTTTTTTTCCATTAGCATTGTAACTGCTACTGATACTGCTAAGTAACTTTTTCCTGTACCAGCTGGACCAAGTGACATAACAATGTTTTCACTTTGTAATGCCTTTAAGTAGTCAGATTGTTTTTTAGACCTAGCTATAATTGATTTTCTGGGTGTTTTTATCACTTGATCAATAGATCTAATGTTATTCCTATTTTTTTTATCCAATTCTTTTACCCCGTGTTTTACTGAATAAATTATATCATTATTTTCGATAGAATTGGTAACAAGAAATTTATTTACCAAAAACATTAGAGAGTTAGATGCATTTGAAACTGAGTCTCTACTTCCTTTGACAGTGATTGAATTTCCCCTAAAATATAGCTTTGTTTTAGTAAGTTTTTCTATTTGAATTAGATTTTTATTAAATTCACCAACAACAGACATTAAAATATCATTATTTAAAATTTTAACATTTGCAGTCTCATTATCGATTTTTTTGACTGAAATTTCTTTATCAAGATTCTTTGCTTCTAACATTATGCAGCAACTACACTTTCTAAATGTTCTTTTACACCAAATAAATTATTTTTGTTAAAATTATTTATTCTCACATTAATAATTTTTCCTATATCAGAATTAGTTACTTTTTCTATTATAACTGGCGTAAAATTTTCAAGTCTCCCAAAATAACTAGTTTGATTTTTCATTTTGTTTTCGACCAAAACCTTTTTTAATTTACCGACTTGATCACTATTTTCCTTGATTTGAATATCACTTAATAAATTTTGTAAAACAATAAGTCTTTTCTTTTGAAGATACTCATTTATTGAATTTTGTTTTGATGTTGGTGTTCCAGGTCTTTTGTTATAAATAAATGAAAAAGAATTTAAAAATTTTATTTGTTTAACTAATGAAATTGTATCATTAAAATCTTTTTCAGTTTCACCAGGATATCCAACTATAAAATCACTTGAAAATCTTATTTCTGGTCTCACAGATATTAAATTATTTATTTTAGCCAAATATTCCTCTCTAGTATGTTTCCTGTTCATAATCTTTAAAACTTTATTTGATCCACTTTGAACTGGTAAGTGGATAAAAGGTACTAGTTTTTTTGATTTTTTATGACATTGAATTAAATCACTAGTCATGTCATTTGGATGAGAAGTTGTATATCTTATTCTTAACAAATCTTTAATATTTTCTAACTCAAATATTAAATCTGAGAGTTTAAAGACTTTACTATTATCAGTGAAAGAATATGCATTCACGTTTTGGCCTAAAAGAGTAATTTCTGAAACACCATTTGATACTAATTCATTTGCCTCTTTGATAATTTCTTTCATTGATCTTGAATATTCCGGTCCTCTTGTGTAAGGAACAACACAAAAATTACAAAATTTGTCACAACCTTCTTGTATAGTAATAAAAGATGATGTTTTAGAACTAGAATTTTTGATATCGTTTAATCTATCAAATTTTTCAATTACATCAAAACTTGTCAAATTTAATTTATTTTTTCTTTTTTTGATCTTTTGTAAAATTTTAGGAATGTTTTGATAAGATTGTGGACCTATTACAGCATCTATGTAAGGTTCTCTATCTAACATTTCGTTGTTTTCTGCCTGTGCAACACATCCTGTTATAAAAACTGTGGGTTTTTTTTTATTTTTGTATTTTTTTTTAAGGCGACCTATGTCGTGATATACTTTTTCAGTAGCTTTTTCTCTTATATGGCAAGTGTTAAGAATATAACAATCAACATCCTCTGGGTCTTTAGTTCTTTCATACCCAGTTTTTTTTAATAAATCAGCCAAACGATTACTATCGTATTCGTTCATTTGACAGCCAAAAGTTTTAATATAAATTTTTTTAGACAAGTTATTAATTTTTTTTAATTTTTTGAGCGTATAATTCTAGTTTATGATCGATAAGTTTATAGCCTAATTTTTGGGCAACCTTTTTTTGAAGTTCTTCAATTTCTTTATCAACAAATTCTATTATTTCCCCTGTCTTAACATCAATTAAATGATCATGGTGTTCTTCGGTGAGAGGTTCATATCTAGATTTACCCTCTTTAAAGTCATGTCTCTCAATTATTCCTGCCTCTTCAAAAAGTTTTACAGTTCTGTATACAGTGGCAATACTAATATTTTTATCTAATTCATTTACTCTTTTATGTAATTCATCTACATCAGGGTGATCCTTTGAACCATATGTTTGTTTTGAGTCAGACATAACTTTTGCGATTAGTCTTCTTTGGTCTGTTAATCTCACACCTTTGTCTTTACATTTATCTTCAATTTTACTCATTAATTGATAATTTAACTT
This sequence comes from uncultured Pelagibacteraceae bacterium, assembly GCA_902623915.1. Lineage (GTDB taxonomy): Bacteria > Pseudomonadota > Alphaproteobacteria > Pelagibacterales > Pelagibacteraceae > Anoxypelagibacter. The sequence continues at coordinate 16,175 of CACNVM010000012.1, read as the reverse complement.
AAGTAGACAGGTTTAATCAAATTATTTTGTATTAATTTATTTTTAATTAATAATTTGATATTTTTTGCGTTAAAATCAGCCAAATCTTGGTCTTTATAACCATATAATTTTGATCCTTTGGATATTTTGATGCCTTTGGCCACAGCAATAGAAATCCTTATTCCTGAAAAACTACCTGGCCCAACATTGACTATAATTGAGAAATCTTTGTCAATAATAGCTTTTTTTTGTTTAAGAAATTCAAATATATTGTTCACAAGTGTCTCGTTACTTCTTATATTGGTTTGAAGTTTTTTAAGAAAAAAATTATTATTAATATTTAAAGCAATAACATTTTTTTTACCTGTGCAATTTATTATTAAAAAATCCTTTATCATTTTATTTATAATAGTTTTAATATCTATTTTAAATAATTCAAACTCTTATGCAAAAAATATTGATGATTATGGAGTAATTTCATTAATGTACCATCGTTTTGAGGAAAATAAGTATCCATCCACAAACATTAAAATAAAAGATTTTAAAAGGCATTTAGATTTAATTGAGCAAAACGAATTTAATTTCATTTCTCACAAAGAGTTTGTGGACGCAATAAATTCAAAAAATCTTGACAGGAAAATTTTACTTACCATTGATGATGGTTTTAAATCTTTCTATGAAAATGCTTGGCCAATTTTAAAACAAAGAAAAATACCTTTTATTATTTTTATAAATACTGAGACTATTGGTTCAAATGGTTATATGGATTGGTCTGAAATAAAAGAAATATCGTCATTCGAATTTGTGCATATAGGAAATCACAGTCATACACATGATTATTTGGTAGATAAATCTGATAAAGAAATAGAAGATGACCTAAAAACATCTATTAACATATTTAAAGAAAAACTTAATCATGAAACTAAGTTTTTTGCATATCCATTTGGTGAATATAAAAACTCCTATATCGAAATAGTTAAAAATTTAGGATTTGAGTATGGTTTTGGACAACATTCAGGAGTAATGGACAAAACAAAAAGTAAGTATGAATTGCCAAGATTTCCGATTAATGAGAAATATGGAGAAGAAAAAAGATTCAAAACTTTATTAAATACAATTCCATTCCCATATTTCAAAATTTTACCTGAGGAGAAATATTTAAAACCAAAAAATAATCCCCCTAATGTAAAAATTATTTTTTATGAAAATGGGCCTAATTTGAAAAATGTAAATTGTTTCTCAAATGAAGAGGATAAATGGAGAAATTCAAAGATAAATTTCATTTCCAAAAATGAAATGGAAATACTTTTAGACGGAAAATTTGTGACAGAACGTGGCAGAATAAATTGTTCTTTACGAGAAAATACGGGTGAATGGAGATGGCTTGGTATCCAGTTTGTTATCTCAAATCTTTAACTAAAGTGTCAGAGTAGATGATTGATTTGAATTCATCAAAACAGCATTATCAAAATCTGTAAGTTGGTTTTGATCGATTATTTTTTTTAAAACTTTTGTGTATTCTGAGCCAGTGGCTGCATAATTATGAAGATATTGAACTAGCTCTAGACCAGATATTTTTTTATTTTGTTTACGTAACTCAGCTCTTTTTTTTCTAAATTCTGAATATCCTTTATGAGTATTTAAATTATTTTTGTAAGCCTGAACTGATGATCTCAAAATTGGAAATTTTAAAATTTTATGTGCTTGGTTCTTGTCTCTATCCAATGGGGCAATACCTTTTTTTCCCCAAGTCCATTGACCAAACATTGCATTACCTTCTAATGCAAATCTTGATGTTCCCCAGCCACTTTCTTTGGCTGCTTGCGCGATGGCGATTGAAACAGGCACGATATCCATTCTAATCTTTAATTCTGTTATATCCTCGTTTTTAATTCCATAATCCTCAAATCTTCTCTTTAACCAAACTTTCTCTCCCCTGGAATTATTTGGTTTTGCTAAAATTTTAAAAAGTTTTTTTCTATTATCTAAAATTTTATTATTTTCATCAATTATAAGTGGCAACACAATTTTTATGAAGGTATTTTTTTTTGTAGTTGTGCTTTTTATTTTTTTGAGGTCTTTTGGTAGTTTAGAAAGATAGATAGGTTTAACCATTGCGCCAGTCCTAATACTTTTCAAATCATATTTTAAATCCTCAAATAGATTTAATGTAACCTTAGTATCTAAACTGATGTCTTGGTCATTAGAATTTTGTTTTTTTTTATTAACGGGATTTTTAGAAATTTTATTTTTTGTTCCAAAGTTAGATTTATACTCTTTAGCAACATGCGTGAATTTAATTTCATCTGTTACAACTTTAATATAAGGCCTAATTCCAATTAAACTAGTTATGAAACCCAAAAGCACTAAAGTTAGAACTATATTTGTTATAACTAGTTCTTGAAATTTTATCTTAGCAACTTGTTTTCTACTAAAACTATGAGCTGGCAAAGGAATTTTATTTTTTAATAAAATTAATTCTAATTGTGACGTTGTTAAGTTTTTTCTTGATCTAATATACGATTTTACTTCAGGTATTTTATAAAGTTTTGATAGCTCTAAAAGTTGATCTCTATAAGGGATATCTTTTTTCACTTAACTAACTTGCCTCTACAGATTTAACCTCTTTTACGTAATGGCATAATAAATTCTGAACACCTTGTTTAAGTGTCATAACTGAACTTGGACAACCTGAACAACTTCCCTTCAGCGCAACTTTAACAACACCACTGTTAAATGAAATAAATTGTATATCGCCTCCATCTTTAGCAACAGCGGGCCTTACCTTTGTTTTAAGTACATCTTTTATCTGTTGAACGGTCTCGCTTTCTTCTAAAGGTGTTTTTTTAGATGTACTATTTTTTTTTAAAATAATAGGTTGATTATTTTTTTCAAAATAGTCATTTATCGACGAGATAATTGTGGGTTTAAGAGTATCCCAACTAGTTTTTTCGTCTTTTTTAACACTCATAAAGTTTTTTGAAATTAAAACTAATTCTACCCCATCAAAATTTAAAATATTTTTTACAAATTCATTTTTAATCTGACTTAAATCTTTTTTTTGAAATTCCTGAGTTTCAACTTCTGATAGCTGTTTTTCTGACAGAAATTTCAAAGCATTAGGGTTTGGAGTGTTTTCTATTTGTATCATATATTTAATTTAGCACATTTTTACGAAAATTTAATATTAAATAAATCCAACAATATCTTTTACTTTATTTATATTTGTTTTCGCAATTTCCTTAGCTCTATTTGACCCATTTTTGAGAATCTCTATCAAATACTGCTCATCTTTTTTAAGTTCTCTAATTTTTTTTCCGATTGGACAAATTGTAGCTATCAAAGCATCTGAAAGTTCTTTTTTTAATATAGAAAAATCTTTACCCGCCATACTAACTAAAGTTTTTTCTAAAGTTTTATCTGTTATGAAAGAGTAAATATTTATCAAATTTAAAGCTTCGGGTCTATTTTTTAAATCATCAATCTTAGATGGAATAGGTTGAGAGTCAGTTTTGGCTTTTTTTATTTTTTTACTGATTTCATCCTCGGTATCTTGGAGATTAATTCTAGAATACTCAGACTCGTCTGATTTACTCATCTTATTTTTTCCATCCCTTAAACTCATAACTCTCGATAATTTTTTTTGAATTAATGGTTCAGGAATAGGGAAAAAATTATTCGATTTAAAATCATTATTAAACTTTTGAGCAATGTCCCTAACAAGTTCTAAATGTTGTTTTTGATCGTCTCCAACGGGAACGTGTGTTGCCTTATACAATAAAATGTCTGCGGCCATCAGATTCGGATAAACGTAAAGACCAACACTTGCATTTTCCCTATTTTTTCCTGCCTTTTCTTTAAATTGAGTCATTCTATTCATCCAACCAATTCTAGAAACGCAATTCAAGATCCAGGCAAGTTCTGCATGTTCACTTACTGATGATTGATTAAATATAATACTTTTTTTAAAGTCTAAGCCACATGCAATGAATGTTGCGGTTGTTTCGAGCATACTTTTTTTTAATTCTTTTGGATCCTGAAAAACAGTAATTGCATGAAGGTCTACTACACAATATATGCATTCCATTTTCTTTTGAAGCTCTACAAAATTTTTAATAGCACCAAGATAGTTTCCTAAATGCAAGTTTCCAGTTGGTTGTACCCCTGAAAAAACTATTTGTTGAGAATTAGTAATCATTTTAATTTATAGCTCTTAAGTTTTAATATTCCTAAAAAGTTAGCAGTCAATAGATAAGTACCTAGTGACAAACCTACCATAATTAAAAGATAAATTAATTTAAATTTATAAGTATATTCCAACTTATCCTCAAAATATTCTAAACCAAAATAAAGGAAAAAACACATTAAGACGGTTGCAAATAAAATTTTATAAATATTCATAAAAATTTTATTTTCAAAAATTATAATTTTATTTTTAGTAAAGAAAATAAAGTAAATTAGTACTGATAACCAACTCGAAATAGTTGTGGCAATTGGAATTATTATAAAACCATATTCCTTAAAAAAAACTAGGCTTATGAACACATTTGTAACCATACTAAAAAAAGAGATATAAAAAGGTGTTTTTGTATTGTCTCTCGCAAAATAAAAACTAGACAGAACTTTGATTAGTGCGAAGGCAGGTACACCTAAAGCAAAATACATTAATGCTAAAGATGTATTTCTAACATCATCTTGAGTGAAAGAACCATATCCAAATAAGCTACTAACGATTTCTTTAGATGCGATAAATAAACCAAATGCTGCAGGAAGTGATAGAGCAAGAGACAATTCTAAAGATTTATTTTGTAAAAGATTAATAGAATTTTCATTATTTTCCTTAATTTTTTTTGATAAGTTAGGTAATACTACGGTCCCAACAGCTATACCGGCAATAGCTAAATTAATTTGATAAATTCTATCTGCATAATAAAGATATGATACTGCCCCTGTTTGAAAAGATGCTATAATAGTTCCAACAAGAATGTTAATTTGCGTAATTCCAGCAGAGAAAATACTTGGTAAAAGTTTTTGAAAGAAATTTTTTATATTTTTTTTAAATTCAAAAGATATTTTTAAAGAGGGAAAATAAAACTTTTTAGTAACAAAAATCAGTATAAAAAATTGAATGATTCCTGATAAAGTTACACCTACAGATAAACTTTTAGCTATATTTAATTCCAAATTAAATGCCAGTAATAAAGAAAAAATGAGAACTATATTTAAAGCGATTGGTGCAGCAGCTGCAGCAGCAAATTTATTATTTGTATTTAAAACTCCTGAAAGCATAGAGGATAAACTCACAAACAATAAAAAAGGGAAAGTTATTCTGGTAAATTCAACTGCCAAATTTAATTTTTCACTATCGCCATAAAAACCGGGTGCAATAAGATAGACAACTGCTGGCGTAAAAATCTCTACTATAATTATTATAAATATTAAGATGTAGAGTAATAAATTAAAAACTTCGTCAGCAAATCTTTTTCCTTCACTTTTATTTTTTAAATTCGCTTTGGCATAACTTGGTATGAATGCAGCATTAAACGTACCCTCAGCGAACAGTCTTCTAAATGTATTTGGTAATCTAAAAGCTACAAAAAAAGCATCAGCATAAATGGTCGTTCCAAGGAAAATCGCAATCAGAATATCTCTTAAATATCCTAAAATTCTGCTTATTAGAGTATAAAAACCAAATACAGACGTAGAAGATAGTAAATTCATAATTAAGACAAAATTTTTAGTGATTTAATGTCATTTATATTACATACTCAAAATTTAATGACAAAAAAATCAAAAATTGATCACTACACAGACAAAGAGGCATTAGAGTTTCATAATAAAGGAAAGTCTGGCAAAATTGAGATTATATCATCAAAATCTTTAACTACTAAAAGAGACCTATCTCTGGCTTATTCACCTGGTGTTGCTGTTCCAGTAATGGAAATTTCAAAAAATCCAGATGCTGCTTATGAATACACAAGTAAAGGAAATCTTGTAGCGGTAATAAGTAACGGTTCTGCAATTTTAGGTTTAGGAAATTTAGGTGCTCTAGCATCTAAACCTGTTATGGAAGGAAAAGCAGTTTTATTTAAAAGATTTGCAGACATAGATGCAATTGATATTGAAATTGATAATAAAAATTCAGATGAGATCATTAAATGCATACAAAATATTGGAAATAGTTTTGGTGGAATAAACTTAGAGGATATTGCTGCACCAGATTGTTTCATTATAGAGAGAAAATTAAGAGAAACTTTAGATATTCCAATATTTCATGACGATCAACACGGCACTGCAATAATTACTACTGCGGCTTTAATTAATGCACTAGATATATCCAAAAAAAAAGTTAGTGATGTAAGAATTGTTGTAAATGGAGCAGGTGCTTCAGCAATAGCATGTGCAAACCTTTTCAAAAAAATTGGTATTAAAAAAGAAAATATTATTATGCTTGATAGAAAAGGAGTTATTTATAAGGGTAGAGATAATATTGACGAGTTTAAGTCTGCTTATGCTGTTAATACAAAACTACGAACGCTCTCTGAAGCTATAAACGGAGCGGATATCTTTTTGGGTTTATCTGCCAAAAATGTATTAACAAAAGAGATGGTAAAGTCTATGTCTAAAAATCCAATAATTTTTGCATGTGCTAATCCAGATCCAGAGATCAAACCTGAACTAGTTGATGAAGTAAGATCTGATGCAATTGTTGCGACTGGAAGATCTGATTATCCAAATCAAGTAAATAATTTAATCGGTTTTCCATATATTTTTAGAGGGGCTCTTGATGTAAGAGCAAAAGAAATAAATGATGAAATGAAGATTGCTGCAGCGAAAGCGATTGCTACGCTTGCAAGGGAAGAAGTTCCAGATGAAGTAGTAAATGCATATGGAGGAGAAAGACCCCACTACGGAAAAGATTATATTATTCCATCTACTTTTGATCCAAGATTAATAAGCAGAATCCCTTCTGCAGTAGCAGAAGCAGCAATAAAATCAGGCGTAGCAAGAAAAAAAATTGTAGATATCGAAGCATATAAAGACCAATTAACAAATAGACTTGATCCATCAATGACTATTATGCAAGGGATAAATGCTCAAATAAAAAAAAGACCAAAAACTGTTGTTTTTGCTGAGGGCGAAGACCAGAGTATGCTTAAGGCCGCTGTAGCTTATAAAAATAGTAAATTGGGTATTCCTATTGTAATTGGAAATGAAAAAAGAGTTAAGGAACAGTTAAAAGAAATTGGTTTAGATGAAAATTATAAAATTAAAATTGTAAATTCTACAGATAAGGACAAAAGAGAAATATATTCAAAAAAACTTTATTCTAAATTGCAAAGGAAAGGATTATTAGAAAGGGATGTAGATAGACTAATTCGAAATGATCGAATCATATGGGGTGCTTCAATGGTTGACTGTGGTGATGCAGATGCAATGGTAACAGGGAATATAAGACATTACGCAGCATCTATAGAGAGTCTTAATAAAGTAGTTGATCCAAGGCCTGGTGAAATTTTATTTGGTCTTAACATGCTTATAACACCCAAAAAAACAATTTTTATTGCTGACACACAAGTAAATGATTTTCCAACTGCAGATGATTTAGTGAAGATTTCTTTATCAAGTGTAAGGGTAGCAAAGTTATTTGGTTTTGAGCCAAAAGTAGCATTTTTATCTCATTCAACATTTGGAAAACCTTTATCCAGAAATACAAAACACGTGAGAGATGCAATAGAGCTTTTAAAAAACAAAAAAGTAGATTTTGATTTTGATGGTGAAATGCAACCAGATGTGGCTCTTAATCCCAAATATAAAGAAACTTATCCTTTTTCAAAAATAGTTGGTAATGCAAATATCTTAATCATGCCAGCTCTTCATAGCGCTGCGATATCAACTAAATTAATGAAAACAATTGGTGGTGCAAAAATTATAGGTCCATTGTTAATTGGGTTAGGCTTACCTATTGAAATTGCTCCATTAAGATCCTCATCAAATGATATATTAAATCTAGCTTCAGTAGCAGCATATTCTGCTGAAATTATTGATTATAAAAATAAAAAAAATTAGTTTTTATTTCTACTTAATTCTTCAACTAAATAAATACTGGGAATTACATCTTTAACTCCATGTATTTGATCGGCTTCTGAAATAACTTTTTCCTTTTCTTTTTTTGTCATGGCTATTCCGAAAATATAGATTTTACCGTTTATTGTATCTATTGTGTAGTTTGTTGCTTTGGTCAATTTATTAAATATTAGTGCAGTTCTTAACTGTGAGGTTATGAGAATATCCTTTGCAGTGCTTTTAAAATTACTATTTCCCTTGATTGTAACTGTACTTTGAACTGATCTTGCTCCTTTAGTTTCCCAAGCCATTTTTATGATTTTTAATTTTTCTTCTGGTTCATCAACTTTTCCAGATAAGTAAATATTTCCGTCTAATACCTTTGCGCTGATACTAATAATATATTTTTTATCAGTTAATGTTAATCTTCCAATTAAGTTTTTTTGCATTATCGAGTCATCAATTTGCATACCAACAGTTCTGGGATCGTAAGCTATGCTAACTCCTGAACCGAAAATTCCAACAGAAGATGTGCCAACACAAGAAAATGTTAATAACGCTAAAACTAAAATAAAAAAAATATTTTTCATTTTTTTTTTAATTTTAAACAAATATCATAAATTTTTTTTTTAGATAAATTATTTTTTTGTGAAATTAAGTTAACCACATCTTTCACGCTGTATTTTTTCAAATATTGTTTAATTTCACTGCTCAATTGCTTTGTGTTAATAACTGTTTCATCATCATATTTTTCACTTTTCCCAGAAATCACAACTGTAAGTTCACCTTTTAATTTTTCCTTAAAACCTGGAAATTTATCTAAATCGTATCTATAAAAAGTTTCATGGATTTTCGTCATTTCCCTACCAATAAAAACTTTTCTCTCATGCAGGTATTTTTTGAAAAGTTTTATATAATAATTTATTTTAATTGCAGGTATAAAAAATACTAAATTGAACTTATATTCTTTTAATTTTTTTAGTTCTTTTTCAATTACTGTCTGTTTTTTTGATAAAAAACCATAAAAAATATATTGATCTTGAAACCCTGACACTGACATGGCTGTTGCTATGGCAGAAACCCCGGGTACTGGAAATATTTTTACTTTATTTTTTACACATTCAGTTATTAAGACTAATCCCGGATCTGAAATTGTTGGCGTGCCAGCATCTGAAATCATCGAAACCACTTGGCCACCTTTTATATCTTCAACAATTCTAGAGGCTATTTTTTTTTCATTAAATTTATAATTAGAAACTAACTGCTTATTAATTTTATAGTGATTAAGTAATTTGATAGATCTTCTTGTATCTTCACAAAGAATTTTATCTGAATTTTTTAATACATTTAATGCTCTTAATGTTATATCCTCCAAGTTTCCTATTGGTGTTGAAACAATATATAAACCTGATAAAAAATTGTTCATAAAATATGAAAAAAACTTTAAGTATATTTTTATCTTATTTATTGATTACTTTTAATAGTTTTGTTTTTGCTATTGAGAACAATAATAAAGATACACTTAAAATTGGAGTGTTAGCTCCCTTTTCTGGGGAACTAAAATTTATTGGTGAAACAATTCTATACTCCATAAATTTAGCGTTACACGATATAAATGATAATTCTATAAAAATTTATCCAAAAGACTCTGGGTCAAAAAAAGAAAGAATATTAAGTGCTTGTAAAGATTTTCAAAGTGAAGGAGTAAAAATTATAATTGGTCCCGTAGACTCGAAATTTGTTAACGACTTGAAGGAATTTGATGATTTAGTTTTTCTATCATTATCAAACATGAGTTCAGTTGTTGAAAAAAATGTTATCATGATGGGAATAAATTTAGAATCCCAATTGTTAGCAATTAAAAAATTTATTGAGAAACAAGAAAAGAAAAAGACAGTTATTCTTTACCCAGATGATAAAAAATCAAAACATATCGGAAAAAAAATTAAAGAAATAGGTTTTAATAATTCTAGAATTTTTAAATATAGTAAAGATTCTGAAGTTTTAACTGGACAGATCGAAAAGCTAACGAATTACAAGCAAAGAAAAATAAATTTGGAATCGAGAATTAAAACACTTGAGAAATCTGATTTGCTTAAAGATGTTAGGGAACTTAATCAATTAAAGCAAAAATATACACTTGGGGACGTAAACTTTGATTCGGTAATTATTATTGATTTCGATGATGGATTAAAAAGTGTTTTAACATCTCTAGAGTATACGGATGTAACAGAAAAAAATATTTTAATACTTACTGCAAATCAATGGTTTGATGATAGTATTTTAACTGAAACATCAATTAAAAAATTTTATTTTCCATCTATTAATTTAAAAAATTATAAATCATTTAATAGGAAATTCTTTAAAACATATGGTTACTTTCCAAATGAAATTTCAATTATATCTTACGATATACTTGGTTTTATTTATTATCTATGGAAGAGTGAAAATCCAATAAGATCTGTAAAAGATTTTAATATCAAAAATGAGATAAAAGGAAAAGTCGGAAATTTTAAAATTTTTAATAATAAAGTTATTCAAAAACTTGAAATATATACTTTAGAGGAAAATAAATTTATCAAAAATAAACTTTAATTTTTTCATATAATTTTTTGTAGGCTATTTGCCTGTGGTCAATTTTTAACTTTTCTTTATAGTTCATTTCAGCAAATGTTTTTGAATATCCCTCAGGTACAAAAATTGGATCATATCCAAATCCATTTTCTCCTCTTATATCAGTTAAACTACCTTTGATGACTCCCGTTTCAGTTATTTTTTTTCCATCAGGCCACTGAATTGTTAAACTGCTTATAAATTGAGCTTTTGAGCCTTTGTTAATTTTTTTTATTCTTTCTAAAATCTTTTTCATGGCATTTTCAAATCCACCTAAATCTTCTGCAAATCGAGATGAAAAAATTCCAGGTTCGCCATTTAAAGCATCAACTTCAAGCCCAGAGTCGTCAGATAGAGTAACTAAATTTGAATTTTTACAAAAAAATTCCGCCTTTATCTCAGAATTTTCCTCAAAAGTTTTACCATTTTCGATTGGGCTTTTAATATCTAAATCTATAGGAGATATTTTTTTAATTTTTTTTGGTAATAAATCGCTCATTTCCATAAATTTTCCCTTATTATGCGTACCTACCAATATTTTATCAATTTTTTGCATATGATCTGGAAATAAGATATTTCATTACTATATACAAATTATGACCGATTTAAATAAAGAAGATAATATAGTTAAGAAAAACGACCCTACTAAAAAAGATGAGAAAAAAGAATTAACTTTAGAAGAAAAGCTTAAAGATACAGAGGAAAAATTATTAAGGTCTTTAGCTGAAATAGATAATCAAAGAAAAAGATTTGAAAAAGATATTCAAGAGGCTCTAGAGTTCGGTGGTTTTAATTTTGCCAAGGAAAATTTAGTTATTCTTGATAATCTACAAAGAGCATATATTTCAATTAAAAGTGATCCCAGTCTAAAAGGAAATAAGGATCTAGATAAGTTTTTGAGTAATATTCAAATTATTGAAAAAGATTTAATTTCGATTTTTAAAAAGAACAAAATTGAAAAAATTGACACAAAAAACAAAAAATTTGATCCTAATTTTCACCAAGCAATGACTGAAATGGAAGATGACAAAGTCGAACCTGGGACTATTGTGCAAGAAATGTTGCCAGGTTACATGTTTGGTAATAGGCTTTTAAGGGCATCTTTAGTGGCTGTTTCCAAAAAAAAAGCTCAAAATGAGGAAAAAAAACCTGAAAATAGTGAAAAAAAATAACAATTTTCATCTTGTAGACTAGAAAAAAACACCCATATACATTTATCATGAGTAGAGTAATAGGAATAGATTTAGGAACGACAAATTCTTGCGTTTCAATAATGGACGGCAAGCAAGCTAAAGTAATTGAAAACGCTGAGGGACAAAGAACGACCCCATCAGTTGTAGCTTTTCTTGAAAAAGATGAAAAACTGGTTGGACAACCTGCCAAGAGACAAGCAGTAACAAATCCAAACGATACAATCTTTGCAGCTAAAAGATTAATTGGAAGAACCTTTGACGACAATTCTGTAAAAAAGGATGTTGAAAAAGTTCCATTTAAAATTGTTAAATCTGAAAAAAATGATGCATGGATTGAAGCAAAGGGGAAAAAATATTCGCCTTCACAAATATCAGCTTTTATACTTCAAAAAATGAAGGAGACTGCTGAAAAACATTTGGGGCAACCAGTAACAAAAGCGGTTATAACCGTTCCTGCATATTTTAACGACGCACAAAGACAAGCAACGAAAGATGCGGGCAAGATAGCTGGCTTGGAAGTTTTGAGAATTATAAATGAACCAACCGCTGCATCTTTAGCTTACGGTTTAGATAAAAAAGGTGGAAAAAAAATCGCTGTATATGATCTAGGCGGCGGTACTTTTGATGTGTCTATCTTAGAAATTGGTGATGGTGTGTTTGAAGTAAAATCAACTAATGGTGATACATTTTTGGGTGGTGAAGATTTTGATGATACTATCGTGGATTATCTAGTTTCTGAATTTAAAAAAGATAATGGAATTGATTTAAAGGGAGACAAATTAGCATTACAAAGATTAAAAGAAGCAGCTGAAAAAGCTAAAATTGAACTATCTTCTGCTACACAAACTGAAATTAATCTTCCTTTCATAACAGCTGATAAGACAGGTCCAAAGCACATAAATTTAAAATTTACTAGAGCTAAACTTGAGGCTCTTGTTGAGAACTTGGTAGAAAGAACTTTAGAGCCTTGCAAGACTGCATTGAAGGACTCGGGTTTTTCTGCAGCTGAAATAGATGAAGTAGTTTTAGTTGGAGGTATGACTAGAATGCCTAAAATTGTTGAAACAGTTAAAAATTTTTTTGGGAAAGATCCAAATAAAAGTGTCAACCCAGATGAGGTAGTTGCAATGGGCGCTGCAATTCAAGCAGGAGTATTACAAGGTGACGTTAAAGATGTACTGCTTTTAGACGTTACTCCGCTATCATTAGGTATAGAAACTTTAGGTGGTGTTTCAACAAAACTAATAGATAAAAATACGACAATCCCAACCAAAAAAAGCCAGGTTTTCTCAACAGCCGAAGATAACCAACCTGCGGTATCTATAAGAGTCCTTCAAGGAGAAAGGGAGATGGCAGCAGATAATAAAATTCTTGGAAATTTTGAATTGGTAGGTATCGCACCAGCTCCAAGGGGAGTTCCGCAAATTGAGGTAACTTTTGACATAGATGCAAATGGTATTGTAAGCGTATCTGCAAAAGATAAAGGAACGGGAAAAGAACAAAAAATTCAAATTCAAGCTTCAGGTGGTTTATCTGATGAAGAAATTAAAAATATGGTTAAAGATGCAGAAGCGAATAAAGAGTCAGACAAAAAGAAGAGAGATTCGGTCGACTCAAGAAATCAGGCTGATACTATAATCCATTCGACTGAAAAAAATCTTAAGGAACATGGTAGTAAAATTTCAGATGCTGACAAAAAAGCTATCGAAACGGCCATATCAGATTTAAGAAATGCGTTAAAAGGCACAGATACTGAAGAAGTTAAAAAGAAAACGCAGTCATTGATCCAGGCTTCAATGAAATTAGGTGAAGCAGTCTATAAAAGCCAACAAAAACCAGCTGATAAAACTGGTGGGAGTAATGATGATAAAAAAGACAATAAAGAAAAAGAGAACGTCGTTGATGCAGAAGTTGTAGACTCAAAAGAAGATAAAGAAAAAAGAGCCTAAGACTAATAAACAGGAGAAATTTTCTCATGGCAAAAAGAGATTATTATGATGTCTTAGGAGTCACAAAATCCGCTAGCAAAGAAGAAATAAAAAAAGCATACAGAAAATTAGCACTTAAGTATCATCCAGATAAAAACAAAGGTGATAAAGGAGCAGAAGAAAAGTTTAAAGAAGGAAGTGAAGCATACCACATTCTTTCAGATGATAAGAGAAAAGCAAATTACGACCAATTCGGTCATGCTGCTTTTCAAGGTGGAGGAGCAGGTCAGGGTGGTTTTGGTAACTTTGATTTTTCCTCCTCATTTTCTGATATTTTTGAAGATGTCTTTAGTGATTTTGGATTTGGAAGTTCTGGACAATCAAGAAGAGGTAGAAGAAATTACAGGGGTAATGATTTAAGATATGATGTTTCCATAGATTTAAATGATGCTTTTACAGGAAAAGAAGAAAAAATAAATTATACAACTTACAAAAAATGTAAAACTTGTTCAGGTAACGGTGCTAAACCAGGCTCTAAACCTTCTGCATGTAATTATTGTGGTGGCCAAGGTAAAGTTAGATCTAACCAGGGTTTCTTTACTATCCAACAAACATGTCCTGAATGTAGTGGGGAAGGAGAAAAAATAGATAATCCATGCAACAATTGTGGAGGGGCTGGAAAAACACAATCTAATGAGAATGTATCTGTTAAGATTCCAAAAGGAGTTGATGATGGAACAAGAATTAGAATTGCAGGAAAAGGTGAAGCAGGAACAAAAGGTGGGTCAAATGGTGATTTGTATTTATTTGTTTCAGTGGAACCACATGATATTTTTAAGAGATCTGAAGAAAATCTGTTTTATGAGCTGCCAGTCTCTTTTGCAGATGCAGCATTAGGTGCAACTGTAGAAGTGCCATCTATAGACGGAGGTAAGACTAAAATTAAAATTCCTTCTGGAACTCAAAGTGGAAAACAGTTAAGACTTAGAGGTAAAGGTATGCCAATACTTAAAAGAAATCTTTTTGGTGATTTATATATTAGGGTTGTTACTGAGGTCCCAACATCTTTGACAAAAAGACAAAAAGAGATTCTTTCTGAATTTAGAAATTTGGAGGATAACAAATCTAATCCTTTAATAAAAAATTTCTTCGATAAAGCAAGAAAATTTTGGAAACGGTAAATGAAAAAAATTAACTTATCAATAACTGGATGTTTGGGTAGAATGGGAAAACAACTTATTAAATCTTCAAAAAAATCCCGAGATTTTAAAATTGTTTCAATTACTGAAAATAAAAAAATAAACAAAAGAATATTTGGTCTTAGACCTTCACTTAATTCAAAGGATACATTTAAAAAAACAAAGGTAATTATAGATTTTACAGTTCCTAAGTGTACTATGGAAGTTCTTAAAATTGCTTCAAAATTAAAAACAAGAGTTGTAATTGGTACAACTGGTTTTTCCAAAAAAGAGGAAATTTTAATAAAAAAATATTCTAAAAAAATACCTATACTAAAAGCAGGAAATATGAGCTTAGGTATAAATTTATTAGTTTATTTAACCGAAATTGCTTCAAGATCTCTTGGAGATAAATTTTTAAGTAAGATCCACGAGGTTCATCATAAACACAAAAAAGATCACCCTTCAGGGACTGCCTTAATGCTTGGGAAAGGAATAGCTGATGGTAAAAATATTGATCTAAGTAAAAATATAGGAACAAAATACTTTAATAAAAAGACTTTTCCATATTCAAAAAAAATTAATTTTAATTCTCTCAGAAAAGGTAAAGTTATTGGCGAACATGAGGTAAAATTTTCTAGTGGTAAAGAAATTATCACTTTAAATCACGAAGCCTTCGATAGAGCCCTATATTCTGAGGGTGCCCTTACCGCAGCAAAATGGTTAATAAATAAAAAACCAGGTTTATACTCAATGAAAAATGTTTTAAATTTTAATTAAATTTAAGACAATGAGTCAAAAGAATAGAGCCAAAATAATTTTAAAAATTTTAAATAAAATTTATCCTAAAACACCAATTCCATTAAAACATAAAAACACTTTTACCCTTTTGATATCTGTTGCTCTCTCTGCACAAACAACAGACTTAAATGTTAATAATGTAACTAAAGATATTTATAAAAAATATTATAAGCCAGAACATTTTGTTAAATTAGGTAGAAAAAAAATCGAGAGACTTATTAAAAGTATAGGACTTTTTAGAAATAAAGCTAAAAGCGT
This sequence comes from uncultured Pelagibacteraceae bacterium, assembly GCA_902623915.1. Taxonomy (GTDB): domain Bacteria; phylum Pseudomonadota; class Alphaproteobacteria; order Pelagibacterales; family Pelagibacteraceae; genus Anoxypelagibacter. Next base: position 158 of record CACNVM010000012.1, on the reverse strand, counting down.
TTATATTCTATCAAAACAATTAATTGATAAACATGGAGGAAAAGTACCTAAAAATTTTGAAGATTTAGAGAATCTTCATGGCGTTGGGCATAAAACTGCGAGTGTAATTATGTCCCAAAAATTTGGAGTACCGGCTTTTCCGGTCGATACACATATAC
>CACNVM010000011.1 GCA_902623915.1 uncultured Pelagibacteraceae bacterium | reverse complement strand
TTTTTGATCTGAAAGTATAAGATGATTTATACCCTCTCTAACTGAAATTTCAGCTTCTGATCTTATTTCTTCCAGCCTATCTTTTAAAGATTTACTTACATCAAATGTGCAATCAATAATTTTTATTTTAGTGGAAAAATGGCTTTTAAATTTTTTAAATTCTGAGTTTGTTAAAATAGGACTGTCTAAAACATAAATATTTTCTTTTGTAAAATTATCAAAGTCTAAAATGTTACCTAAATTTCCAAATCTTGTTTTAAGGCTCATAACTTTATTTTCTCTTAAGGAGTCTATTGGTGGGTTAGTAACTTGGCTGAAGTTCTGTCTAAAATAATGCGTAATCGGTCTATAATGATTTGATAATACAGCAACAGGCGTATCATCTCCCATTGAACCAGTAGCTTCTTTTGCTTCTTCTGCCATTGGGTGAAGAATAAGCTCTAAATCCTCTATGCTGTATCCAGAAATAAACTGTCTTTGTCTTAGTTCCTCGTTTTGAAAATTTGGGAACTCATTTTTTGCACTAAGTTTTTTGTCAAAATGCACAACTTGCTTATGAAACTTTGTAAAATCTTTAGCTAAATAATCTTTTATATCTTTATCCTTAAAAATTTTACCTGATTTTAGATCAACAGCAATTAGTTGACCAGGTCCTAGCCTTCCTTTTTCTATGATATTCTCTTCTGGAATAGAAACCATTCCTGTTTCAGAACCTGCAAATAATAAATTGTCCGACGTAATAGAGTATCTTAAAGGTCTTAATCCGTTTCTGTCTGTTGCTGCTATTGCCCATTTACTGTCAGTTGCACAAATTGCAGCTGGTCCATCCCATGGTTCGATGGTGCTGTTTAAAACATCAAAGAGTTGTTGATGTGCTTTTGGTAAAATTTTACTTCTCTTAGACCATGCATCTGGCATCATCATTAATTTGATTAGCGGAACTGATTTTCCAGAATGAATAAGTAGTTCAAAAACATTGTCTAAAGCTGCAGAGTCTGAATTGCCGGGAGTTATAACAGGTTTTAAATCATCTACATTTTTAAATAGTTCACTCGACATATCCTGTTCATGAATTTTCATCCAATTTATATTTCCTTTTAAGGTATTAATTTCTCCATTGTGAGCCAATGATCTGAAAGGTTGAGCTAATTTCCAACTCGGGAATGTATTTGTTGAAAATCTTTGGTGGAAAATTGAAAATCTAGAAATAAATCTTTTGTCCTTTAAATCTGGATAAAAATCCGACAGGGCTTCAGCTAAAAACATGCCTTTATAAACAATCGATCTTGAACTCAAGGAGCATATATAAAAATCGTTAATTTGCTCATTTCTAGTCTGTTTAAGAATTTTTTTTCTAACTACATAAAGTGATCTTTCTAATTCGTTTCTTTCTTTTTTCTTATTGGACTTAAAAATAATCTGTGTAATTTCTGGACGGTTTGAATCAGCTGTTTTTCCTAGAACATCTGGATTTACTGGAACTTGTCTCCAGCCATATATATAAAAATCGTTTTCTAATAAATTTCTTTCTACTAATGCTTTGCTACGTTCTTGAGATGAATAGTCTGTTCTTGGTAAGAAAATCATTCCAACACAAATATCACCTTCTGTATGTTTGTGACCTGTATCTTCTATTTTTTCTTGAAAAAAATCTTTTGGAATCTCAAAGCTAATACCGGCACCATCTCCTGATTTCCCATCGGCATCAACTGCTCCCCGGTGCCATACTGCTTTCAAAGCCTCAATACCATACTCAACAACTTTCCGACTTTTTTTTCCATCGAGAGAAGCTATTAAACCAACTCCGCATGCATCATGCTCCATGTTTGTAGAATAAGAAAAGTTTTTTTGTAATATTTCTTTGTTCTTTTTATATAACTTCATGCTGCTTCCGTTTTTTTTGCTACTTGTAAATTTAGATATTTTTCAATTTCTGTAGCTGCATCTCTGCCATCTCTAATTGCCCAAACGACTAGCGAAGCCCCTCTTACTATATCTCCAGCTGCAAAGACTCCTGGTAAATTGGTCTGCATTGTTTTAAGGTCGATTTTTATAGTTCCCCATTTAGAAACAGATAAATCTTCAGAGCCAAAAAGCTTAGGTACATCTTCAGGATCGAAACCAAGTGCTTTAATTACAATGTCAGCATCAACTTTATATTCAGAATTTTTAATTGGAACAGGTTTTCTTCTACCTGAGGAATCTGCTTCACCTAATTCCATTTTTGTTACTTCAACAGCTTTTACATTATCTGTACCAATAAATCTGTTTGGGTTAGATAGCCAAAGAAAATCAATTCCTTCTTCAATGGCATTGCTTACTTCTCTTGCTGAACCAGGCATATTCTCCCTGTCTCTTCTATATAAACATTTTACTGATTTTGCTTTTTGTCTTATAGCGGTTCGCACACAATCCATTGCAGTATCACCACCACCTATAACAACAATATTTTTATTTTCTGCATTTAAAGTACCATCATCAAATAATTTAACTTTATCTCCTAAACCTTTTCGATTTGAAGCAGTAAGAAAATCCATCGCAGGAAAAATATTTTTGAGATTTTTTCCCTCTATATCAACATCCCTTGCTTTATATACGCCAGTGGCAATTAGTATTGCATCATGTTTTGATTTTAATTCTTCTAAAGTTGCGTCTCTTCCAACCTCGAAGTTATGTTTAAATTTAATCCCTGAATCTTTTAAAAGTTTTGTTCTTCGTTCAACTACAAACTTTTCAAGTTTAAAGTTTGGAATTCCGTATATTAATAATCCACCAGGTCTGTCATATCGATCGTAAATTGTGATTTTGAAGCCAGATTTTCTAAGCTGTTCAGCACATGCTAATCCTGCTGGACCAGCTCCGATAATTCCTATTGATTGATTTTTCTCTTTTTTTAATTTAATTGGTTTGACCCATCCTTTTTCCCAAGCTGTTTCTGTAATGTATTTTTCAACTGATCCTATTGTTACTGTTCCATGTCCAGACTGTTCGATTACGCAATTTCCTTCACATAATCTATCTTGAGGGCAAATTCTTCCACAAACCTCGGGCATGTTATTTGTACTTTGAGACAGTTCATAAGCGTCTTCTAATCTTCCCTCTGCTGTAAGCTTTAACCAATCTGGTATGTTGTTTTGAAGAGGGCAATGAACCTGGCAGAATGGAACACCACATTGCGAGCATCTACTTGATTGCTCTTTGGCTTTGTTACTAATAAATTCATCGTAGACTTCTTTAAAATCATTCTTCCTATTATCAGCAGATCTTTTAGGTGGTGATTGCTGACCTATTTTTACAAACTTTAACATTTTTTCTGACATGACGGTTTTTTAGAATAAAAATTAGAGAAATTAAAGACTATTTAGGTAAGTTATTATGACCTTTATTTCAAAAAACCCTGATTTTACTCGTTTTTTATATATGCATATCAGCTATGCGTAATTTTAATGAACTCTATAGTTGAATTAAATATAAGGAAATACACAATAAATGGAAAACTTTATTCAAATTTTGATCCTATCTATAATACAGGGTATTACTGAATTTCTTCCAGTTAGCTCTTCGGCTCACCTAAATTTAATATCAAAATATTTTGGTATTCAAAATGAATTATTAATAAATGTTTATGCTCACATGGGATCTTTACTTGCAGTAATATTTTTCTTTAAAGAGGATATTTTTAATTTCGGAAAGAATAAAAAATTATTTTATAAAATAATTTTGGCATCAATTCCATTGTTCGGATTTGGATTTTTAATTTTAAAGTATAACTTGATTGATACATTTAGGTCTTTAGAACTTATTGGTTGGATGACTATAATTTTTGGTATTGTGCTTTTTATTTCAGATAAATTAAGCCTTGAAAATAGCATTAAAGATAAATTTACGTTTAAAAAGGCCATTTTAATTGGGTTTTTTCAAGTATTAGCTCTAATACCTGGTGTAAGCAGATCTGGAATAATAATGACTGGGGCTAGATTTTTAAAATTTACTAGAGAAGATGCTGCCAAGATTTCATTTTTACTTTCAATTCCAGCGCTTGCAGGTAGCTCGGTATACGGTATTTATAAAATGTTTAATGAAGAAGACTTAATTATAAATATCAACTCATTTATGACGATAGGTTTATCTTTTATTTTCTCTTATCTAACAATCAAATACTTATTAATTTACTTAAAGAATTTTAGCTTTAATATCATTGTTGGATATAGATTAATACTTGGATCAATTATTCTAGCTACTGTTTATTTATAAAATCAAGGATATTACAAATAGAACAGCTAAAACTACAATAAAAAAAACGAATACTGAATTTTGTAGTGACATAACAAGTCTCCTTATTTTGGAGGTCCCAGAAGGACTTGAACCCTCAACCTTCTCGTCCGTAGCGAGACGCTCTAATCCAATTGAGCTATGGGACCACATAGTAAAAATATCAAAGAAAACAGCTATAATAAAGCGATTTAATGCTTATTGCTATTCTTTGAATAAGAATATAATTGTAGAAAATTATGTCTAAAGAAAATGGAGTTGTCATAACATCTGCTGTAAGAACAGCAATTGGAGATTTAGGTGGGTCTTTAAAAAATGTTTCTGCTCATAAACTAGGTTCGACAGTTATTTTAAACGCTATTAAAAAATCAAATATTAAAGCTTCAGATATAAACGAAATTATAATGGGCCAAGTTTTAACAGGTGGTGCAGGACAAAACCCTGCAAGACAAGCCGCTATGGATGCGGGTATTCCAAAAGAAACACCATCATATGTTGTTAATCAAGTTTGTGGTTCAGGTCTAAGATCTATTGCATCAGGATATCATTCAATTCTTTCAGGAAGTTCAAATATCGTTTTAGCTGGAGGTCAAGAAAGTATGTCTCAATCACCTCACGTAGTTCATTTGAGAAACGGAAAAAAACTTGGGGACACTAGTTTGGTTGACTCTATGATAAAAGATGGATTGTGGGATGCATTCAATGGATATCATATGGGTATAACAGCAGAAAATGTTGCACAAAAATTTCAAGTTACAAGAAAAGATCAAGACAAATTTGCTTTCGACTCTCAAACAAAAGCATTAAAAGCACAAAAAGAAAATAAGTTTGACGACGAAATTGTTCCTTACACAATTCAACTTAAAAAAGGTACTGCAGTTTTCAAAAAGGATGAGCACCCAAGAGAAGGGATTTCAATGGAGGCATTACAAAGACTTAAAACTGCTTTTCAAAAAGAAGGAACAGTAACTGCAGGAAATGCCTCTGGTATAAATGACGGTGCTGCTGCAGTAGTTTTAATGTCAAAAAAAGAAGCTGAGAAAAAAGGAATCAAACCTTTAGCAGAAATTAAATCTTGGGCTTCTTGTGGTGTTGATCCCTCAGTAATGGGAACAGGTCCTATACCTTCTTCAAAAAAAGCATTAGAGATTGCTGGATGGCAATCAAAGGATTTGGATTTGATAGAAGCGAACGAAGCCTTTGCTGCACAAAGTTGCGCAGTAGTTAAGGAGCTAGCTTTGCCAATGGAAAAAGTAAATGTTAACGGTGGAGCAATTGCGCTAGGACATCCCATTGGAGCTTCTGGGACAAGAATTTTCGTGACACTTATTCATGAAATGCTAAAAAGAGACTCAAAGAAAGGATTGGCTACGCTTTGTATTGGAGGAGGTATGGGCGTTGCCATGTGTATTGAGAGAAAATGAAACTGTCTAAACCTAGAAAAAAAATAAAAAATAGAGCTTTAAGTAAAATTCCATTTACTGTCAGAGGCTATCAGTATTATTACGGTGCTATAATTCTAGTAGTCTTGTTAATTGGTTTTAGCCAAGTATTTTCTTAATAAAATTTTTTGAATTAATACCTGAGAATTAACATCTGCTCTCTTTTTTTTAAATATTAGTCTTAAAAGTTGCATAAATTATATTGCAAATTCGAAGTGTCAAAAAAGCGGATAAATTGTGTCAAAAATTGTGTATAATAATTAAATGTCTAAAAACATTTCTGTCCCAGATATTGGTGATTTTAAGGATGTTGAAATTATAGAGGTTTTAGTAAAACCTGGAGATCAAATTAAAAAAAATGATCCAATTGTTACTTTAGAAAGCGACAAGTCAAGTGTTGAAGTCCCATCGCCTTACGAAGGAAAAATATCTCAACTAAAAGTTAAAATAGGAGACAAAGTTTCGGAAGGAAGTATTCTAGCTACTTTGGATGGCGGGAATGAGAAAAAAGAGGAAGTTGCCAAACCAACAAAGGAAATAACCGAAATTGAGGAAAAACCAATTCCAAAAATGGAAAAAACAAATGGTCTGAGAAATGGAAAGGAGGCGATTTATGCTCAACCCATTTCTAAGGATGATATAGATCCTGCAGAAACACAAGAATGGTTAGACTCCTTACGAGCAGTTGTAAAAGCAGATGGTTCATCTAGAGCAGGTTACTTACTTAAAAAAGTAATTGATGAAGCATACACACAAGGATTAACCTTACCTGACACTAGAACTACTCCTTACATAAATACAATACCTGCAAGTGCAGATATCAGATCGCCTGGAGATCAAAATTTAGAAAGAAAAATTAGAGCTTACATAAGATGGAATGCAGCTGCCATGGTTGTAAAGGCTAATAAAAAAAATCCAGAACTAGGAGGTCACATAGGTACTTTTGCTTCTGCAGCAACATTGTATGACGTCGGTATGAATCATTTTTGGAGAGCAAAAAATAATAAGTTTGGTGGTGATTTAGTTTATTTTCAAGGTCATAGCGCACCAGGAATGTATGCAAGAGCATTTTTAGAAGGAAGAATTACAGAAAAACAATTAGATAAATTTAGACAAGAAGTTGAAAAAGGCGGATTATCTTCTTACCCACATCCTTGGTTAATGCCTAAATTTTGGCAGTTCCCAACTGTGTCCATGGGACTTGGTCCTATGATGGCAATCTATCAAGCTAGGTTTACTAAGTATTTAATAAATAGAGGTCTTTTAAAAGATCAAGATAGGAAAATTTGGTGTCATCTAGGTGATGGTGAAATGGATGAACCTGAAAGTTTTGGGGCTGTAGGGCTAGCAGCAAGAGAGAAATTAGATAATTTAATTTTTGTAATTAATTGTAATCTTCAAAGATTAGATGGACCTGTAAGAGGAAATGGAAAAATTATTCAAGAACTTGAAGGAAGATTTAGAGGGTCAGGCTGGAATGTAATTAAAGTAATTTGGGGATCTTACTGGGATCAGCTTTTGTCTAAAGATAAAACTGGTTTACTAGTAAAAAGAATGACTGAAGCAGTCGATGGTGAATATCAGGCATTCAAAGCAAAAGGTGGGTCTTACGTAAGAGAGAAATTTTTTGGTAAATATCCTGAATTAAAAGACTTAGTAGCAAATATGACTGATGCGGATATTTGGAAATTAAATAGAGGTGGACACGATCCTCATAAAGTTTACTCAGCTTATCATGCTGCTGTTCGATGCAAAGGTAAGCCGACTGTCATAATAGCTAAAACAATTAAAGGTTATGGGATGGGTAAATCTGGTGAGAGTATAAATACAACACACCAACAAAAGAAATTAGACGAGGAAGATTTATTATTTTACAGAGATAGATTTAACGTTCCACTTACCGATAAACAGGTTAAAAATATTGAATATTACAAACCAGCTGAAAATTCACCAGAAATAAAGTATTTAAAAGATTGTAGAGTTAAGCTTGGTGGTCACATTCCTGAGAGAACTACTTTTGCAAAATCGGTTAAAACACCTCCTCAAGATATATTTGAAAGTTTTATGAAGTCCACTGGTGATAAAGAAATGTCTACTACCATGGCCCTTGTAAGAATGCTTGCAAATTTACTAAGAGACAAAAATGTTGCACCAAGATTGGTGCCTATAATTGCTGATGAGGCTAGAACTTTTGGTATGGAGGGTTTTTTTCAAAAGATTGGTATTTATGCGCATGAGGGCCAAAAATATGAACCGGTCGACTCTGAACAATTAAGTTCTTATAGAGAAGACAAGAGCGGACAAGTTTTACAGGAGGGTATTACAGAAGCAGGAGCAATGTCTTCATGGATTGCTGCTGGAACCTCTTACACTAATCATGATTTAGAAATGATTCCTATTTATTTGTTTTACTCTATGTTTGGTTTTCAAAGAATTGGAGACTTGGCGTGGGCCGCAGCAGACTCCCAGACAAGAGGTTTTTTAATTGGAGCAACATCTGGAAAAACAACTTTAGCTGGTGAGGGATTACAACACCAGGATGGACATAGTCTTCTCCTTGCATCTGCGATACCTAACTGCATAAGTTACGATCCTACATTTTCATATGAGATGGCAGTTATTTTTAGAGATGGATTAAAAAGGATGCATGAGAAAAAAGAAAATATTTACTACTATATAACTGCAATGAACGAAAATTATACTCATCCAGAAAAACCTGCTGGTTCAGATCAGGGAATTTTAAAAGGAATGTATTTATTTAAAAACTATAAAGGAAAAGGCAAAGCTAAAGTTCAAATGCTTGGTTCAGGATCAATTTTAAGAGAGGTTATTAAAGCTGCTGAGACTTTATCAAAAGATTACGGAGTAGATTGTAATGTTTGGAGTGCTACTAGTTTCAATGAACTAAAGAAAGATGGTATGGAAGTTGAAAGAAGAAATTTATTAAATCCAAAAGAAAAGCCTAAGAAAAGTTATGTACAAAAATGTTTAGACTCGCAAGAAGGTATTATATTTGCAGCATCAGATTATATAAGATCACATACAGACCAAATAAGACCATATCTTAATAAACCATTCTATACATTGGGTACGGATGGTTTTGGAAGAAGTGATACAAGAAAAGAATTAAGAAAATTTTTTGAAGTTGATAAAAAGCATATTGTTACATACACTTTAAGCGCATTAGCAAAAGAACAATTGATGGCTTCAGAACATGCAGAAAAAGCAATTAAAAAATACAATATTGATCAAACAAAAGTTTTTCCAACAAAATTATAGAGTTTAATGGCTGAAAAAAAATTATTAGTTCCAAATATCGGAGATTTTAAAAATGTTGAAGTGATCGAAGTATTAGTTAAGTCAGGACAACAGATCAAAAAAAATGATCCTTTAATTACTTTGGAAAGTGATAAATCAAGTGTAGAAGTTCCTGCAATAGATGAAGGAAAAATCAATAAAATTATTGTTAAAGTTGGTGACAAAGTTTCAGAAGGAAGTGAAATATTATCATTAGATACTGTAGGTAAAAAGGAGGAAAGTAAAAAAGTAGTTGAGGTAAAAGAAAATATTCCTGAAAAGAAAATAGTAACTGAAACTCCAAAAGAAATAGCTCCTGTAGTGAAAAAATTGAGTAAAGATGGTGTATCATCCGCAAGTCCGAAGGTAAGAAAATTTGCTAGAGAACTAGGTGCTGATATCGTTCAGATACCTGGATCACAAAGAGCTGGTAGAGTAACTGAAGATGATGTGAAAAAATTTGTAAGATCCCAGGTATCAGTTAATGAAGGAAAAGTTGAAAAGAAAGTTTACAAGGATGAATATCCTCATGAAGCATTTGGAGAAGTAGAAAAAAAAGACCTTCCTAGAGTGAAAAAATTATCTGGTCCTCAACTTGTTAGATCTTGGACTGAGATTCCTCACGTTACTCAACATGATGAGATAGATATAACTGAAATGGAACAGTTTAGAACAACTTTAATCGATAATTACTCTGGTGATAGAATAAGGATAAGTCCATTAGCATTTATAACTAGAGCTGTGGTAAACGCACTAAAAGAGTATCCTAATTTTAACTCCTCTATAGATCCTGAGAACAATAAATTGATTTTTAAAAAGTATTATCATGTTGGTTTTGCAGTTGATACTCCGCATGGTTTAATGGTTCCAAAAATTAGAAATGTTGATCAATTAGGATTAAAGGAAATTTATGAAGAATTAAAAAGAGTAAGTAAGCAATGTAAGGAGCTTAAAATAGATAAAAAAGAATTTTTTGGTGGGTCGATGACAATTTCAAGCCTAGGAGGTATTGGAGGAAATTTTTTCACACCAATTATCAATCCTCCAGAAGTAGCTATTTTAGGCGTTGGAAAAACTTTCGAGAAAATTAAAAAAATAAATGAGCAATTTATTACAAGGAAAATGCTTCCTATTTCTTTATCTTATGATCATAGAGTCATTGATGGTGCAGAAGGTGCGAGATTTTGTGTGCATTTATCAAAAAGTCTAGGGAAAGATTTTGCATTCAAGCTTGCAGTTTAAATGGATAAAAAAATTTTTTCATTAATTTGTGCGGTTGGATGCTCTTTTCTTTGGGGTACAGCTTTTGTGGCTCAAGATATGGGAATGGATTATATTGGCCCTTGGACATTTTCTGCGGCTCGTTTGATTTTAGGCTTCTTAGCATTACTACCATTTTTTTTTATTTTTGAGTTTAAAAAAATCAAAGATACAAAATTGAATTACAAATTTGTTGTGGGTTATATATTTTTTTTAGGTTTTTTATTAGCTGGAGGAAATATTTTACAGCAGATTTCACTAATTTATACTGATGTAGCAAACTCAGCTGTCTTTACAGTTTTGTATGTAGTTATAGTTCCAATAATTGCTTTTTTTCTTTTTTCAAAAAAAATTCATAAATCTGTTTGGCCATCAGTAATGATGTGTTTAATTGGTGGTTTTCTTCTAAGTGAATTAGGAAATCTTAGAGTAAGGTTTGGTGACACTCTTGTAGTAATTGGGGCTTTTTTCTGGGCCTTTCATATTGTTTATATTTCTAAATTTTTAAAAGTTTTTAATTTTCCAATAACTATAGCTTCTTTTCAATGTCTTACTGCTGCAATGTTTTCTTCTGTTCCGATGTTTGCTTACGAATATGTCTCATTAAAAGTTTTGTCATTAGAAGCTGCTGAATTACTTTACGCAGGAGTTTTATCAAGTGGAATTGCCTTCATGCTTCAAATTCTAGCTTTACAAAATATATCTCCTGCTCCAGCAGCAATTATTTTTTCTTTGGAAGGTGTTTTTGGATCAATAGCTGCATGGATAATATTAGACCAGTTTCTTAATGAATATAAAATCATGGGAATTATAATTATTTTATCAGCTGTTATTTTCTCACAACTGGCTCCTTTGTATGATAAAAGAAGATATGGACGAAAGTAATTCAGGCTATGCAAAACAAGTAGGCGGACTTAAGGGTAAAAAAATAGATAGTACTACTTTTGAATACGAGACTGAGGTTAAAGAAATGCATCTCAATACTGCCGGAATGGCACACGGAGGATTTCTTACTTTTATTGCAGATACTGGAATGGGAAATGCAGCACATCAATCGGCTGATAATAAAAGATGTGTGACTATATCTTTAGAAATGAAGTTTATATCTGCTGCTAAACTTGGAGATAAATTAGTAGCAAAGGTTAAGGTTCAAAAAAAAACTAAGACACTAGTTTTTCTAACATGCGAAATTATTAATTCTGAAGGCATAGTGGCAGTCACATCTGGTGTTTGGAAAATTTTAAAGATAAACAAGTAAAAATATGAGTCCTAGGAATACTTGTGTAGCCTTTAGTAAAATATCTCTTAGATAAATGAGATCAAAAACTGTATTCTTTTCAATATTATTTATTATAATTTCAATAAAAAGTGCATCAGCAAATTTTTTTACTAACATTACTGATTTAATAGAAAACAATTATGAGAGTCTTAGATATGGTATTTCTGTAGCTGATGTTAATAACGATGGCGCTTACGAGTTTATTGTAGCTGGTTTTGGTAGCGAAAATTTAGCTTTAGCTTATAAAGAAAATAAACTCACAAATATTGTAAATGATACAAAATTTAAAGATAAAAAGAGTTTTACCATCGGCGTTGCTGCTTGCGATATCGACTCTGATGGATACGAAGAAATTTACTTTTTAAATACTGATACTTACAGTGGCGAAAAGAAATATTCCGACCGTTTAATAGATCTAAAAGACAATAAATTTTTTGATATTTTCGAACAAAAGAAAAATCAAATAGATTTAAACTTCACGGCAGGTCGTTCAGTTGTTTGTGTAGATAGGAAAGGAAATGGGAAATATGGAATTTATGTTGCTAATTATGGCGGTCCAACAAGATTTTATGAAAAGTTTAAGGGAATAATAAATGATAGGGCAGCAGAATTTGGCTTGGATAAAATAACTGGAGGAAGAGCGGTTGTTGCAGGTCATATATTATCAAACAATACAGATATCTTTGCAGCTAATGAGAGAGGTGTTAATTTCTTGTATAAGAATGTTAAGGGAACTTTTTATGATGTAGCATCTGAGTACAATATTTTAGATCCTTATGAAAATGGAAGAGGAACTGCATTAAGTGATGTTTTATACAGAGGCCAATTAGATATTATTAGTGGAAATTGGGATGGAGAACATCGTATTTTTATCAAAAAAGAAAACTCTTTTAAAGACATTGCCGATAACAATTTTAAAAAACCATCTAAAATTCGAACAGTTATTACCGCAGATTTTGATAATGATGGATATGACGAAATATTTCTAAATAATATTGGTGAACCAAATAAATTATTTAAAATTAGAGAAAATGGAAAACTAGAGGAAATTGATATCACTTCTAACTCTGAAGCAAATGGTCTTGGAACTGGCGCTGCTGTAGCTGATATTGATAGAGATGGAATCTTGGAGTTATTGATTGCACATGGCGAAACAGGAAATCAAATACTTACACTTTACAAAGCAAATATAAAAAAAGGGAAGAATTATTTAAGAATAAGAGCTCTAAATAAAAATGGAGCACCAGCAAGAGGAGCTACGATAACATTAACATCAAATTTAAGAAAACATTCTAAAACAATAGACTCTGGTTCGGGATACCTATGTCAGATGGAACCTGTTGCACACTATGGAATTAGAAATGGCGAAAAAGACTTTGAAGTACAAGTAAAATGGACAAACGGAAAGACCAATAATTTTAAAATAACAGAAACGGGAAAAACCTATACTTTCAAACAAAGCTAAATGGCTATCTCGCCATTTTAATAAAAATATCACCCATACCAATATTCATTTCCTCTAATGGGACATCATTTTTTAAAGCACAGAATGTACCTGTAATTTCATTAGCTTCTATTTTTTTAATATCAGTTTTCAAACATTTTTCGGCTTCGTAAAAAAGACCTATCACAAGTTTACCATCAACTACAAATACCTCGTCGTCATTTAGTCTTTGCTGATTGCAAAAATAATTTTTATTTACTTCTTTAGGAAAATCTTTTTTTGAACAAGGATTATTAATTAACAAAACATCAATTTTTTTTGTGCCATCTTTAAATTTATGTTTAATTTTTTTAACTTTTGCATAATTCATGAGATCACAAGAGCATGGCCAACAACATCTATAAAGTTTACCGCAAATATTCTTTTCTGTTTTTAATTCTTTAACAAAAATATAATCAGGTTTTTCGCCTGGGTTTATTAGTGAGCCTGAGACAGGACAGTAAAATTTATTATATTCTTTAAATTCCTCGTAAGTTAGGTTTTGGTCTATCAAATATTTAAAAAATCTTGGTCCTGCAGCATTCCTATTTTTGTCTGGAAATATTTTAGACCAGTTTTTAACCAGGTTTTCATAATAAAATTTTTTTTGCTGGAAATTAACTTCAGCAAAACCTGAAGCATTTAAGAATAAACTAAAAATTATGGCTTTTAAAATAGTTTTCATTTAGATATTTAATTAGATTTTACGATAAAAGCACTGCGCTTTTATGATGCTGTGGAAGGCTTGTTTCTATAATTAAAATAACCAAATATAATGAGAAGTAATAGAGCTATAGGGTAAACAATTGCTTTATTGGGTCTATCTGGGTTTTCAATTTTAAAATTGCTTATTATATCCCCCATTTGTATTCCAGATTTTTTTGCCTCACCTTTCCAGTTTAATTTATCTACAGTAAGTTGATCATTTTGGTCTATCAAAGTTACACCGTATTCCTCTAAATTATATTCTTTTTCAAATTTTCTTTTATCAATAACAAATAACTTATATCTTTCTCCGTATTCGGAAATCCTAGTTACTTTAATGTGAACTTCTTTGGTAGGATCAAAATAGAGATTTTGAATAGTTTCTGCTGAAAGTTTTTGCTCATTAAATTTTGGATAAAATTTACTTAAAACATAATCAGGAGCCAAAAATGATAAAGAAATTATTAAAAACGCTATAGTTTCATACCACTTTAATTTATTTATAAACCATTGTTGGGTAGCAGCAGTAAAAATTAATATTCCTGTTAAAGAAGTAACTATTACAATTAAAGCTTGCCAAAAACTCTCTACGCCTATTAACAAAAGTTCATGATTAAATAAAAATACGATAGGTAAAATTCCTGTCCTTAAACTATACCAAATTGCTTGAAGTCCTGTTCTTAAAGGATCACCGCCAGATATTGCTGCAGCTGCATAAGAAGCTAATCCAACAGGTGGCGTTACATCAGCCATCAAACCAAAATAAAATACAAATAAATGCACAGCTATGAGGGGAAAAATATAGCCAGATGCATTTCCCACATCAACAAGGACTGTTGCCATAAGCGATGCTACCACAACATAATTTGCAGTGGTTGGAAGACCCATTCCTAAAAGCAAACAAAGTATGATGGTAAGTAGTATTAATATTATTACGTTGTCTCTAGCTATTGTCTCTATAACTATAATCAAGTTTGTACTCAGTCCTGTAGAGCCAACCGCTCCTACTATTATACCAGCAGTAGCAATTGCAATTCCAACAGCTACCATGTTAATTGCACCTTTTTGAAGACCAACAATTGTTTGATTATACCAATCAACCAAACCAGTTTTAAAATCTGGATTTTTAATAATACGGTTTACTAAATTTACTAAGACTAAAGAAAGAGTAGCATAAAAAATTGAAAAACCAGCGGTATATCTCATATAAACAAGTAAAAAAATTAAAACAAAAATTGGTATTAAAAAATGCAATCCTGATAAAAAAGTTTTCTTAAGATGTGGAACATCAGCATCATCCATACCTTTAAGACCTAATTTAAGAGCCTCTAAATGAGATATGTAAAACAAAGCAATGTAAGAAATGATGGCTGGTAAAAAAGCATGTTTCACAACTTCAAAATAAGTAACGCCAATAAAACTAGCCATAACAAAAGCAGCGGCTCCCATTACTGGAGGCATTATTTGACCATTAACTGAAGACGAAACTTCGATAGCTCCTGCCTTTTCCTGGGAGAAACCAGTTTTTTTCATAATTGGAATTGTGAAAGTTCCAGTTGTGACAGTGTTTGCAATTGATGAACCTGAGATCATACCTGTCATTCCAGATCCTAATATTGCAGCCTTAGCTGGACCTCCTCGCATTTTACCAACCATGGCAAAAGCCAAATCTAAAAAATATTTTCCTCCACCAGCAGTTTCTAATAGGGCCCCAAATAAAACGAATAAAAATATAAAGTCTACCGATACTCCTATTGGTATTCCGAAAATTGCTTCTTGATCAAACCACTGAAAACCAACCAATCTTTTTACAGAAAGACCACCATGAGAGATTATATCTGGAGCATATTTGCCAAAATAAGAGAATAGTAGAAAACAAACTGCAATAATAACTAAAGGTAAACCAATTGCCCGTCTTGTGGCTTCTAAAAGAATTACAATACCAATTGCCCCTATAATAAGTTCTACTGGAACTTTGAATCCAAATATTTCTTTAACTAAAAGTATTCCTCCTCTATTTACTAAATCGTCATAAAAAAAATAAATGTATAAACAACAAAACGCAGCAACTATACTTATCAGGATGTCGATTACTGAAATTTTTTTTCCTCTTACTGTTGGAAAAATCAAAAAAGCTAGAGTTAAAGCAAAGCCCAAATGAATAGCTCTGGCTGGTAAACCTTTGAACATTCCAAAATTAAACCAAAAAGGGAAAGGAGAAGCATACCAAAGCTGGAAGAACGTCCAGAGAATGGCGATACCAAAAACTATTTTTAAATGAATTCCTGTTAAATTACGTGTTGGAGAAATATCTTCTTGAATTTTGTCTTTAATCTTATTCTGAACGTTTTGATTCATTTTAGTTAAGATACATTATTCTAAAAAAAAAGGCCCAAAAAATATTGGGCCTTTTTAATTTAATTATGTATTTAGATTACATTAATCCAGCTTCTTTATAATACTTAATAGCACCAGGATGTAATGGAGCCGATAAACCATCAGCTATCATATTTTTCTTTTCCAATGGTCCAAAAGCTGGATGTTGAGCTCTGAAATCATCAAAGTTTTCCATAACCGCTTTTGTTACTAAGTATACAAGCTCTTCAGAAACATTTGCACTTGTTACAACAGTAGCTTTTACACCGAATGTTGTAGCGTCTTTTTTCTGATTTGAGTAAGTACCTGCTGGGATTACAGCTTTAGCATAATAGTCAGCTCCGTCAATTAAACCTTGAACTGGTGCTCCAGTCAAATTAATCGGGCTTGCTTTTGCTTTACAAGTTGCTGCTTGCTCCATAGCACCATTAGGAAATCCTACTGAATATCCGAATGCATCTATTTTTCCATCGCAAAGAGCTTTTACTTGTTCAGATGAAGTAAGTTCTGTTGTTGCTTTGAACATACTCATATCTGCACCCATAGCTTTCATTAATTCTTCCATAGTTCCTCTTTGACCAGAACCTGGGTTTCCAATATTAACTGTTTTTCCTTTTAAGCCTTTGAAATCTTTAATTTTAGATTTTTTACTAGCCCAAATCTGGAAAGGTTCATTGTGAACAGAAAATACAGCTCTTAAATCGCTAAACTGCTTTCCTTCCCACTTGCTTGAACCATTATAAGCATGGAACTGCCAGTCAGACTGAGCAACACCAAATTGAAACTCACCATCTTTGATTTGTCCAATATTGTAGTTAGAACCACCTGTTGAAGGCGCAGTACATCTATAAGCTTTAGCTGTACCTTTTTTTCTTCCGTGCTCAGCACTTATCGCTTGTTTGTGTAACATTTTACAAATGGCGTTACCAGTTTGGAAATAAACTCCAGTTGGTCCACCTGTTCCAATTGTAAAAAACTCAGCAGCCTTTGCTACTGACATCATCGGTAAAGATAATGCAAATAACATTGCTATAGCTGAGATAGTAGAGATTATTCTCTTCATTTTTCCCCCTTGTCTTAATTGTACAATTAAGTAAATCGTATCAATACGTAAAGGGCATTGTAAAACTAAATAACTTAATTTGGACGTTAATTTTTATAACGTATCTATAGTGTTTTAGACCACTCTACTAATTTGTTGGTTCCTTCAACAACATTTGGAGCATATTTTTTAACAAGATCATCATCTAGTTTTTTACCACTATTAATATTTTTAAGGAAAATATCCCCATCAAAATCAGTGTAACTGAGCCTTGCTAACATTTTTTTTGATTTAAAACCAAAGTCCGAACCAGGCAAAAGTGCTACACCAGTTTTGTTGATTATATCGTCACACATTTCTGCAGAGCTCGAAAATTTAGAATTTAAAAACTCAGGCATTAAATAAAATGCCCCTTTAGGTGGATTAATTAAAACTTTATTAGATTTTAAATTATTAAAAACATAATTTCCTACAAGTTTTAAAATAGATCTAGTTTTATTTAAATAATCACTATAATCACCTTTATAAGCTTCCACAGCTGCAAATTGTAAAGGGCTATTTACCGTTGAGTACGACTCACTTGCTAAAGTTTTTAATGCATTTAAAAAATCTTTTTGTCCATTAGGTACTGCAAAAAAACCTAATCGCCAACCCCCTGCACCACACCATTTGCTTAAACCCCCACTTATAAAAGTATTTTCAGGACAAAATTTTGAAATAGATTCATAATTTTTATCAAAAGTTAAGTCTGTATATATTTCATCAGATAGAATTTTAATATTATTATGTTTTGCGACATTAGCGATTTGATTTAAATTATTACAAACTGAACCAGATGGATTATTCGGAGAGTTAAGTATTAGTATAATATTTTTTTTTCCAATAGAATTTATTTTATCCTCAAGTTGTTTTGCTGTTGGAAACCAATTATTATCTAATGTTGTTTCAATCCAATGAACTTTATTTTTAGCTATTTCTGCTTGAGGTTCATATGAAACCCAACTTGGGGCAGGTAAAATTATTTCTCCATTAAATACTACATGCATTAACAACATTGCTTCTTTTGAACCAGGAGTTATAATTATATTTTCTTTTTTATAATCAACACCTGTTCTTTTTAGTAAATATTTTGAAATTGCTTCCCTTAATTCAGGAAGTCCCTGCATAGGTAAATAATCTTTTTTATGGGCATTATCTCTTAAAACTGAAACTATTTTTTCTGGGATTGGAAAGGGAGATTGGCCAAAACCAAAGTTAAATACTTTCTTTCCATCTTTTAACAATTGTTTTATTTTTTCATTTATTGCTAAAGTAGCTGAAGGTTTTAAATTACTGATATTTTTTTTTATATAATCGACCACAGTTTTTTAATAGTACTACAGAAATTATTTATTAAAATAGAACGTTTGACAAAGTGATTCGGTCATGATTTAATCATCTTTTGTTCTCTAACCTAGTCTATATGTAGTGTTTAAAAAAAATTACAGCACAAATTAATGAATAACAGCGAAAATAAAATTATAGCTATTTTGGGTCCAACGAACACTGGTAAAACATACATGGCTATTGAGAAAATGTTGGAATTTAATTCTGGTATTTTTGGCTTACCTTTAAGACTTTTGGCTAGAGAAGTTTACGATAAATGTGTCCTAAAGCTTGGAACTGAAAAAGTTGCTTTAATAACTGGTGAAGAAAAAATTATACCTTCTGATGCCAAATATTATATTTGTACTGTGGAGTCTATGCCTAAGGACAAAATAGTAGATTTTGTTGCTGTTGATGAAATTCAAATGTGTGGTGATACCGAAAGAGGGCACATATTTACAGACAGGTTGCTAAATTTTAGAGGTGAAGCCCTTACTATGTTTTTAGGATCCCAGATAATGAAAAATATCATTTCACAACTTTTAAAAAATGTAGAATTTATTAATCAAGAGAGATTTTCAAAACTATCCTATAATGGGTCTAAAAAAATTTCACGATTAAATAGAAAAAGTGCAATTATTGCTTTCTCAATTGAGGAAGTTTATGCTTTAGCAGAATTAGTGAGGCGCCAAAAAGGAGGTTCCGCAGTAATAATGGGATCTTTAAGTCCAAAAACAAGAAATTCGCAAGTAGAACTTTACCAGTCAGGAGATGTGGACTACCTAGTTGCAACAGATGCTATAGGAATGGGTATTAATATGGACATTGAACAAATTAACTTTTCGAGTCTAAGAAAATTTGATGGAAAAAAGAGACGAAGACTAAGGATGACTGAGATTTCCCAAATTGCTGGTAGAGCAGGTAGATTTAAAAACGACGGATATTTTGGAATAACTGGAGATTGTGAAAATCTTGAAGCTGATGAAATTGAAAGAATAGAAAAACACAATTTGGATGATATGAGATTTTTATATTGGAGAAATTCAAAATTAGATTTTTCTAATTCTGAAAGCTTAATTAATTCTCTTGAGAAAAAGTCTGGAGATAGAAATCTTCATAAAATATCTGAGTCAATTGATGAAAATATATTAAAATATTTGATCAGAGACAAAAAAATTAAAGTTTCACCAAATAATCTGGAACTACTTTGGGAGTGCTGTCAAATACCTGATTTTCAAAAAAAAGCTTTTAATCATATTGAAGTTGTAACAAAAGTTTTTGACTTCTTGACTTCAAATAAAAATCGCATACCAAATGATTACATGAAAAATCAATTAAAAGGTTTAGACAAATATCATGGTAATATCGATGTTATCTCAAATAAAATTTCAAATGTGCGCACGTGGTCTTATGTGGCAAATAAAAAAAATTGGGTTGAAAACTCAGATTATTGGATTGAAGCAAGTAAAAATATTGAGGATTTTTTATCTGAAAGACTCCACCAGGAACTTACTAAAAGTTTTATAGATAAAAGGATAAGCGCTTTATCGAGAGATTTAAAACAAGATCTTAAATTAGACACAACAATAAAAGAAAATAACGATGTAATAATTAACAAACAATTGATAGGAAACCTAAAAGGGCTAAAGCTAAATTTAGAATTTACAAAAGGCACGCTTGATACAGATATAAAATCTTTAAAGAAAGCAGCTAGGCAAGGAATTGCGAACGAGCTTATAAATAGAGCAAAAGAAATTAGTGAAAAAAAAGAGCTTGAGTTTAAAGATGACTTTAAAATCTATTGGAAAGACAATCCTGTAGCGAAATTAAAAAAAGGATCAAACTACTTATCTCCAGAAATTGATATTATAGCAGATGAAGCTTTAGATATAAATTTCAGAAAAGATTTAATTACTTCACTTAATTTATGGATTAAAAATTTAATTTCAGAAGAGCTAAAAGATTTGGTAAATTTAATTAAGTTTGAAAATAATAACAAATATCTAAGAGCTCTTTCTTTTCAACTTTATGAAAATAACGGTGTGTTAAAAAGAGACAACATTAAAGACATTGTAGATTCAATATCAAAGGAAGATAGAAAACAACTAAGACAGCTAGGCATTAAAATTGGAAGATATCATATATTTCTTCCAAGGATGTTAAAACCGAAAGCAGTTAATTTAAGAATATCGCTTTGGAAGTTCTATAATAATATTTCAAATAATAATGAAATTCCAAAATCTGGTTTAAATTTTTTAGTTGATAAAGATAATAAATTAAATGCAAAATTTTTACTTCTTTGTGGATTTGAAAAATTTAAAAATTTTTATGTAAGAGTGGATATTCTAGAAAAATTATTTTTAAAAATTATTGAAAATACAAAAAAAAATGACTTTCAGGTTAATTCGGAGATGATGAATTTATTAGGTTCATCAAAAGAAAATTTTTATGAATTGTTAAATTTAATGAATTATAGAAAGAAAGATAAAGAAAAAGATACATTTTTTTACATTGGAAGTAAAAAAAATAAAAGAAAAAATCAATTTATGAACAAAATTAACAATAAAGATAATCCTTTTCAAAAGTTACAGGCACTTAATGTAAAATGATTTTTAATTTAATAAAAAATAAAAAAAGTGAAAAAGCTCAAAGTGAAAACGAGGATTTAATAAAAATTTTAGCTTTATTAATTCACGCTGCAAAGATAGATGAAAATTATTCTGAAAAAGAAAAGAAATTGATTGTGAGTTTTGCCGAAATGAGTTCAAATAAAAAATTAGATAATGAACAAATTAATAGTCTTATTGATCAAGCCGAACAATACGAGAAAAATTCTAATCAAATTTTAGAGTTTACCCAAGAGGTAAAAAAAATGGATTTTAATACAAAAAGAAGAGTGTTAGAATTTTTGTGGAAAATAATTTTATCAGATAATAAATCGGATGTTTATGAAAGTAATTTGATGAGACGAATTTGTGGCTTGCTATATTTGCCAGATAAATTAAGTGGAGAAATTAAATTAGATATTATAAGAAAGAATAAAAATGACGTACATAGTTAAAGATGAATGTATAAAATGTAAGTTAATGGACTGCGTTGAAGTTTGTCCAGTTGATTGTTTTTATGAAGGCGAAAATATGCTCGTGATAAGCCCTGAAGAATGTATCGATTGTGGAGTTTGTGAACCTGAGTGTCCTGTAGATGCTATAGTTGCTGACGTTAATTATGAGGAAAATGATAAACAAAAATGGCTTGAGATAAATGAAAAATATTCTAAATTATGGCCAAATATTTCTGAAAAAAAAGATCCGCCAAAAGACGCCGATGAATTTAGAAAAGTTAAAAATAAACTAGATAAGTATTTTTCAGAAAAACCAGGAGGGTAACTTTGCCAAGAAAAAAGAAAAAAAAATCTAAGTTAAAATCAGTTAAATTAAAAAACATAAAAAAAATACCTTTACCAAAAAAAGTAAATTTAGCAGATCAAAAAATTGAAATAAAAAAAATAAAAAAGCAGGCCACTGAAAAAAAACAATATAATATTAATGATTTTGTTGTGTACCCAAAACATGGTGTAGGTAAAATTATTTCTGTCGAAAAAGCTACCATAGGTGATATCGGAATAAATTTTTATAAGATTTTAATTGAGAGAGATAAACTTACTTTAACCATTCCTATTAATCAACAAAGTCACTTAAGACCAATATCTTCAATCAATCAAATTAATAAGTGTGTTTCTATTTTGAAATCAAAACCAAAAATCAAAAGAACCATGTGGAGTAGAAGAGCACAGGAATACGAGCAGAAAATTAATTCAGGTAAAATTTATGAACTTGCCGAAGTTGTTAAAGATTTAAACAAAACATCAAATACATTAGCTGACCAATCTTACAGTGAAAGGCAGCTTTTTGAACAAGCTTACGATAGATTACAAAGTGAATTTGAGGTTGTGCTTAAAATTTCGGCTGAAGATACTAAAAAGAAAATGGATAAAGCCCTAGGAAGAGTTCAAAATTTAGAATTAGAGCAATAAAAAAAACGCCCTTTCCGTGAGATTTGGAAAGGGCGTTTTAATAGAAAACTATTTATCTTCTTCTTCTTCTTCTTTTTTTAGCCTTCTTTTTTTTCTTTTTAGCTTTTTTACGTCTTTTAGCCATTATATCTCCCTTTTTTATAAACGAATCTAAGTGATTCGCTTTATATTTAAACTTTATTTCTTTCTTTATTGATGTCAAACACTAATTAATTCTTAAAATTTTGAAATAAATTTATTTTTTAAATAAATCCTTTAATTTAAAAATTATTTTAAAAAAGTAAGTAATATCAACGCTTTTTTTAATAAAAAATTTTTTTGTTTTTAATAAAGTTTTTCTAATTCCTGTTGATACTTTTCAATTATTTTTTTTCTTTTTAACTTTAAAGTTGGTGTCATTAAACCATTTTCAATTGTAAATTCTTCAGAAATTAAAATAAATTTTTTTATTTTTTCAATAATAGTTAAATCTTTATTTAAATTATCAATTATACTTCTTATAGTTGCATTATCTTTATCTTTTTGATCAACAACTATTAATGCAACAAGATAATTTTTTTTATCTCCATAAACTAAACATTGTTTAATTTTTTCATTATTACAAAAATGATTTTCAACTTTACTTGGAGAAATATTATCGCCTCCAAGATTAACAATTATATCTTTTTTTCTATCAGTAATTTTTAAATAACCATTATTTTCGAATTCACCAATATCACCAGTATGTAACCAACCATTTTTAATTATTTCTTTTGTGTCTTTTTCTTTGTTCCAATACCCAAGCATTACATTTTCACCCTTAACGAGGATTTCACCATCTTCTGCTATTTTGACTTGATTTGTTTTAAAAGGTGGACCTACAGTATCTACTTTTATATCTCCTGGTAAATTACAACTGACTACTGGGGATGTCTCAGTAAGTCCATAACCTTGCAGTGTAGGAAGACCAACTGCATTCAAGAACTCTCCTATATTTTTATCTAGTGCACCTCCACCAGAGACAAAAGTCTGGAGATTTCCACCAAATTGTTTTTGAATTTTTTTTCTTACCAAAACCTCACACAAAAAATTAACGAATTTCTCGTGAGCTTTTAGGTTTATTTTATTCAAGGATTTTATACCTAAATCTATTGTCTTATTTATTAAGAGCTTTTTTATGCCTGTTTGTTTTTTGAAATTACTATTAATTTTATTATATAAATTTTGATAGAATCTTGGTACTGCAGTCATTATTGTTGGTTTAGCAGTTGACATATTTGATATTAATTTTTCTAAACTTTCAGCATAAAAAACTTTTGCGCCAGTTATTATTTGAATAAATTGAACAGCATGTTCATAGGAATGCGAAAGTGGAAGCCAAGTAAGAAATATTGGATCTTTTTTTTTGATTAAAGGTTCAAGTAAATCCATAGCACCCTCGCAGTTTGCTAAAATACCGCCATGGCTTAATACAACTCCCTTAGGATTACCAGATGTTCCCGATGTGTAAATTATACATGCAGGCATATTTCTTTTTAGATTCTTGTTTATAATTTTAGTATCAGTTTCTTCTTTTAAAATTTTGTCTATAAGTAAACTTTTATGATCTACCTCCTCGAAAGAAATAATTTCTTTAATTTCTGGATTTAAAAAATTTTTAATTTTTTTAAATTGATCATTATTTGATACTATTATAATGGTTGGTTTACAGTCGTTAAGTATATATTTGTAATCATTCGAAGAGTAAGTAGTAAAGATTGGCACCGATATACCTCCTGCATTCATTATGGCAATGTCAGACATGAGCCAGTAAGGTCGATTCTCCGAGAGTATTAAACATCTATCACCTTCTTTTATTATTGATTTAATTTTATTTGTTAATTTAAAAATTTTTTCAGAAACTTGATGCCAAGTATAGGTTGACTTATTTGGTTTTAACCATTTTAAAAAAGGTTTATCTTTATCAATTTTATTTAGTTTTTCAAAAAATAATTCTACTAGACTATTAAGTTTATTGACTTCCATAAATTGGTGGGCGAAGAGAGACTCGAACTCTCAAGGTATTGCTACCATTGGATTTTGAGTCCAACGCGTCTACCAGTTCCACCATTCGCCCATTTCTCCACATTAATTTTTATTTGTACAATCATTATGTTTTGAATTAATTTAGGACGCAACTAAAAAAATGATAAAAAAATTATACGATAAGTGTGTTTATTGGGCAGGAAAAAAATATGCTAAACAATTTTTAGCTTTTGAGTCCTTTATAGAAAGTTCTTTTTTTCCTATTCCGCCAGACGTAATGATTATTCCAATGGTTATCGCAAAAAAAAATGAGTTTATAAAAATAGCTGTTATTGCAACAATTTTTTCTGTTTTAGGAGCTCTTTTTGGATATATGATTGGATACATTTTTTTTAATGAAATTGGTGCCAAAATTTTTGAATTGTACGGTTATCAGGATCCTAATTTTTTAAAAGAAAAATTTTCAACAACCGGGGGGTTTTTTTCTTGGCTTGGAATTTTAGTGACTGCTGGATTTACACCCCTTCCTTTTAAGCTATTAACAATATCAAGTGGTTTTATTCATTTTAATTTAGTTTTTTTTATAGTTATTTGTGTTTTGACTAGAGGCTCAAGATTTTTTTTGGTGGCTTTCTTAACTTATAAATTTGGTTCAAAATTAGGTCCATTTTTAGATAAGCATGGGACTAGATGGTCTCTGATAATAACTGCATTTATACTTATAATTTTAGGGTTGGTTTATTTTTACCTAATGAAATGATAAAAAAAAAAAATAATTTCTTTTTAATAATAATATTTATCTTACTTGTTTCATCCTTGATCTCAGCTTTCGTTATTGAGTATGGTCTAGGACATAAACCCTGTAAACTCTGTTTATATCAGAGGTATCCTTATTATATTTCAATTTTGTTATTAATGAGTATTTTTGTTTTAAAAAAAAATATTAGAATTCACTTTCTTGTTTTGAGTTTAGTATTTTTTTTGGGAGCAATAGTTGCATTTTACCATTTTGGGATTGAGCAAGGTTTTTTTGAAGAGTCTTCTGTTTGCGCAGCAAATAATCTTGACCAAATCCTATCAAAAGAAGATCTTTTAAAGCAATTAAAGCAAAATACGATAAATTGTAAAGATGTTACTTTTAGATTTTTAGGTTTATCCCTTGCTTCAATTAATACCATTTTCTCATTAATTTTATCGTATATATTCTTTATGATGTTCAAAAATTATGAAAACAACAAATAAAAAAACTTTAGAAGAGATTATAAGAGTTGATCATGCTGGAGAGCGTGGCGCAATTAAAATCTATGAAGGTCAACTTTTAGCTCTTAATACTTTTAAAAAGAATGAAAAATTGAAAAAATTAATTGAAGAAATGAAAGAACATGAAAAAGAGCATTTTGAATATTTTGATAAGGCTATAAAGGAAAGAAATATCAAGCCTACAGTTTTCCTACCTATTTGGGATCTTCTCGGTGTAACACTTGGTTTTGGGACTACCATGTTAGGAGAGAAAGCAGCAATGCTTTGTACTGCTTCTGTTGAAGAGGTTATAGATGGACATTACAAAAGCCAACTTGACAAACTCGGTGATGATGAAGAATCATTAAAAAAATCTATTTCTAAATTTAGACAAGATGAAATTGATCATAAAAACTTAGCTTATAATGAAGGCGCAACCAAAAAAGGATTATATTTTGTATTAGATAAAATAATACAAACCACATCTAAAGCTGCTATTAAAGTATCGGAAAAAATATAATTAAGGTTCTAGTTCAATATCCCAGTAAAGATAATCCATCCAACTTTCATGTAAAAAATTTGGAGGAAAGTGTCTTCCATTTTTGTGTAGATCATCAACGGTTGGGATAAAGGGTAATTTTTTTAATTTTAAATCACAATTATTATAAAGTTTACCACCCTTCTTAACATTACATGTTGAGCAAGCTGTTACTACGTTTTCCCAGTCTGTAAGTCCACCTTTAGACTTTGGTAGTAAGTGGTCAAATGTTAAATCTTGTTTATCTCCGCAGTATTGGCAAGTAAATTTATCCCTTAAAAAAACATTAAACCTTGTAAAATTTGGATGAGTTGATGGTTTTACAAAACTTTTTAATGCAATAACACTTGGTAAACTCATTTCAAAAGAGGGACTTCTAACTTTTCTCTCGTATGACGAAACAATACTTACTCTATTTAAAAAAACTGATTTTATAGCATCCTGCCAGCACCATAAAGATAAAGGGTAATAGCTTAAAGGTCTAAAATCAGCATTTAATACGAGTGCTGGACATTTTTCTAAAGGAACTTTCTCACTAGAAGCTATGATCATATTCAATGCTAACTTAAAGAAAAATATTTATCAAGTTATAATTTTGTTACACTTAAACGTTTTATTTATATAGATTTTTTTTTAGAAATTCTAAACCAAGACTGGATCCTTCTGTAGGAATTCTATGTTCACAATTTTTAAAGATTTTTGTTTGAATTTTATAATGATTTTTATTA
>CACNVM010000010.1 GCA_902623915.1 uncultured Pelagibacteraceae bacterium | reverse complement strand
CATGGTTCTTGATATATACAAAAAGGCGCTAAAAATATTAGTGACCACAAAATTGTCGATGTTGATACATTCTCATTTCCATTATTCTTTAAATATTTTAATGTTAAAATTCCTCCTACTACATAAAATGTTGAACCACAAAGTATTACCATGACATAAAAAATATTACTCTCTGATATCACTAATTTATCAAAAAATAAAAAAACTATACCTAAGAAACCAATTGAGACACCAACTGATTTTAAAATATTTAATTTTTCATTTTTTGTAAAAAAATGAGCCAACAAAGTCCCACTTAAAGGTGTGGTGCTCATTAATATTGCTGACAAATAGCTATCAACAACGTTTGTACCATATGCAATTAATATAAAAGGTATCGTTATATTAGTAAGTCCTACTAATGCATACATTTTCCAATCTTTTGAAAAAGCCAGAATTTTAATTTTTTTGTAATAACAATAAATTACTAAAGCTAGAAGAGCAAAAAATACCCTAACAAACACTAAAGTAATTGGATCGTATGTATATGTAGCAATTTTGATGTTAAAAAAAGCCGAGCCCCAAATTGCACCTAGCAAAATTAACAATAACACATCAATAGTTTTTGGTTCTCTCATTTATTAGCTAGTCTCCCTAAACCTGATTGAATTCCTTTAATTAAATCCTCTGAGATTAAACCTTTACCATATTTTCTAGCAATGTCTCCATGTAACCAAGCTGCAGCTGCAGCTGCCTCAATTATTGACATTTTGTTGTCCCCGACTAAACTTGCTATAATTCCGGCCAAAACATCTCCTGAACCAATTACAGCTAGTTCACTAGAGGAGTGGGTATTTTTAATAATTTTTTTGTTCGATCCTATAAGAGTCGTATTTCCTTTAAGCAATATATTTGATTTGCATAATTGCAAAAACTTTAAAACTTTTTGCTCATTTTTTAAACTAATTTTTATTGAGGGGAAAAGTCTATGAAATTCTTTTTTGTGAGGAGTAATTAGCTTAAATTTATCAAGAAGGTTTAAGAGTTTTTTTGTTTTATGTTGAAATGAATTTAAGGCATCGGCATCTAAAATCACATATTTTATTTGTTTTAAAATTTCTTCGGTAAATTTCATAGTTTTAGAATTGCTTCCTGCACCTGGGCCTACTAAGGCAACTGATGTTGTTTTTCTCTCTTTTTGAAGAAAACTCTTCAAGTAAGATACATTATTAATTTCTACTTTAAGAACAGATGGAAACTTCAAAGATAGAGTTTTAATAGTTTCTTTGGTGCATATAATTTTAACTGATCCAACACCAACTCTCAAACAAGCCTCTGCAGCAAGAATAGTAGCGCCGATCATGTGCTTTTGACCACCAAGAATAAGCACTCTACCCCTTGAATATTTGTTGCTAGATTTTTTTTTCCATGGAAATTTTTTAATCCAAATTTTTGGTGTATTTTTAATAAATTTCATTCAATTAGGAATTGTATAATGTAAAAAAATGCATAGCAGCCATATATTTTTTTAGCATACTTGAAATCTAAAAATTTGGTAATGTAAATTGTTTTTTTCAAATAATTCGAAGGAAATTTATGAGTGCTAGTTCAGTCAAGAAGATTATAAAAGATAAAGAGATCGAATACGTAGACCTAAGGTTCACAGACCCAAGAGGAAAACTTCAACATGTTACTATGGATGCAACAGTAGTTGATGAAGACATGTTAAACGAGGGAGTTTTCTTTGATGGCTCCTCTATTGCTGGATGGAAGGCAATTAATGAGTCAGACATGATTTTAAAACCAGATTTATCAAGAACAGTAGTAGATCCATTTACATCACATAATACGCTTAATATATTTTGTGACATTCTTGATGCGATTAAAAAAGATCCTTACGAAAGAGATCCAAGAGGTACTGCAAAAAAAGCAGAGGAATATTTAAAGAAAACTGGTGTGGGAGATAAAGCTTACTTCGGACCAGAACCAGAATTTTTTGTTTTTGATGATGTTAGATATTCAAACGATATGAATCATACGGGATTTCAAATTGATAGTTCTGAAGGTCCATATAACACGGGAAAAAAATATGAAAATGGAAACATGGGTCACAGACCTGGTATTAAAGGAGGTTATTTCCCAGTTCCACCTGTTGATAGTGCTCAGGATATGAGAAGTGAATATTTAAAGGCAATGAAGGATATGGGAATTAAAGTCGAAAAACATCACCATGAAGTTGCTCCTAGCCAACATGAGCTTGGAATGTATTTTGGAACATTAGTGGATCAAGCAGATAATCTTCAACTTTATAAGTACGCTGTGCACATGGTTACACACTCCTTCGGGAAGACGGCAACTTTTATGCCTAAACCAGTTAAAGGTGATAATGGTTCTGGTATGCACTGTCACCAGTCAATATGGAAGGGGAGTACTGCAGTATTTTCTGGAAATAAATACGCTGGTTTATCTGATACAGCATTACACTACATCGGAGGAATATTAAAACACGCCAGAGCGATAAATGCTTTCTCTAATGCAACAACAAATAGTTATAAAAGATTAATACCAGGTTTTGAAGCGCCTGTATTATTGGCATACTCAGCAAGAAACAGATCTGCGTCGTGTAGAATTCCAATTACACAAAGTAAAAAAGCTGCAAGATGTGAAGTTCGTTTTCCTGATGCAGCTGGAAATCCTTACTTGACATTTTCTGCATTATTAATGGCTGGTCTTGATGGAATTAAAAATAAAATCGATCCAGGTAAATCTTTGGATAAAGATTTGTACGCTTTAAGTGAGTCTGAAGTTAAAAAAATTCCAACAGTTTGTGGTTCTTTAAGAGAAGCAATGGAAAGTTTAGACAAAGATAGAAAATTTTTAACTCAAGGTAATGTTTTTACCGATGATCAAATAGATGCTTACATAGCTCTTAAGTATGAAGAGATTTACAATTTTGAGCACACTCCACATCCAATGGAGTTTCAAATGTATTATAGCTGTTAGAAATGAATAAAATTTTTTTATCGGTACTCCTAGCGAGCTTCATAACAATGTCATCTTTCGCAGCGGGTCACATAACTAAAGCGCAAAAAGAAAATACTATCGAATGCCTTGGTCACTATACCGCTACAGCTGTATTACCAGCAGATACTGTTGAAGTTAAAGATATCGAGATAGCCCTGGCTGCATCTAAAGTAATCCGAGAATACCTTAACAAAGAAGGTATAAAAAATGATGAAATAAATAAAGGAATGAACGTTTACGTGGATAAAGTTTACGGTAAACCTTTTAATAAAGAGAAGAACAGTGAATGTAATAAGTTTATACATAAACTGATCCCGGGATCAGAAAAACAAATAGAAAAATTATCTAGAACTATTTACCAGGGATAATTTAGCTTTTATTTTTTAAGATTCTGCTGTCAGCTAACTTACCTTTGTTCACACCTTCTTTTATAGTGTACTCAAAAGTACCATTCGCACCTTTATTGACAGCTTTTATCTTATTTTTAAAAAGAGATTTTTCTTTCTCTTTTATAGCTCTTTCCCTTGCAAAGCTCTCTAAATGCTTAGTATCTCTCATGATTCATTATACCTTAAATGACTCTCCACAACCACAACGTTCGGTTTCGTTGGGGTTCTTAAAGACAAATTGTGAGGAAAATTTATCAGTTTTATAGTCCATTTCGGTTCCTAAAAGATACATAATTGCATTAGAGTCGATAAAAACCTTTACACCTTTGTCTTCAATTACTTCCTCGTTTTTTTTTGCCTCTTTGGCGTATTCCATTACATAAGACATGCCTGCGCAACCACCAGATTTAACACCTACTCTTACCCCAATAGCAGAATTTTCTGCCTTGGACATTATTTCTTTAATTCTATTTGCAGCATTATCACTTAGTTTAATTACTTGTTCACTCATAAATTTAATTCTAGTTTGGCAGCTTCTGACATTTTAGACTTATCCCAAGGTGGGTCCCATACTAAATCAAGTTTAACTTTAGAAACACCAGGAACTTTTAGTATACATTCTTCTACTTGTTTTGGCAAACTTTCTGCAACAGGACAGTTTGGTGATGTAAGTGTCATATCAACTTTCACATTATTTTTTTCATCAATATCAATTTTGTAAATTAATCCGAGTTCATAAATATTAACAGGTATTTCTGGATCATAAACCTTCTTAATCACTTTAATAATTTTTTCTTTTAAATCACTCATGTTTATTCCTCTGTATTTACTACTTTTTTATTATTTTCTGCAGCATGCAAAAATGTATGCCAGGCCAAAGTAGCACATTTTACTCTCATAGGAAATTGCTTTACACCAGATAGAGACATAATTGTCGTATTTTCGTTATCACTTAAACTATTAATGCTTGGTTTTGAGCCATCCTTAAGCATATTGATGAAGTTTTCCAAAATTTTTTTAGCTACATTGAAATCTTTTCCTTTTATAATTTCAGTCATAATTGAAGCAGAAGCAATTGATATTGCACAACCCTCCCCTTCAAATGAGATATCTTCTACTTGTTTTTCGTCATTAAGTCTTAAATAAACATGAACTTTATCTCCACAAAGAGGATTGTTTCCTTTTGCATCTTTATTAAAGCCATCACATTTTTTTTTATTTCTTGGATTCTTACCGTGATCTAATATTATTTCCTGATATAACTCTTTTAAATCCATTTAATTATTAAAAACTTTATTACATTTATTTATAGACTCATTTAAAATATCTATATCCTCTTTAGAATTGTAAATTCCTAATGAGGCTCTTGCCGAAGCTGGTATTCCTATTTTTTCATGCAATATTTGACAACAATGATGACCCGCTCTTATAGCAACACCGTCGTCATCTAGAATTGTAGCTATGTCATGTGGGTGAATACCTTTAATTGTAAAAGATATTATTGCTCCTCTTTCCTTTGGATCACCAATAATTGAAACAGAATTATTTTTTTTAAGTTTTTCTAAACCATATTCTGTAATTTCTTTTTCATGTTGAGTTATATTTTTAATTCCAATATTTTCTATAAACCTTATGGACTCTGCAAAACCTACAATCTCAGCTGTCTGTAAAGTGCCTGCTTCAAATTTAGTAGGGCTTTCAGGAAAAGAAATATTGTCTTTTTTAACTTCGTCTATCATTCCACCTCCACCTTGATATGGGGGAAGTTCATCTAACCATTTTTTCTTAGCGTAAAGAATACCAACGCCTGTTGGACCATACATTTTATGACAAGACATAACGTAAAAATCACAATCCAATTTTTGCATATCTAATTTTATATGTGGTGCTCCTTGACATCCATCAATTAAAACTGGAATTTTTTTAGTTTTTGCTAAATCAATGATTTTACTTAATGGCATTATAGTTCCAGTTACATTTGAAACATGTGTTACTGCTATTAATTTAGTCCTATTAGTTATTAGTTTCTTAATTGAGTCAATGCTTACCTCTCCTTGTTTATCACACTCTGCAAATTTAATTACTGCTCCTTTTCTTTTTCTTAAAAAATGCCAAGGCACATAATTTGCATGATGTTCTAATTCTGTAATTATGATTTCGTCTTTATCTTTAATAAATTTTTCTCCATAGGTAGTTGCTACCAAATTAATTCCCTCTGTAGCATTCTTAGTAAATATAATCTCTTCTCTAAATTTAGCGTTGATAAAATTTTTTATTAGATCCCTTGTTTCCTCAAACCTATTAGTTGCTGTAACAGCAAGAGAATGCATGCTTCTTCCTACATTCGAAAATTCTTTTGAGTAAAAATTAGAAATTCTATCTATAACCACTTTGGGTTTTTGTGAAGAATTTGCACTATCCAAATAAACCAATTTTTTGCCTTTTACCTTATTTGAAAAAATAGGAAATTTTGATTTTATTTCTTTAATATCCATGAAGTTGTACTTCTATTTTATTTTCAATAAATTTTCTTACTGAATTACTTTTTATATCTCCAATTATCTCATTTAAAAAACCGCTAACTAATAGTTGAACAGCTTGTTTTTTACTTAATCCTCTAGTCATCAAATAGTGAATTGAATTTTCATCAACACTTCCTGATGTTGAACCATGAGAACATTTTACATCATCCGCGTATATTTCTAATTCCGGTTTTGAATTAAACTCAGAATTTTCACTTAAAAGTAAAGCTTTACTCAACTGATATGCGTTAGTTTTTTGAGCTATATCTTTAACATATATTTTTCCCTGATAAACACCTTTACCTTCAGCATCAACAACACTTTTTATTTTTTGATAACTTTTACAATTTGGTACAAGGTGGTTTATTTTAGTTTTAATTTCCTGGTGTTTATCTTTGTTAATAAATAATGCTGATTTTATATTGCAATCACAATTTTCTCCTTCAAGGTCAAACTCTGCATCAATTTTATTAAACTTTGGACCAGATGAAAAAAGAAAACTTGAGTAATTAGAATTAGACCCCATTTTGCCTTTAGAGAATTTATAAAAAAAACCCTCATTTTGGTTAGCCTGTAGATTAATAGTTTTTAAAGACGCATTCTCATTTAATATTACATTTTCGGTTGTATTATAAATAAATTTATTTTTTGACTGGTTTATATTGTACTCAACAATGTGAAGTTCAGAATTTTTACCAAGTATTATTTTATTCTTATTGTTTAACAGATTATCTTTAAGATCGTCAGTAAAAACATTATAAATTATTATAGCTTTTTCAAACCTGTAATTGTCTGCAACTTCAAGAAATAATCCGTTGTTTGAAAGTGCATTATTTAAATTAATAAGTGAATTTTCCTGATTATTTATAGAAAAATTACTGTCGTTAAAACTTTTTATTTTGATTTTGTTTTTATCTTCAAACTTAAATTCGCTATTTTCAAGTTTTCCATTCACTATTAAAATATTATTATGGTCAAATTCTTTTATAAAATTTATAGATTTTGGCTTACTTTCATTTTTAAATGATTCTAAATTTTTGAAATTTTTTGAAAAGATTTGATTAATATCAGAAAACTTCCAATCCTCTTGATTTCTACTTGGAAAACCTTGTTGATTAAATAATTTTAAATTTTCTAGACGAAAATTTTTATCTTTTTGATTTAATGGTTTGATTTTATTGATCTCACTTGGACTGATTTTAAAGTTTTCATTCATTTAATTAAGTTTTTTATAGCCCTTCTTTTCTAATTCTAAAGCAAGTTCGCTTGTTCCCGATTTTATTATTTTACCATCTGATAGAACATGCACGTGATCGGGTTTGATATATTCTAAAAGTCTTTGATAATGTGTGATTACTAAGAAAGACTTTTTTTCACTCCTAGAGGAATTTACTCCATCAGAAATTATTTTTAATGCGTCGATATCTAATCCAGAATCTGTTTCGTCTAGAATAATTAAGTTAGGATCTAAAATTTTCATTTGTAAAATTTCGTTTTTCTTTTTTTCACCTCCTGAAAAACCTACATTTAACTGTCTTGAAAGTATTTTTTCATCAATACCTAGTTCTTTAGCTTTTTCTTTAACCATTTTTAAAAAAGCAATTGTATCTATCTCTTTTTCTCCATTAGCTTTCTTAATTGTATTCAAAGAAGTCTTTAAAAAATTATTTGTATTTACTCCAGGTATTTCTAATGGATATTGAAAAGCTAAAAAAATTCCCTTTTGAGCTCTTTCTTCTACCGGTATGTCGTTAAGATTTTCGCCTAGATATTTTACTTCCCCTGAAATTTTATATCCATTTTTTCCTGATAGTACATTTGCCAAAGTACTTTTACCTGATCCATTTGGCCCCATTATTGCATGGACCTCTCCAGGATTAATTTTAAGGTTAAGTCCTTTTAGAATTTCTCTATTGTTAATTGATGCTTTTAAATTTTTAATTACTAACATTTTTTAGTTTTCCAATCATTATTTCAATCATTTCATAAAAACCCGTTTTTCTTGACATTGTTAAAAGCTCATCCATTTTAATTTTTTTAAAATGATCAACTGTTATTTTTTTTGCTTCAGGTAAATCCAGCGAATTAAATATATCAATTAAAATATAGGCATAACCTGCTGAAACCATAGCTTTACTCCAACCTTTGAAACGTCCGTCTTCATAATCGACGAATAAATCAAATTGACAGCTTTTGACTTTATTTTTTTCAGATCTTTTTTCTTCACTTAAAGGGTCATGATTTAATTTTTCACCCAGTGAAATTAGCCATCTATAAACTTCTAAACTTTCAACTGCTCTAAGTGTATCTATATTATTCTTGTACTCTATTAGTTTACTATCAATGTTCATGTTATTTTTTGAATAATGTGTTTGGATTCTTCATGGTTTTTATTTCCATGCAATTGCCGTTTGGATCCGCTAAAAACATTGTTTCCTGTTCTATATCCTCTCCCTTAAATCTTATATAAGGAGGGTCAATAAATTTTATATTTTTATCAATAAGACGTTGTTTTAAATTTTTGAAAGTGATTGCGTCCAAATGTACTCCAAAGTGTGGAACCGTAACATTTCCCATATCTACGTTGTGTCTTTCACTAGTAATCTTCTGATTTGGATCAGTTGCATGTAAAGTTAACTCGTTTCCCCAAAAGTTTATATCCGCCCAAGCATCGGGGTATTTAAATTCGGCGTTTCCTCTCTCGCATCCTAAAACTTCACAATAAAATTTTATTGCTTTATCCAAATCACCTGCTGGTATAGCTAAATGAAATCTATTTTCCATTAACCAACACTCCCTTCAAGACTAATACCAACCAGCTTTTGAGCCTCAACTGCAAATTCCATTGGCAATTGCTGTAACACTTCTTTACAAAAACCATTTACTATTAAACTTACTGCCTCTTCTTGATTAAGTCCTCTTTGATTACAGTAGTAAAGTTGATCCTCATTTATTTTTGATGTTGTGGCTTCATGTTCAACTGTTGATGAAAAATTTTTGTTTTTAATATATGGAACGGTATGTGCCCCACACTTATTTCCCATCAATAATGAGTCACATTGAGTGTAATTTCTAGAGTTGGAAGCTTTTCTAGAAATATCTACCAATCCCCTATAGGTGTTGTCTGCTTGACCTGCTGATATTCCTTTAGAAATAATTTTGCTCCTGGTATTTTTACCCAGGTGTATCATCTTTGTCCCTGTGTCCGCTTTCTGATGATTATTAGTTATTGCAATTGAGTAAAACTCACCAACAGAGTTATCTCCTTGTAGTATACAACTAGGATATTTCCAAGTTATGGCTGAACCTGTTTCAACCTGTGTCCAAGAAATTTTTGAATTTTTTCCTCTACATGCGCCTCTTTTAGTTACAAAATTATATATACCGCCTTTTCCATCTTTATCTCCTGGATACCAATTTTGGACTGTCGAATATTTAATTTCAGCATCATCTAAAGCTACTAGTTCTACATTTGCAGCGTGTAACTGATTTTCGTCTCTCATTGGCGCGGTACATCCCTCCAAGTAACTCACGTAACTTCCTTTGTCTGCTATAATCAAAGTTCTCTCGAACTGTCCAGTATCTGAAGCGTTGATTCTAAAATACGTAGATAACTCCATTGGACACTTAACATTCGGTGGTATGTAAACAAATGAACCGTCAGTAAAAACTGCTGAGTTTAATGTTGCGAAATAATGATCGGTGATTGGTATTACAGATCCTAAATATTTTTTTACTAAATCTGGATGTTTTTGAATGGCTTCAGAAATAGAGCAAAATATAATACCTTTTTTTGTTAATTCTTCTTTATAAGTCGTTGCAACTGAAACTGAGTCGAAAACTGCATCAACAGCAACCCCGCTTAATCTTTTTTGTTCTTGTAATGGAATACCTAACTTTTTATAGGTTTCTAACAATTTTGGGTCTACTTCATCTAAACTTTTGGGTTTTTCTGAAGCCGATTTAGGTGCAGAGTAATAATACAAATCTTGATAATCTATTTTTGGATATTTTGGTTTTTGCCAATCTGGTTCTTTCAAATTTTTTAATCTTTCAAAAGCTTTTAGTCTCCATTTTAACATCCATTCAGGTTCTTTTTTCATTTTAGAAATAAACTTTATAGATTTTTCACTTAAACCTTTTGGTGCTTTTATACTTTCGATGTCTGTAGTAAAACCATATTTATATTCTTGGTTAGTGTTAATATTTTGATTTTTCATTGGTTTACAATTCGATTATTTTGTTTTAATAAATCACTTAAACTTTTATTTTCAAAAAACGTGTTTATATGCTGCTCTAAATCATCCCAAAGATTATGAGTGATACATTTTGTGTTTTTTCCGTTACATCCTTTTTTAGAGTCTTTTTTACAATTTAAGGTTTTTACTTTTTCATCAACTGCAAAAATTATATTTGAAAGTTTTATCTCTTTTGGGTTTTTATCAAGAACATAACCGCCTGCTGGACCTCTAACGCTTTTAACAAGTCTACAATTTTTAAGTTTTGCGAATAATTGTTCTAAATAAGAAAGAGAGATGTTTTGTCTTAAAGATATATCGTTTAGACTTACAGGTTTGTCACTTTGGAAAGAAGCCAAGTCTGCCATAGCCATTACCGCGTATCGTCCTTTAGTTGTTAATTTCATATAATCCTTAATATATATGGGTTATTTAATAATCCCTAGTAAATTAGTCAACTTCAATAATAAATAAATTTGCCACATTAAAAACATGCTATAAATCTATTTTTTTTTTGAAAATAATTATCATTATTAAAATGAAACAGAAAAGTGTAGAAATTTTTATTCCAGGACCAAGCGGTAGATTAGAAGGAAAATATTTTAAAAATTCAAAAAATAACTCTCCTGTAGCTATAATTTTACAGCCTCATCCACAATATGGGGGAACTATGAATAATAGAATCGTTCAGGAAACATATAATGTTTTTGTAAAAAATAATTTTTCTGTTTTGAGAATTAATTTTAGAGGTGTTGGTAAAAGCGAAGGTACATTTGACAACGGTCAAGGTGAACTTTCTGATGCCGCTGCTGCACTAGATTGGATCGAAAGAGAAAACCAAGATTATAGTCAGTGTTGGGTGTCGGGTTTTTCTTTTGGTTCTTTGATATGTATGCAGTTAATAATGAGAAGACCAGAGGTTAATAAATTTATAGCAATAGCACCTCAGCCAAATGTATATGATTTTACATTTTTAGCTCCTTGCCCGGCTTCAGGACAAGTTGTTTATGGTGAAAAGGATGAATTAGTTTCAAGGGAAAGTATTAATGAATTAAACAGTAGATTAAAATCTCAAAAGGGTATCGAAGTTAACTTTTCAGAAATAAAAGGTGCAAATCATTTTTTTAAGGAAAAAGAGGAAGAATTAAAAAAAACGATAGACAAATATATTAAAGATAAAACAAAGCTTATTTAAATTTTATTAAAATTCCACCACTTGTTGGCGAAGAACATCCTGTTGTATCAGGAAAGGAAATGGGCTCGTTAATAATATTTCTTATTGCTAAAAAGGCAAATGCTTGTGACTCTACAAAATCACCATCTACACCGTAATCATCTATAGGTTGGAGTTTGATTTCTTTAAGAGACTTTTGTTTAATTCTATTGATCAGTGTTTTATTTTTTCTCCCTCCACCACAAATTAAAACCCTATAAAGCTTTTCCCTATCATTTGATAATAATGAAGATAAGGCAGCTCCAATAATTCCTCCGGTAAAATCTGTTAATGTTGCCACCCCATCTTCAAGAGATAAGCCTCTAGCAAAAGAAACATCAAAATCATTTACATCTAGTGATAATGTTTTAATATTTGATCTGTTTGAATAAAGCTCCTGAGCTTGCTCAAGAATAATTTCATTAGTCTTTCCAACAGAAGCCAGATGTCCATCCTCATCAAATTTTTTATTAGAATTTTTTCTTACCCACGTATCGATCAAGCAGTTACCAGGTCCTATATCTCTACTAGTAAAATCATAAGGTAGATAACTACCTACAATTGTTATATTAGAAATGCCTCCAATATTTAGTACACATGATGGGACTTGAGTTCGATTTTGTTTTAAAATCAATTGATGAAAAATTGGTGTTAGGGGAGCTCCTTCACCTCCGTTTTTTATATCATTTTCTCTAAAATTATAAACAATATTTTTTTTTGTGAGTTTTGATAATAAATTTCCGTCACCAAGCTGGACAGAAATTTTTTCACTTGCATTATGATAAATAGTTTGACCATGAAATCCTACTATATCTAATTTATTTTTTTTTGAAATTTCACTTACAACCTCAACATGATACATTGTTATTTTTCTCTCTAAATTTTTGAGATCTTTTGTTAAATTTTTTAAGTCTTTTGTGTTGTTAATTTTTTCTTTAATAGAGTGAATGGTTTCATAAATATTGTCTTGATACTTGTAGTACTTATTAAATAATACTTCATATTTTGATATCCCATCTGATCTGATTATTGATGCATCAATACCATCACCAGATGTACCACTCATTAAACCCAAAGATGTATATTCTTTGCTCATATTTATATTTATTTATAGTTATTTTAGTATATTAGTAGGTTTAGCATATAAAGTTCTATGAAAAATAGCTTTTTATCTGAAATGAAATCCCGTGGTTATCTAAATCAATGTACCGATTTAGAAAATCTGGAGAAAATTTCTAAAGATAAGTCAATCAAAGCTTACATTGGCTTTGATTGCACAGCATCCAGTTTGCATGTTGGGAGCTTATTGCAAATTATGCTTTTAAGGCTTTTGCAAAGACATGGGCATCAACCTATAGTGCTTTTAGGTGGAGGAACCACACTAATCGGCGACCCATCTGGTAAAGACTCTACTAGAAAAATTTTAAAACAAAAAGATATTAAAAAAAATATCTCAAGTATCAAAAAACTTTTTGAAAAATTATTACCAGTAAAAAATAAGAAAATAAAACCCATTTTTGTAGATAATTATCAGTGGCTTTCTAAACTAAAATATATTGATTTCTTAAGAGAAATAGGAAAGCACTTTACAATTAATAAAATGCTTTCTTTTGATAGTGTTAAACTTAGGTTAGACCGAGAACAATCACTTAGTTATATGGAATTTAATTATATGATTTTACAGTCTTATGACTTTTATCAATTGTATAAGAAACATGATTGTATTTTACAAATGGGTGGCTCGGACCAATGGGGAAATATAGTAAGTGGTGTTGAATTGATTAGAAGAATTTTACAAAAAAACTCTTATGGTTTAACAACTCCACTCATAACTTTATCATCAGGTGCTAAAATGGGAAAAACTGAAAAAGGTGCAGTATGGTTAGATCAGAAAATGTTCACACCATATGACTATTGGCAGTTTTGGCGAAATACTTCAGATAATGATGTAAAAAAGTTCCTTAATTATTTTACTGAAATCGAGGTTAATGAATTATCTGAAAAAATTGAAAATGAAAAAGATATTAACAATCTTAAAATACTTTTAGCAAATGAAGCAACAACTATTGTACACGGTAAAAAAGCTGCTAGAGATTGTGCTGCAACAGCAAAGGAAACTTTTGTTCAGGGAGGTTTGGGCAAAAATATTCCTGTGAAAACAATTAGTAAGAAGAAATTATCAGAAGGAATTAATATTATAGAATTAATTTTTCAAAATGGTTTAGTCAACTCAAAAAGTGAGGTGAGAAGAATATTAAAAAACAATGGAATTAGAATAAATGATAACGTAATAAGTGATGAAAAAAAAATAATAAATATGGAAAACGTATCAAAAGATAACTCTATTAAACTATCAATAGGTAAGAAAAATCATTTAAAAGTCAAAGTTATCTAGCAGCCTTTTTTTTATATTCTTCGAGCGTACGAGTTATAAATCTTGGAGTCAAAGTTTTTACAGGATTTACAGTAGTTTTTAAATTGTTTGTTGGACCTTTTATTTTAAAACTAACACCAAAAAGACCATCACCAGTTTTTTTTCCAATTAGAATATCTCCAAGAATAGGAATTTTTGATACTAAAGAATTTAAAGTTTTTGCAGGTATCAGTGTCCCGCGCAAACTCAAAATATTCTTTCTCTTATCAAAATAACCTTCGACTAAAATTGAAATTGAAGGACCAATTAAAAAGATCTCTTTTATATCCATCCATCCATTTTCTATTTGATAAACTATGGATAACTTATCAAAAGATATTCCCTCTCCCTTTAATGCGTCTGTTAAACCTCTCAAATCTGCAAGACTTAATAATTTTGCAAAACCAGGTGCTTGGTTGAGTTTAAAATTTTCAATTTCTAGGTTCGATGAGTTTTTATTTTTATAAGTTTTCGATGTAAAAAATAAATTTCCTCCCTCTAAACCTTCAAAAAATTCATAACCATTAACTAAAGGTTTTGCCTCATCAGAATAAATCTCTAATACCCTACTATTTGTTTTTTTTTCTTTTTTAAGGGATATATCCAAAAATCTATCATTACCAAATTCGCTTTTAGCACTAATTTTTTCTAGACTCCCTTTTTTAATTAGACCAACAAGTCTAAAATTACTTATAGGTATGTCGGTACTAGTCATTACCTCATTAAAATCTATTTCTATATTTTTTGTGATTTTTTTTAAAAAATTACTTTTGTTCTCATTACTATCTATTTCTTCTAATAAAATAGACGCATCAAAGATACTTCCTTTAATTTTAATATTCTTTTTATTTTCAATTATAAAATCATTATTTACCATATTATTATCTTTAGTTTTGACTTTAATTTTCTTAAAATCGTTTAGTTTGAATTTTTCATCTAAAGAAACATTTTCTATTTGGAAAAAATTTTCAGAGTTTTTTAAAACTAAATTTTTTATTTTAATATTATTATTTTTATTTATCTCTAAATTGGTATCGAGCAAAAAAACCTCCCCTTTTTTGAAATTTTTTTTAATAATTGGTATTTTTTTATAATCTTTTTTAATTAAAATCTTTGATTTCCCCTTTAAAAATTTTGAATTTTTTTTGTTTGAAATATTAAATACTCCGTTTTGCAAACGAATATTTTTATAATCAAAATCTAAACTATCAATTACTATTTCATTATCTTTAAATAAAAAATTTGAATTTAAAGAAGATATTCTATTATTTAAATTTATTCTTAAAATTGTGTCTTTTATGTTTCCAGAAATAATTAAATTTTCAATTTTATATTTATCATCAAAATTAAATGAGGATTTTAATTTTACTTTTGCCTTTTCTAACTTTTTTAGATTGCTTTTAATTAATTTATTTTCTAATAAATTTAACATTTGAGGTTTTAATAAATCAATATCAATATAATTTGTTTCTAACTCTACATTTTTAATTCCAACCTCGTTTTTAATTAAAAGAACTAAATCTAAATTTGCTTTTAATGATTTTATAGGAATTTCAATAGATTTATACTCAATTTTGGGATCAATAAATTTTACCAGTAAATTAATTTTTTTAATGTCTAAAAGAAAAGATATTTTTTTAAAATCAAGATTTATTATTTTTTGATTTTGTTCGATCTCTGTTTTTATAATCTTATTGAATCTATCGGTTTGATATCCATAAAAAGATAGGTAAAGGATAAAAATTGAAATTGTCAATAAAATTAATAAGGTTAAAGATATAAAAAACTTTTTCATATTTATTTTTGACCAAAAATTC
Organism: uncultured Pelagibacteraceae bacterium; assembly: GCA_902623915.1. GTDB lineage: Bacteria > Pseudomonadota > Alphaproteobacteria > Pelagibacterales > Pelagibacteraceae > Anoxypelagibacter. Next base: position 11,849 of record CACNVM010000010.1, on the reverse strand, counting down.
CTGCTTCAATAAATTTATCAATATTTCCATTTAACACTCCATCTGGATTTGTATCCTCTATTTTGTATCTGAGGTCTTTTACCAACCTGTAAGGTTGTAAAACATATGATCTAATTTGGTGTCCCCAGCCGATTTCTGTTTTTGAATCTATTTGACTTTGACTTTTTTCTTCTCTTTTTTGCAATTCGTACTCGTAAAGTCTTGCCTTAAGCATTTTGAAACATGTTTCCTTATTTTTGTGTTGTGATCTTTCGTTTTGACATTGAACAACAATTTTAGTTGGTAAGTGTGTAATTCTAACAGCACTGTCTGTTGTATTTACATGTTGTCCGCCTGCTCCACTTGATCGATAAGTATCAATTCTTAAATCTTTTTCGTCAATAACAATATCGATTGAATCATCGACTGATGGGTAAACCCATATACTTGCAAAACTTGTGTGCCTTCTAGCGCCTGAGTCAAATGGAGATATTCTTACTAAACGATGTACGCCTGACTCTTTTTTCATCATGCCGTATAAATTTTCTCCGTTAACTTTAAGCGTAGATGATTTGATGCCAGCCTCTTCTCCCTTGTGCTCACTAATCATTTGATAGCTAAAACCCTTTTTATCAAACCATTTTAGATACATTCTTCTTAACATATCGGCCCAATCTTGGCTTTCTGTTCCACCGGCACCGGCATGAATCTCAATGTAAATATCTAAATTATCATTTTCTCCAGATAGGAAACATTTTGTCTCATACACTTTAATTTCTTTAAAAGTATTTGAAATTTTTTTTTCGCAATCGTTGAGTATTTCTAAATTTTCTTCCTCTAATGCAAGTTTATTCAAATCCTTTAAATTATTTAATTCGTTTACTGTATTTTTGTAAAAATTTAAAATTCCTTCAAGAAAATTTTTTTCTTTTGTTATTTTTTTTGATTTGTTTTGGTCTTTCCAAAAATCTTTTTTTGCTATCTCTTGATCTAGAATACCAATCCTGTCTTTAACTCTTTTTTTATCAAAGATACCCCCTAATATTTTTTAGAGAATTTTCGGACAAATTAACTTTTTTTTCAAAATCGCTCATTAATAGAATCTCCTAAATTTAGTAAATTTATCATAGTTTTGCCCAATACTTAAATTTTTTAAATTAATTTCTTCGATTGTTTTTTCTTTGAAAGCTTCGATGATTGCTTTTTTATCACCAAAATCAGTGCTTTTACCATTTTTATAATTGACCGGAAAAAAATAAATATCTTTAGGAGTTTTAAAAGGTCTCATGTCCTCTCTATAAACTGCTCTCTCAATGAAATCTTTAAAAATTGGTAAAGCTGCTTTTGATCCAGTTTCAAATTTTCCCAAACTTTTTGGCTCATCGTAACCAATGTATACTCCTATCGCTAAGTTTGATGTAAAACCAATAAACCACGCATCAAAGTTATTATTTGTAGTTCCAGTTTTACCAGCTAGCGGAACATTCAAGGATTTTAATTTTTTTCCTGTTCCTCTTTTAACTACACCTTCAAGAATTGAGGTCATTTGGTAGGCTGTTTCTGCAGAAATAACTTGTTTATTTTCTTCTAAAATATTTGGTACAAATTCTTTGTCAAATTTTAATATTTCACAACCAACACACTTTCTTTTATCAAAATTATAAATAGTTTTACCTCTTCTGTCTTGAATACGAGTAATTAAATGAGGATTTATTTTTTTTCCGCCATTCACAAAAGTACAATAAGCATTTGTTATTTTTAAAAGAGTAGTCTCATTAGAACCTAAGGATACAGATAAAAGTTCTGGTACGTTATCATAAACACCCAGATCTCTAGAAATTTTAGAAATTTTCTCAAAACCCAGTTTTTGAGCAACCCTTACTGTCATTAAATTTCTAGATTTTTCCACACCCATTCTAAGTGTAGATGGACCATAAAATTTTTTTCCGTAGTTTTGTGGCTTCCATTTTTTTAAACCTTCACCCTGTTTGCTTATAAAAGGTGCGTCTAATATTAATGAATTAGGTAAAAACCCATTCTCTAAAGCCGCTGCAAATACAATTGGTTTGAAAGCAGATCCTGGTTGTCTTTTAGCCTGTGTTGCTCTATTAAATTCACTTGATATATAACTATACCCTCCAACTAAAGCTTTTACTTTTCCATTAAAAGGATCCATCACAACTATTGCCCCATTTACTTTCGGAAGCTGCTTTAATGACCAGATATTATTTGATTTTAATTGTACAAAAATTAAATCTCCTTGTTCCAATAATTCATTGAAATTTTTTTTTCCAGTCCATTTCAAACCATTAAAAAGGATTTTTCCGCTTAAGTTTTCATCTAAAATCTTTATTTCACAAAACTCATTTTCTACTTTTGTCACTTCAGCAATTTTCCAATTTAAGGTCTTATCGATCTTTATGCTTTTAATTTTCTTTTGCCAATTTTTATTAATATTTTTATTTGTGATAGGACCTCTCCACCCTCTTCTTCTATCATAAGACTCAATTCCAGATCTTAGGGCTTCCAGAGCAGCTACCTGATATTTTCCGTTTAAGGGTGTACTAATTGATAATCCTTCAGAGTATACTTTTTCGAAACCGTATTCTGTGCTTATTATTCTTCTAATCTCTTCTGTGTATGATTGTGCTTCTTTGACCAGAATAACTTTCTTTTTTTTAAGATTAATATCGCTTTTTTTAAAAACTTTTAATTCTTTATTTGATATATAACCATTTTCTTCAAGATTTTTTAAAACTAAATCTCTTCTTATTTTTGCTAATTTTTTATTTTTATAAGGATTGTACTTACTTGGAGCCTTTGGAAGTGCTGCTAAAAGGGCGGCTTCTTTATAGTTTAATTCTTTTACTGATTTGTCGAAATATTCAAGACTTGCGGATGCTACTCCATAGGTGCCCTGCCCTAAATAAATTTCATTTAAGTAAAGTTCCAGTATTCTTTTTTTTGAATATGACTTCTCAATTCTGAAAGCCAAGATTGCTTCTTTTATTTTCCTTCTCAATGAAACTTCGCTTGTTAGTAGGAAATTCTTTGCAACTTGCTGGGTGATAGTTGAAGCCCCCTCTAGTCTTTTACCCTGTATAATATTTTCAATATTTTTAATTAACGCTCTTGTAATACCTTTAGCATCTACACCTGGATGTGCGAAAAAATTTTTATCCTCTGCAGATAAAAATGAATTTATTACTACGTCAGGAATAGACTCTATTGGTATAAAAAGCCTTTTTTGGATTGCATATTCTGCTATTAGCTCACCTGAGTCTCCATAAACCCGACTTGAAACAGGAGGTTCGTAATTTGCTAATTTTTTGTAATCTGGTAATCCTGATGAAAAATACCAAAATGCTGAAAAAATCATGAAAATAGTAAATAGAAAAAACGCTGTAATAATTTTTGCTAAATGGTTAAAGGTTTTTTTCATAATTTAAAGATTTATAATATCTCTTTAATTTAGGCTATCTTAAGGCATATTTAATTATAGAAAAACTGTATTTTTTCTTAAAAAAAATGTATATTAATTATTGTTGTATAACAAAAAAATGAACAAAAAAATTTCAAACAATTTTATGAATGGATTTAATTTACTATGGAAAAGAATTTATATATTGATGCTTCGCATCCAGAAGAAACTAGAGTTGTGCTCAAATCAAAATCTCATATCGAAGAATATGAGTATGAAAACAAAAATAGTTTAAATCAAAAGAGTAATATCTATTTAGGAAAAATTAGTAGGGTTGAGCCTTCACTTCAGGCTGCATTTGTAAATTATGGTAGAGAAAGACATGGTTTTTTAGCCTTTAATGATATTCAGTCAGATTACTATCAAATACCAACTGAAGATAAAGAAGTTTTAAAAAAAGCTGAAGAAAAAATTAGAGAAGATCTTAAAGAAGAAAGCCAAGATACAGAGGCAAAAATTAAAAACACATCAGAGGAAGAAATAAATATAAATTCTTCAAGTAATATTAACCAAGAGAATAAAGTAACAAGCACTGAGAATATTGAAAAAACAAGAGAAAAACTTAAAAACAGGTATGGAGTAAGAAAGTATAGAATACAAGAAGTAATAAAGCCTGGGCAAGTAATTCTGATCCAAGTAAATAAAGAAGAGAGAGGTCAAAAAGGTGCTGCGTTAACTACATTTATTTCTTTAGCAGGGAAATATATTGTTTTGATGCCAAATACTGCAAAAGGTGGAGGAATTTCAAGAAAAATTATAAATCATGATGATAGAAATCAAATAAGAAAAATGCTCAAGGAAATTGAAATTCCAAAAAGCATGGGTCTAATTGTCAGAACTGCTGGATCAAGAAAAAGCAAAAAAGAAATTCAAAACGACTTACAAAATACAATAGGAATATGGGAGTCAATTAAGGAAAAAGCTATTGAGTCTACGGCACCTATTTTAATTCATGAAGAGGGGGACGTTATTAAAAGAGCACTCAGGGATATTTATGATAATGATACAAAATTTGTTCATGTAGAAGGAAACGAAGGCTACCAAAAAGCAAAACTATTTATGAAACAACTCATGCCTAGAAATTCAAAAATGGTAAAAAAATATAAAGGAAAAATTCCTCTTTTTCATAGTGAGAATATTGAAAAGGACTTAAATAAAATATTTGAACCAGTTGTGAGATTAAAATCAGGAGGATACCTTGTCATAAACCCGACTGAAGCTTTAGTTGCTATTGATGTAAACTCAGGTCAATCAACAAAGGAATTAAATATTGAAAAAACTGCATTAAATACGAACGTAGAAGCAGCAGAAGAAGTAGCGAGACAAATTAAAATTAGAGATTTATCAGGTTTAATCGTAATAGATTTTATTGATATGCTCAATTATCATAATAGAAGAATTGTAGAGAGAAAAATAAGAGAAAAATTAAAGACAGATAGAGCAAGAATTCAAACCGGACGAATTAGTAATTTTGGCTTGATGGAAATGACTCGTCAAAGATTAAGAGAGAGTTTTATCAAGTGGGAAACAAATCTTTCATTAGAGTCTTTTGGTCTTAAAATTATTAAAAAAATTGAAATGTTAGCTTTTTCTAAGAAGACAAAAATTGCTATGGCTTATGTACCAGATAAAGTAGCAATGTATCTGAATTCGGAATTAAAAAAAGAATTATTCTTCTTTGAAAAAAAATATAAATTTAAAATTAATATAATGGCCGATAACAACTTAATTATTCCAGAATACAGGATACACCTTTTAAACAAAAATAAAAAAATAATTGAAAAAATCGAAAGTGTAAAAAACTTAAAAGATTTAAATGGAAAAAAAGATAATAAAATTAAAGCTTTACCATCAGCAAATGAAAAGAAAAAGAAACAGGTTGTTGGAAGAATTTTGTGGGTTAGAAAAAAAAGAAGGAAATCAAATTAATCCTTTTTTTGGACTGCTAGCAGATCCGTATTTTTGTAATGCCATTCTACCAGCCAAATAGGATTGTCTTCCTGCTAGAACCGCATGTTTCATTGACTTGGCCATTAAAATTGGATTTTTGGCTTTAGCAATTGCTGTATTAATTAATACACCATCACATCCTAGCTCCATCGCAATTGATGCGTCAGATGCAATTCCTATTCCTGCATCAACTATAACCGGAACCTTGGAATTATTTTTTATTATCGAAATATTTAATTTATTTCTAATACCTCTTCCAGAGCCTATAGGTGATGCTAGAGGCATAATTGCTGTTGCGCCGACATCTTCTAATTTTTTTGCCATTATAGGATCATCTGAACAGTAAACCATAACTTCAAAGCCTTCTTTGACAAGTACGTCAGTTGATTTCACAGTTTCAATCATATCTGGGTAAAGAGTTTTTTTGTCACCAAGAACCTCAAGTTTTACAAGTTTCCATCCACCCATTTCTCTAGCTAGTCTTAAAGTCCTTAACGCATCCTCAGATGTAAAACATCCAGCTGTGTTAGGTAAATATATAATTTTTTTTGGATCTAAAAAATCCATTAAGACTGGTTTTTTTTTATCTAAAATATTTACTCTTCTCACAGCAACTGTTACCATTTCAGCTCCTGAAGCTTTAATTGCATCTGCGGTTTCTTTAAAGCTTTTATACTTTCCAGTACCCACAATTAAGCGAGAATTAAGTTTATATTTTCCTATTTCTAAATAGTCTTTATTCACTAACCTCCTCCAATAAAATGAACAATTTCAATTTTATCTCTATTCTTTATTTTCTTTTTATAATTTTGCTTAGGTAAAATCGTGCCATTTAACTCAATTGCGATCTGTTTTTCTTTTAATTTATACTTTTTCAAAAGATCTTTGATGCTTAAATTCTCATTAATTTTTAATTCTTTTCCATTTAATTGTATTTTTGCCATAATTGAGATAATTTAATTTTTTATTATATCAAAATGAGTCATAAAATTCTTGTTATTAATGGTCCTAATCTTAACTTACTTGGAACAAGAGAAAAAGAAAAGTACGGTCAATCTACGCTCGAGGACATTAAGAATAAATGTGAGTCCCATGCCAAAAAGACAGGAACAATGATCAAATTTGAACAGTCTAACGTTGAAGGTGAAATAGTAAATATCATACAAGATGCTAAAAAAAAGTATGATGGAATTGTTATAAATGCGGGCGGATATACTCATACATCGGTTGCAATTCTTGATGCTCTGTTAGCTGTTAAAATACCAACAATAGAATTACACATAACTAATATTTACAAAAGAGAGGAATTCAGGCATAAATCATTGATAAGTAAAGCTGCTGACGGAATTATTTGTGGATTAGGAGTTGGTGGATACTTAATGGCAATTGATGGAATTAAAAAAATTTTAAATAATGAAAATTGATAAAAAATTAATAAAAGAACTTAAAGATTATCTAGATGAATTTAATTTATCAGAAATCGAATATCAAGATGGCACTAAAAAAGTTAAGGTAGCAAAAAATATCTCAGGAATAACAAATATTACCGCACATAAACCAAATATTCCTCCAAAAAAAGAAGAGACAGGTACAAAAATAACTTCTCCTATTATTGGAACTGCCTATTTAGCACCTGAACCAGGAGGTAAAAAATTTGTTGAAGTTGGAAGTCAGATTAAAAAAGGTCAAACTGTTATGATTGTTGAAGCAATGAAAACAATGAATCATGTCCCCTCTACATCAGATGGTATAGTTAAGAAAGTATTGGTACAAGACGGTGAAGCGGTTGAATTTGGTCAAACTTTAGTCCTTTTAAAATAATAAATGTTTAAAAAAGTTTTAATAGCAAATAGAGGTGAGATTGCTGTTAGAGTAATTAGAGCTTGTAAAGAATGGGGCATTGGAACTGTTGCTGTTCATTCGGATGTAGATGCTGACTCTATGCATGTAAGACTAGCTGATGAGAGCGTTTGTATTGGTTCACATCAACCCCAGAATAGTTATTTAAATATTGCTGCTATCATGTCAGCAGTTGATGTAACTGGTGCTGAAGCAATTCACCCAGGGTATGGATTTTTATCAGAAAATTATAAATTTGCAGAAATTGTTGAAAAACACAAAATTAAATTTATTGGACCAAAAGCTGAAATAATAAAAAAAATGGGTGATAAAATTCAAGCAAAAATAATTGCTAAAGAAAAAGGATTGCCAGTTATTGAAGGTTCTGATGGAGGTGTTAAAGATTTAAAACAAGCTAAAGAAATTTGTAAAAAAATTGGATATCCAGTTTTAATTAAAGCATCCGGTGGTGGTGGTGGAAAAGGAATGAAGATAGTTGATGATGAAAGTAAATTAAGTGAAATGTATTCTTTGGCTCGTTTAGAAGCAAAAAAATATTTTGGAAATGATGAGGTTTACATTGAGAAATATTTTAAAAATCCTAGACATATTGAAGTTCAAGTATTATCTGGAAAAAATAGAACAGTTCATCTCAATGAAAGAGACTGTAGTGTTCAAAGAAAACATCAAAAATTGATTGAGGAAACACCAAGTCCAGTCTTAGATGATAAAATAAGATCTGATCTGTTAGATAAAACAGTAAAAATGGTAGAGGCCATAGGTTATGAGGGTGCTGGAACTGTAGAATATATTTATGAGAATGGAAAATTTTATTTTTTAGAAATGAATACCAGAATTCAAGTTGAACATCCTGTTACAGAAGTACAAACTGGTATTGATATAGTTAAAGAACAAATTTGGATAGCACACTCAAGTCAGACTGCGTTAAAACAAGATGATATAAGCGCAAGAGGACATACAATAGAATGTAGAATAAATGCAGAAGACCCATCCAAAAATTTTCAGCCTAGCCCAGGTATAATTTCAGTGTGCCACCAACCATCAGGATTTAGAACTAGAGTGGATGGTTCTATTTTCCAGGGTTGTAAGATTACACCGTACTATGACAGCCTTATATGCAAATTAATATGTAAAGGGAGAAATAGAACAGAAGCGATACAAAGGACAATGAGATCTTTAAATGAATTTGTAATTGAAGGTGTTACGACTACTATTGATTTACATAAAAGAATTTTATCTCATGAAAAATTTGTATCTTCTGATTTTGATACTAATTGGTTGGCTAAAGAGAAGTTTTATTAATTTATTATTGAATTGAAAAATAATATTTTAAATGATACTTAATTAATTATGGGATACCCAAAAAAACACAGAGGAAGACGTAAAATTGGCTCAAAAAAAAGAAGAGCTCGAAGAAGAAATAAAAAAAGATAAATCGTCTTAGAATGGAATTTATAACTCAAATCAGAAAATTGAGTTTATGGATATTTATTATTCCTTTTGTGGCAATAAATCTTTGTTTATTTATTTCTACTAATTACCATATATTCAACAATACCTTTTTAGTTGTTGATCAAATTGGAAGGTCAAATCCAACTTTTCCATATTTTGATGGAGGCGTCTCAATAAGTAGAACTGCGAGAACATACCCAACATATCTGATATTTAAACCTTCGATGATATTCTCATCTTTTTTATTAATTTTATATTGGGTTAAAACTAATAAATTAATTAATAATTTACAACAATTTGAAAGCAAAAATCTTTTTAAAACTTTTGGGATACTCTCTGCTATCTTTTTAATTATCCACTCAATTTTTTTAGGCATCAAATTTGATTACGATTTATATAAATTTTTTAGAAGATTTGTTTTATTAGCCTTCATCATTTTTGAAATTGTAGCACAATCCCTTCTTGTTTTTAGACTTTTTAAATTGAAATCTTCAATAAAGGATTATTTTAACAATTATGCATTAATCTTGAAAATAATTTTAGTATCAATTTTAGTAGTTGTAGCAATTTTTAGTTTGCCGATAGTTGTAACTAGCGGAAACGTGCATTTTAAACATGCTTTAGAATGGAATTATTTTGTAGGTGTAATCCTATTTTATCTTTTAACTTATTTATTTTGGAAAAGAGTGTGAATTTTTTTAAAACTGCCGTCTACACACCTTTCGGTGCGCAGACTTTAGTTTTGGCTCGTCGTTAATGCGCTACCGCCAAGCCTCCCGTTCCACTATTTTAGCGCTACTCAGCGGAACTTTCTGCCCTTTAAGCTTGAACCTCTCGGTTTTTCCTTAACTGGCCAGTTGAGAGTTGCCCCTCAATTCATTATTAAATTAATATATATTAAAAAAATAAGTATCACTTTATAGTTGTTTTAATTTACTGTCTGTTAATTATGTGGATAGTTTTTATTTTCAGTTTTTTCAATCCAACCGCCACCTAAAACTCTTTCACCAATTTGATCTTTTGTATATATAACGCAGGCTTGACCAGGCGATATTCCTTTTTCGTCTTGTAGTATATCTACCTCTGCAGATTTGTTTTTAATCCTTACTTTAGCGCTAAGTAGTTTTCCTGTTGATCTAACTTTAATTAAAACATTTTTTTTGAAATTATTGGCGTCGGCTAAAAGATTTATGTCTCTCAAAAATAGTTTTTTAATATTTAAAAAATCCTGTGTTCCAACAACTATTGAGTTGTCCTGCGCTCTAATATCTACAACATAAAGCGGATCAGGGTTTGAGATTTTTATTCCTTTCCTTTGGCCAATTGTATAATTGATAATTCCATCATGTATTCCCAACTTTTCACCTTTAACATTAAATATGTTGCCTTTTTTAAAAGATTGTGGCCTATATTTTTCTATTACAGAAGCATAATTACCGTTAGGAACAAAGCAGATGTCTTGGCTATCAGGCTTTGTTGCGACATTAAGATTTAATTTATTTGCAATACTTCTTGTTTCAGACTTATTGATTAAGCCTAACGGAAATCGTAAATAGTCTAATTGGCTTTGGGTAGTACTAAAGAGAAAATAACTTTGATCTCTTTCTTTGTCCTCAGCCCTATACATTGCAGCAGACCCGTTATTCTGATGTCTTAAAACATAATGTCCAGTTATTAATGCGTCTGCTTTAAGCTCTTTGGAAAATCTAAATAAATCTCTAAATTTGACTGTTTGGTTACATTGAACACACGGAATAGGTGTTTCTCCAGCAACATAACTATTTATAAAAGAATTGATTACCTCAGTTTTAAATTTTTTTTGATAATATAAGATTTTATGATCTATATTTAAAGTTTCAGATACTCTTTTTGCATCTATTATATCTCTACCTGCACAACATTGTCTTCCAGAAACAGATGTTTTTGTGTCATCATATAATTTAAGTGTAATTCCAGTAACATTATAACCTTGTTCTTTCATTAATCCTGCTACTACTGAAGAGTCAACACCACCTGACATTGCTACTACAACTTTTGTGTCTTTGGGTGACTTTTTTATACCTAGAGTGTTAATCATAAAATGTTATATAATATAAAAATATATAATTTTCCATTATGCAATATGAACTAGAGCCAGGTAATTTCGTAATAAACCCTTCTCAAAAAGACTGGGGGACAGGCCAGATACAGTCTATTATTAAAAATAAGGCAACAATTAATTTTGAAAATGTTGGAAAAAAAGTAATTAATTTAAATAACATACACCTAAACAAAATAAATTATGAAAAATGAACAGCTAAAAATAATAGTTGAATCTTTGATAGATACTACTGAAAAGGCAGGAAATAAAACTATTGAATTATATAACTCAGGTTTAAAAATTATAAAAAAACCAGATGACTCCCCGGTTACGAACGGAGATCTTGAAGTTGATAAAATGCTTAAAGAAAAAATTAAAAAATTAACCCCTGATATACCGATTATATCTGAGGAGTCTGTAGATCTAAAAATTCGAAATACTCTAAAAACTTACTGGCTTCTTGACCCAATAGATGGAACAAAAGAATACATATCAGGAAAAGATGTTTATACACTTAATGCTGGATTAATAATCGATTGTTTGCCATCAGTTGGAATAATTGGTGTTCCAAAAAAAAATAAATTATTTTATTCATACGGAAAAGGGAATTCATATGTGATTGAAAAAAATAAAAAAATAAAATTAAATTGTGAAAAGAAAACTTCTAAAAATAAAATCTTTGCTCTAACAAATAGAACAAAACCCTCAGGGGATATTTTAAAAAAGTTAAACGAATTTGGAGCAAGCTCATTCTTAAAGATAAGTAGCTCATACAAGTATTGTTTAATTGCAAATGGTGAATATGATTTGTATGTTGACAAAGTAAGAGCTAACGAATGGGATGATGCGGCTGGACATGCAATTGCGGAGCACGCAGGAGCTATTGTAACTGATATGAATGGTAAATCTTTTGAATATGGAAAAGAAGATTATAAGAATCCAACAATTCTAATTAGAAGAAGTAAAAACTTGAATGTTTAAAACAATATCAATTATAGTTATTTCAGTTTCAATATTTGGATTGATTTTATTTGTATTTGTCAAAAA
>CACNVM010000009.1 GCA_902623915.1 uncultured Pelagibacteraceae bacterium | reverse complement strand
GCAAGTTTATCGGACACACTGATGTCTTTGCTTTTGTTGCCCTGAATATTTAAAACTTTTAAATTCATAATTTATTTCTTTTTTGACTCAGTTTTTTTTGATGCTTCTGCCTTTTTAGTTTCTTTTTTACCTGCAGGATTTGCTGCTTGGGCATTTTGTGCAAATTTTTCTAAACTAGTTTTTCTGTTAAAAGTTTTTTTTGATTTTCTTAAAAAGACTGTTGTATTTTTAGAGCCAGGAATCGATCCTTTTATATAAATAAGACCATTTTCAACATCAGATTTTATTATTTCAAGATTAAGTATAGTTCTAAATTTAGACCCCATGTGGCCAGCCATTTTCTTACCTTTAAAGACTTTTCCAGGGTCCTGATTTTGACCAGTTGATCCATGAGATCTATGAGAAACAGAAACACCATGGCTTGCTCTTAAACCTCCAAAATTATATTTTTTCATTACACCAGCAAATCCTTTTCCTATTGTTTGTGATCGAACATCAATAAACTTAACATCCTTTAAAATTTCTAAACCAATCTCACTACCTGTTTTGTATTCGTCTGTTTTTTCAACCCTGTACTCTTTGATTATTTTTTTAGGTTCTGTGTTTTTTTTTGCAAAAAATCCTTTCATTTGATTACTAAGCTTTGAATTTTTCTTTTTGATAAATCCTAACTTTATCGCTGAATAACCGTTCTTTTCTTTTGTATACACGTCAATAATCCTCCCTTTTTCAACCTTTACCACTGTGACAGGCACAGAAATACCTGAGTTAAAAAACTCTCGTGTCATTCCCATTTTTTTTCCTACTAAACCTAAAGTCATTTTTAAATTTTAATTTCTATATCTACTCCTGATGCCAAATCTAATTTCATTAAAGCTTCGACTGTTTGTGGTGTCGGTTCAACGATATCTATTAACCTCTTATGAGTTCTTGTTTCAAATTGTTCTCTACTTTTTTTATCAATGTGTGGTGATCTCAAAACTGTAAATCTTTCAATTTTAGTCGGTAAAGGTATTGGTCCTTTTACTTGGGCTCCGGTTCTTTTAGCTGTATTAACTATTTCCTCTGTAGATAAATCGAGGATTTTGTTATCATAAGCTCTAAGATGTATTCTAATATTTTGATTTTCCATTTTAAGCCATTTTTTTTGTTACTTCATCTTGTACATTTTGAGGAACTTTGGCGTAGTGATCAAAAAACATTGAGTATTGTGCTCTACCTTGGGACATAGATCTCAAATTGTTTATGTAGCCAAACATGTTTGCTAAAGGAACCATTGCACTTATTACTGTTGCATTCCCTCTTGTTTCTGTAGTTGATACTTGTCCTCTTCTACTGTTTAAGTCACCAATTACATCACCCATGTAGTCTTCAGGTGTAATTACTTCAACCCGCATCATAGGTTCTAATAATTTTAAAGTTGCTTTAGTACAAGCTTCTTTGAAACAGTACCTGGATGCTATTTCAAATGCTAAAACGCTAGAGTCAACATCGTGGTGTAAGCCATCTACAATTGTTACTTTATAATCTATTAAAGGAAACCCTGCTAATATTCCATTATCAGCAACACTTTCAATTCCCTTTTCTACTCCTGGTATGAATTCTTTTGGTATTGCTCCACCTTTAATTTTATTTTCAACTTCTCTTCCTTTTCCTGGCTCTAAAGGCTCAACATTAAGTTCAACTTTTGCAAATTGACCAGCGCCTCCACTTTGTTTTTTGTGAATGTAGACGCTCGATACTGGTTTTAGAATAGTTTCTCTGTAAGCAACCTGTGGGGCACCAATATTTGCTTCTACTTTAAATTCTCTTTTCATTCTATCTACAATAATATCTAAATGTAGCTCTCCCATACCTTTAATAATTGTTTGACCAGATTCCTCATCAGAAGAAACTCTAAATGATGGGTCTTCTTTGGCTAACCTTCCTAGGGCCTCACCCATTTTCTCTTGGTCACCCTTCGTTTTAGGTTCAACCGCAATCTCTATAACTGGATCTGGAAACTCCATTGGCTCTAAAACGACTGGGTTATCCTCGTCTGATAACGTATGTCCTGTTATAGTATATTTTAACCCTGCCAGAGCAACTATATCTCCTGCATTGGCTTCTTTTACATCTTCTCTGCTGTTAGCATGCATCAATAACATTCTACCAACTCTTTCTTCTTTATCTCGTGAAGTATTATAAATTCCAGTTCCGGATTTTAAGGTGCCTGAGTAGATTCTTATAAAAGTTAAAGATCCAACAAAGGGGTCGTTTGCTACTTTAAAAGCTAAAGCCGAAAAAGGCTCTTTATCATCAAATTTTCTCTCTATTTCATCTTTAGAGTTTGGTTTAGTACCTTTTATTGAGTTAATATCTTTAGGACTAGGAAGAAAATCAATTACAGCATCAAGTAAGGGTTGAACACCTTTATTTTTAAATGCTGAACCGGTAATTACTGGTACAAAATCAAATTTTAAGCATCCTTTTCTGACGCAGGCTATTATATCTTTTTCAGAAATTTCTTTACCATTTAAATAATCATCCATTAATTTTTCATCTTGTTCTACGGCTGTCTCAACTAAATCTTTTCGGTATTTGTTTGCTTGTTCCTTTAATTCTGCAGGTATATCTACATATTCGAACTCAGCTCCAAGTTTTTCATCTTTCCAAATGACAGCTTTCATTTTAATTAAATCAACCACACCTTTTAAAGAAGACTCAATCCCTACAGGAATTTGCATTACAAGAGGTTTTGCACCTAATCTATCTTTAATCATTTGAACACAATTGAAAAAATCTGCTCCGGTTCTATCTAGTTTATTTACAAAGCAGATTCTTGGTACTTTATACTTATCAGCTTGACGCCAGACTGTTTCGGATTGAGGTTCTACACCAGCAACACCATCAAATACCGCAACCGCCCCATCCAAAACTTTTAGCGATCTTTCAACTTCTATCGTAAAATCTACATGCCCAGGTGTATCGATAATATTAATTCTGTGTTCTCTCCAAAAACAAGTTGTTGCTGCAGAAGTAATTGTTATACCTCTTTCTTGCTCTTGCTCCATCCAATCCATAGTAGCCGCACCATCGTGAACCTCACCAATTTTGTGACTTTTTCCAGTATAATATAAAATTCTTTCTGTCGTCGTAGTTTTACCGGCATCTATGTGAGCCATAATTCCAATGTTACGATATTTCTCTAATGTATGTGATCTAGGCATAATATTACCATCTGAAATGTGCAAAAGCCTTGTTCGACTCAGCCATTTTGTGTGTATCTTCCTTTTTCTTAATTGCAGATCCTTTTTTTTGATAAGCGTCTAATAATTCGAACGATAATTTTTCTGCCATAGTTTTATTTTTTCTTTTTCTAGATGCATCTAAAATCCATCTAAGTGCCAATGCTTGAGATCTATTTGATTTTACTTCAACTGGTACTTGATAGGTTGCTCCTCCAACTCTTCTAGATCTTACCTCAATATTTGGCCTTACATTACTAATTGCGGTATTAAAAACTTTAAGAGGGTCTTCTTTTTTAGTTTCTTTAATTTTATCTAAAGCTGTATATAAAATTCTTTCAGCTGTTGATCTTTTACCATCATACATAATTGAATTTATAAATTTTGAAATTACTTTTGAACCATATTTTGGATCTGAGTAAATCTTTCTAACTGGAGCTTTTCGTTTTCTAGACATAGTTTTTTATTATTTTGGTTTTTTTGCTCCATATAAAGAACGTCTTTTTTTACGAGCTGTAACGCCTTGTGCATCGAGATTTCCTCTTAAAATATGATACCTTACGCCAGGTAAATCTTTAACTCTTCCACCTCTAATTAGAACTACGGAATGTTCTTGTAAATTATGTCCTTCTCCAGGTATATATGCTGTTACTTCATAGCCATTCGACAATCTTACTCTTGCAACCTTTCTTAAAGCTGAATTTGGTTTTTTTGGTGTTGTTGTGTAAACCTTAATACAAACGGCTCTTTTCAGAGGTTGTTTTTCTAAAGCCGGAACTTTATTTCTAGCTAAAGGCTTCACTCTTGGTTTTCTCATCAACTGATTAATAGTCGGCATAATTTTTAAAAAGTTTTAGATAGATAAAAGTAAAGATAGGCTTAGGTTTCTTACTTTTTTTAGTTATTGTTTAAGGTCAACGTTACCTTACTTTTAACCATCAAAATTGCGCTAAATTAACATTGAAGTCTAAAAAGTCAACGTTTAATAAGTAAAAAAACCCCTTAAATACTTGCGTTATTCGGTCTTAATCTCTGTTTTTTGAGTTTTCTCTATCTCTTGTTTTGCGAGTTCTTGTTTTTTCAATTCTGCAATTCTTATTTTATCTTCCTCTCTTGCTTGTTTGTCTAAAATATTTTTTGTTAGACCTGTGCCAGCAGGAATAAGTCTACCAACAATCACGTTTTCTTTAAGACCCTCTAGCGTATCTATTTTTCCTTTTATTGCAGAGTCTGTCAATACTCTTGTTGTTTCTTGGAAAGAAGCTGCAGATATAAACGAATTTGTTTGAAGTGATGCTTTAGTTATGCCTAATAATACTCTTTCACCAGAAGCAGGTTTTTTGTTTTGTTTTTTTAGCTCCTCATTTGCGTTATTTAGATCAATTCTATCAACAAGTTCACCATTTAAATAATCTGAGTCTCCTGATTCTTTAATTTCAACTTTTTTAAGCATCTGTCTTACTATTGTTTCGATGTGCTTGTCGTTAATTACAACTCCCTGCATTCTGTAAACTTCTTGTACTTCTGTTACAAAATATTCAGTTAAAGCTTCCACTCCCAAAATCCTTAAAATATCATGAGGCGCAGGTGCTCCATCTAATAAATATTCACCTTTTTTTATTTTTTCTCCCTGATTAAAATTTGTGTGTTTTCCCTTTGGTATTAAATAATTAGATGACTCCCCTTTATCTGAAACAATAGAAATTTTTTGTTTCCCTCTAACTTCTTTTCCAAATTGAATTGTTCCATCGCTTTCTGCTATTATGGCACTATCCTTTGGTCTTCTTGCTTCAAATAGTTCTGCAACCCTTGGAAGACCACCAGTTATATCTTTTGTTTTTGAAGTTTCTTTGGGTAATCTTGCTAAAACATCACCAGCTGATATTTTTTGTCCATCTTGCACAGAAAGAATTGAGTCTGGCACTAAATAATATCTTGCTTCGTTACCATCAGCTTTTTTTATAACTTCTCCGTCAGAATTCCTTAATGTTATTCTTGGTTTTAAATCAGTATTTTTTGATTGTGATCTCCAATCCACAACTGATTTTGAGGATATACCTGTAGCATCATCGAGTGTTTCCGCAAGCGAAACACCATCGACTAAATCCATGTAGTTAACTATACCATTTGTTTCTGCTATTACAGGTAATGTGTATGGGTCCCATTCACATATTTTTTTTCCTTTTTGTACTTTTTCACCGTTTTTAAAAAATAATTTTGAGCCATAAGGAACCTTATAAAAAGCAAGTTGTCTTCCATTATCATCTTCTAAAGAAAGTTGAGTATTTCTGCCCATAACAATTATATTATTTTTTGAGTCCTCTAATAAATTTTTATTGCTTACCTTTAAAATACCTGAGTTAACAGATACAACTGAGGAATCCTCTTTAATTTGTGCTGTACCACCTACGTGAAAGGTTCTCATAGTTAATTGAGTTCCTGGTTCACCAATTGATTGTGCTGCTATCATTCCAATAGCTTCTCCAATGCTAACTAGCTTGCCTCTTGAAAGGTCTCTTCCATAACACATTTGACAAACACCTTTTTGAGATCCACAAGTTATTACTGAAAATACTTTAATAGATTTAACACCGGCAGAATCTATTTTTTCACAAATGTTTTCATCAATCATTTGTTTTTTCTTTATAATTAATTCTCCGGTTAATGGATTTTTTACATCCTCAGCGGCAACCCTACCTAAAACCCTTTCGGATAAACTTACTAATACGTTACCACCCTCAATAATCTCAGACAATTTTATTGATGATCTAGATTTTGTATCACATTCATTAATAGTTACTTGAATATCTTGGGCCACATCACAAAGTCTTCTAGTTAAATAACCTGAATTAGCAGTCTTTAAAGCAGTATCAGCTAAACCTTTTCTAGCTCCGTGTGTTGAATTAAAATATTCTAATACTGTTAATCCCTCTTTAAAGTTTGAGATTATTGGTGTTTCAATAATTTCACCAGATGGTTTAGCTATAAGTCCTCTCATACCAGCCAATTGTTTCATCTGTGCTGGTGATCCTCGAGCTCCAGAGTCAGCCATCATAAAAACTGAATTAGTTTCGATTCTACCATCTGGATAAATTTTTTCAGCTGAAGAAATTTCTTTCATCATTTCATTTGCAACTGAATCTGTGCATTTAGACCAAATATCTACAACTTTATTATATTTCTCTCCTCTAGTAATAAGCCCATCCTGATATTGTTTTTCATAATCTTCTATTTGTTTTTTAGTTTGACTAACTAATTTTTCTTTAGTTTTTGGAATAATCAAATCATTTTTTCCAAATGAAATCCCAGCTTTAAAAGCATGTTTGAAACCTAAATCTTTTATTCGATCACAAAAGATCACTGTTTCTTTTTGACCGCAATATCTGTATACAGTGTCGATTACCTCAGATACTGCTTTTTTTGTTAATAATTTGTTTACAAGCTCGAATTTAATTTTATAATTTTTTGGTAAAGTTTTAGATAATAAGAAACGTCCAGCAGTACTTGTATATTTTTCTGAGATTTTATTTCCGTCTTTATCAACTGTATTAAATACTGAAACTATCTTAGAGTGTACACTTATGTCTTTCCTTTCAATTGCATTCTCAATCTCATCTACATCAGAGAAAATACCAACTGGTTTTGTATTTGAATCCTCTTTATGTTGAGACAAATAATATATCCCGAGCACAATATCTTGGCTTGGTACAATTATTGGTTTACCGTTAGATGGACTTAAAATGTTATTTGTAGACATCATAAGCACACGTGCTTCGATTTGTGCTTCTAAACTTAATGGTACATGTACAGCCATTTGATCTCCATCAAAATCTGCATTGAAAGCTGCACAAACTAAAGGATGTAATTCGATTGCATTTCCTTCTATTAATTTTGCTTCAAAAGCTTGAACACCCAATCTGTGTAATGTTGGAGCCCTATTTAATATAACCGGGTGCTCTCTTATTATATGTTCAAGAGCATCCCATACTTCACTTTTTTGTTTTTCAACCATCCTTTTTGCTTGTTTAATGGTTGTTGCAAATCCCAGTTTATCTAATCTTGCATATAAAAATGGTTTAAATAATTCCAACGCCATCTTTTTAGGTAAACCGCATTGGTGTAATTTGAGTTCTGGTCCAACAACAATTACTGATCTTCCAGAATAATCTACTCGTTTACCTAAAAGATTTTGTCTAAATCTACCTTGCTTTCCTTTTAGCATTTCTGCTAAAGATTTTAAGGGTCTTTTACCAGTTCCGGTAATTACTCTACCTCTTCTTCCATTATCAAATAAAGCATCAACTGACTCTTGTAACATTCTTTTCTCATTTCTAACTATTATGTCCGGAGCTTTCAAATCTAAAAGTCTTTTTAGTCTGTTGTTCCTATTTATTACTCTTCTGTATAAATCATTTAAATCCGATGTAGCAAATCTACCCCCATCAAGTGGAACTAATGGTCGAAGTTCTGGTGGTATTACCGGAACGGTAGTTAAAATCATCCATTCTGGTTTATTTCCTGAGTCTATAAATGACTCAATAAGTTTTAATCTTTTTAAAGTCCTTTCCTCTGTAACTTTTGACTTTATAGTCTTTAAAGATTCTCTAAGCTTTTTTCTCTCAGATGCTAAATCAATACTTAATAGTATTTCTCTTACAGCTTCAGCGCCAATGCCAGCTGTAAATCCGTCCTCTCCATATTTTTCTTGGGCTTTTATATATTCATCCTCAGTAAGAAGTTGGCCTTTTTTTAATTCAGTTAAACCAGGCTCTATAACTATAAAACTCTCAAAATATAATATCTTTTCTACCTCTTTGAGTTTCATATCTATAGAGAGAGAAATTCTACTTGGTAATGACTTTAGAAACCAAATGTGGGCTACAGGACATGCTAGATCTATATGTCCCATTCTTTCACGTCTTACATTAGACTTTGTTACTTCTACTCCGCATTTTTCACAAATTATACCTCTAAACTTCATTCTTTTATATTTTCCGCAAAGACATTCGTAGTCCTTGATTGGGCCAAAAATTCTTGCGCAAAATAATCCGTCTTTTTCAGGTTTAAAGGTTCTATAATTTATAGTTTCTGGTTTTTTTATTTCACCAAAAGACCATGATTTTATTTTTTCTGGGCTGGCCAAAGTAATTTTAATATGATTAAAATTCTTTTCTGAAACGTTTTTTCTTGTGTCTTTTAATAATTCTTTTCTCATAATAAATTTTAATTTAATTCTATGTTTAATCCTAAAGCTCTTATTTCTTTTATTAAAACGTTAAAAGACTCTGGAACTCCTGACTCGAAATTGTCATCGCCCTTAACTATTGTCTCATAAACTTTTGTCCTTCCTGCAACATCGTCAGATTTAACGGTTAAAATTTCTTGTAAAGTATATGATGCACCATATGCTTCTAATGCCCAAACTTCCATTTCACCAAATCTTTGTCCTCCTAGTTGTGCCCTGCCGCCTAATGGTTGTTGAGTTACTAAACTGTAAGGACCTGTTGATCTAGCATGAATCTTATCTTCCACTAAATGATGAAGTTTAAGCATATATATTATGCCTACGGTTACAGGTCTATCGAATTTTGCACCTGTTCTGCCATCCCATAAATTTGTTTGACCTGCATTTGGTAAATTGGCTAAGTCTAACATTTTGGTAATGTCTTCTGTTGTTGCTCCATCAAAAACTGGTGTTGCTATCGGAACTCCATTTGACAAATTTGAACATAATTCTTTAAACTGTCTTTCGTCCAAATTATTCAAAATATCATTTAACCTTTTTTCTCCATATATTTTGCCCAAAGTATTCTTCAAATCTTTATTATCATTTGTTTTTTTAAAATTATTGTATAAATTTTTTACTTTTTCACCAAGTTCTGAACATGACCACCCAAGGTGAGTTTCTAATATCTGCCCGACGTTCATTCGGCTTGGTACACCTAACGGATTTAACACTATATCAACTGGTTTGCCACTTTCCATATAAGGCATGTCCTCAACTGGAACTATTTTGCTTATAACACCTTTATTTCCATGTCTTCCTGCCATTTTATCTCCTGGCATTAATCTTCTTTTTACAGCAACAAAAACTTTAACCACTTTCATCACTGTTGGTAGAAGATCATCTCCTTGTCTAATTTTAAGAACTTTATCTTCAAATCTTAATTTTATATCTTCTTGCGCTTTATCAAATTGTTCTTTTAATTGTGATACTTTGCTATTTATACTTTCGCTTTTAAACTTGATTTTCCAATAATCTTTTATATCGAGAGAATCTAAAATATCGTTACTTAGCGTGTCTCCAGTTTTTAAAGATTTAAAGCTTTTTTCAATTGGTTCTTTCTTTAAAATTTCATTTAATCTTAATTTAATATTTCTTACTAAAATCTCTTCCTCAACTTGCTTGTCCTCCTGAACTGCTTCAATTTCATATCTCTCTATTGCTATTGCTCTTTCGTCTTTTTCAATACCGTGTCTATTAAAAACCCTAACATCAACTACGACCCCAGAACTTCCTGGGGGTAATTTTAACGAAGTGTCTCTTACATCGGTAGCTTTTTCACCAAATATTGACCTCAATAATTTTTCCTCAGGACTAGAGGCCGTTTCACCCTTTGGGGTTACTTTCCCAACTAGAATATCTCCTTGTTTAACTTCCGCGCCTACATACACAATGCCTGACTCATCAAGATTTTTTAAGCTTTCCTCGCTTACATTAGGAATATCTCTGGTTATTTCCTCTGTACCCAATTTTGTATCTCTTGCCATTAATTCGTATTCCTCAATATGTATAGAGGTAAATACATCATCTGTTACACATCTCTCAGATATAAGAATAGAGTCCTCAAAATTATAACCTTGCCATGGCATGAATGCTACTGTAACATTTTTACCCAACGCTAGCTCACCTAACTTAGTTGCTGGTCCATCAGCAATTATATCTCCTTTCTTAATTACATCTCCCCATTTCACTAAGGGCTTTTGGTTTATACAAGTATTCTGATTTGATCTTTGAAATTTCATTAAATTATAGATGTCAACTCCAGATTTAGATAAATCTTTTTCTTCTGTTGCTTTAACTACGATTCTTTTTCCATCTATTTTGTCTACTACACCATTACGCTTAGCGACTATAGTTACGCCTGAGTCTAAAGCTACATCTCCTTCAATACCTGTTCCTACTAGCGGCGACTCTGGTTTTAACAATGGCACAGCCTGTCTCATCATATTAGATCCCATCAAGGCTCTATTTGCATCATCATTTTCCAAAAATGGTATCAGGGATGCAGCAACTGAAACTAATTGTTTTGGCGATACATCGATGTAGTCAATATTCTCTTTTCTCGATAAAACAAAATTTAACCCTTTTCTACAAGAAACTAATTCTTCTATAAAACTCCCATCTGAACTTACAGGAGAGTTTGCTTGCGCAATTGTAAATTTTTCTTCCTCGATCGCTGACAAATATTCAATTTTATCTAAAATCTTCCCATTTTGCACTTTCTTGTAAGGACTTTCTATAAAACCATATTTGTTTACTTTTGAGTATGTTGCCAAACTGTTTATTAATCCAATATTTGGTCCCTCTGGGGTTTCTATTGGACAAATTCTTCCATAATGTGTTGGGTGAACATCCCTAACTTCAAAACCTGCTCTTTCTCTAGTTAACCCACCTGGACCTAGTGCTGAGACTCTTCTTTTATGTGTAATTTCTGATAATGGATTAGTTTGATCCATAAACTGAGATAGCTGTGATGTTGAAAAAAAATCTTTAAAAGAAGTACTTATAGGTTTTGCATTAATTAATCCTTGCGGAAGTGCAGACTCAATTTCTAAAAAAGTTGACATTTTTTCTCTTATAGTTCGTTCCATTCTCAACAATCCAATTCTAAATTGATTTTCAACTAATTCACCTACAGATCTTACTCTTCTGTTACCTAGGTGATCTATATCATCAACTTCACCTTTTCCGTCTCTTAAATCCAACATGAACTGTATTATAGAAATAATATCTTTTTTTGTAAGTATTCTTAAATTATCATCCTCTTTAAGATCAAGTCTTGCGTTCAGTTTTACTCTTCCAACATCTGATAAATCATATCTTTCATTATTAAAATATAAATTTTTAAAAACTTCCTCAGCAACTTCAGGTGTTGGAGGTTCTCCTGGTCTTAAAACTTTATAGATATCATTTAATGCAGATTGTTTATCAAAATTTTTATCAATTTTAATTGTTTCAAATATATATGGACCTTTTAAAATTGAGTCTACATTTGCAAGCTTTAGTTTGGAAATTTTTGAAGATATAATTTTTTCTAAAGTTTCTTTTGTAACATTGAATCCAGAATTAATTATTAATTTACCTTCGGAGTCTTTTAAATCTTCATTGGTATATTTTCCAATTATTTCGTCGTCTGAAACTATAATTTTATCTAAATTTTTTTCTTTTAACTTTTGGGCTAAAATAAAGTTAAGTTTTTCCCCTTTTTTTAATATTTTCTTATTATTTTTTTTATCGATTAAATCAAATAATAATTTTATTGGTCTTTTATACTTTTCTGGTTTAAATTCAGTAGACCAAGTCTTGGTTGTCGTATCAAATTGATAAGAGTCGTAAGTATAAAACTGTTCCAAAATACTTTGTCTACTCATTCCCATTGCGAACAAAAATGTAGTTATTGGTAACTTCTTTTTTCTATCTATTCTAAAATATAAAATATCTTTTGGATCAAACTCAAAATCTAACCAAGAGCCTCTTCCTGGAATAATTCTGCAGTTGAATAATAGTTTTCCACTACTATGAGTTTTTCCTTTATCATGGTCAAAAAATACACCAGGACTTCTGTGCATTTGGTTTACGACTACTCGTTCAACTCCATTAACTACAAATGTTCCACTTGGAGTCATTAAAGGTAAATCACCCATAAAAACTTCTTGTTCTTTTGCGGATAATATTTGTTTTGTGTTATTTTCTTGGTCAATTTCATAAACTACTAAACGTAGGTTTGCTTTCAATGCAGACGAATAAGTGAGGCTTCTCTGTCTACATTCGTTTACATCGAATTTTGGTTTGTCTAAACTACAAGAGATGAATTCAAGAGAAGATTTTTCAGAACTATCGTTTATAGGAAATATACTTTTAAAGACTTTTGTTAGTCCTTTATCTAAAGCTGAAACTTTTACTATATCTGATTTAGACTCTATGAATTGTTTATAGGAGTTTTTTTGAACTTCAATTAAATTAGGTATTGATAGGCTTTCTTTTAATTTTCCAAAATTTTTTCTAATACTTTTTTTTTGAGTAAAAGTTAATTCCATTCAATAATTAATTTAGTACTTGCGAAATTGTACTGATATTATTTTAATTCTACTTTAGCTCCAGCAGCTTCTAGCTTTTTCTTAGCTTCTTCGGCATCTTTTTTCGCTACGCCTTTTTTAACCTCTTTAGGTGCTGCTTCTACTAAATCTTTTGCTTCTTTTAATCCTAATCCTGTTATAGCTCTAACTTCTTTAATAACGTTAATTTTTTTATCTCCTGCTGAACTTAAAAAAATTGTAAATTCACTTTTTTCTTCTGCTGGAGCTGCTCCGCTAGCTGCTGGTGCTGCCGCCGCTGGCGCTGCTGCTGTTACTCCCCATTTTTCTTCCAGCTGTTTAGAAAGCTCAGCTGCTTCAACAACAGTTAATTTTGATAATTCGTCAATAATTTTATTAAGATCAGCCATAAATTTTATAGAAATATTTAACCTTTTTTACTTTTCTCGTGGGCCAAAATAGCAATTTTTGAGCCAGGTGCAAGCAAAATACTTAAAAATTTCTGAGCAGGAGCTGACAAAATACCAACAATTTTAGCTCTTGCTTCGTCTAAAGTAGGTAGTGTGGCGATTTGGGCCACGTCTTTAGCTTCCAAAACCTTTCCATCCATAAAACCAGCAACTATTTTTAAGTGTGAGTCACCTTTTGCATATTTTGCTAAAATTTTGGCTGAAGTAATTGGATCTGAAGATATAGCTGCTGCAGTAGGGCCAGTAAAGAACCTTTCTAGCTCCTTGCATTTAGTTTCTTTTAAAGCAAGCTTTGTAATTCTATTTTTAGTTACTTTAAAAAATATTCCATTTTTTCTCATTTCTGCTCTGATCTCATCAAGCTCTTTTACATTTAAGCCCTTGTAATGAGCTATCATCACTGCTTCATTTGAAGAAAAAACTTTTTTCATTTCCTCAACATAATTTTTTTTCTGTTCTTTGCTCATCATAATTTATATATCCTTAAAATTTAGTTTAAAAGAAGGACTCATAGTTGTTGAGAAATAAACTTTTTTTATATTTTCAGAATTAAAAATAGATGATTTATCTTTTTTTAAAAATTCAAAAGCACTCTTTACATTCTCCAATAATTTGTTTTCTTGAAAACTTTTTCTTCCTATTGAGAAAGAAAGATTGCCATCTTTATCATTTTTGACTTCAATAGATTTGTTTTTAACTTTATCAACTGCTTTTGTTATGTCATCAGAAACAGTACCCATCTTTGGGTTTGGCATAAGACCTTTTGGTCCAAGTATTTTTCCTAATTTTCCAATTTTGGACATCATTGAGGGGGTACAAATTAATTTATCAAATTCAATATTCTTATCTGCTATTTTTTTTAAAAGATCTTCGGAACCAACAACCTCTGCTCCGCTTTTTTTGGCTTCGTCTAATTTATTTTCATCACACAAAAGCCCGACTCTAACCTTTTTTCCGTTTCCATGGGGCAAATCAACTAATGTTCTTAGATTATTATCAGATCCTTTAATTTTTTTGAGATTTATCTTCATAGAAATATCAATTGATTCGTCAAATTTAACTCCAGATCCATTTTTAAGTTCCTTAATAATTTGCTCAAATTTATTAACTTCTCTTTTTTTGTAAGTCTCTTTTAAATTTTTATATCTTTTAGATTTTTTTTTCATTTTTTAACTTCTATACCCATTGATCTTGCTGACCCACAAATAATTTTAGTTGCTTCCGCTAAATCATGGGCGTTAAGATCTTTCATTTTCTCTTTCGCAATTTGTTCAGCTTGCTTAATTGTTATTGATCCAGCAATAACTCTGCCAGGTTCTCTAGAACCACTTTGTAGTTTAGCAGCTTCTCTAATAAAATGTGATGCAGGTGGAGACTTAATTATAAAGTCAAATTTTTTGTCTTTATAAACTGTAATAACAACTGGAACAGGTTTCCCCATAAAAGCTTTTGTCTTTGCGTTAAAAGCTTTACAAAACTCCATTATATTAATTCCTCTTTGTCCAAGAGCAGGACCTACCGGTGGTGCAGGATTTGCTTGTCCACCTTTAATTTGCAATTTTACATAGCCAGCTATTTCTTTTGCCATTATATTTTCTCCACTTGATTAAACTCGAGATCAACAGGTGTTGGTCGTCCAAAAATTGAAACCGAGACCTTTAATCTTAATTTTTCTTCGTCAATTTCCTCTATTAAACCAGTAAAAGAAGCAAATGGTCCATCAGAAACTTTTATTTTTTCTCCAATTTCATAAATAATACCTGCAGCTGGATTTGTCTCTGTCTCATCAATCTGACCCATTATTTTCTTAATTTCATTTTCTGAAACAGGCACCGGATTTCCCTCTGGACCTAAAAAACCACTTACTTTTTGAATGTTTTTAATTTTATGATAAATATTTTTATTTAAATCAAGTTTAACTAAAACGTATCCAGGAAAATATTTCTTTTCTTTTTGTGTTCTTTTGCCCTTTTTTACCTCAACAACCTTTTGCGTTGGAACAAGAATTTCTCCAAGGTTATTTTGTAAAGAATTTTTTGCCATAATATCCTTTATGCTATCAGCAACCTTATTTTCAAATCCGGAGTAAGCTTGCACAATGTACCAATTCATTTTAAAAATTAAGGGTTAAAACTAAGTTTAATAAAAATCTTAAAATTTGATCTAATAATAGAAAGAAAACTGCAGCTAAAGTAGCTAAACCAAAAACCATTAAAGATCCAGTAACAGTATCTTTTTTTGTTGGCCACGTTATCTTGAAAGCTTCTTGTTTTACTTCCTGTAAAAATCTTAATGGGTTTCTCATAAGTTTTCTTTTCTTGGCAGGAGCGGAGGGAATCGAACCCCCAACCTCCGGTTTTGGAGACCGGCGCTCTACCAATTGAGCTACACTCCTAGTAGCTTATTTTATAATTTTGGTTACCACTCCAGCACCAACTGTTTTACCACCCTCTCTAATTGCAAAATTTAGTTTTTCACTCATAGCTATTGGAGTTATAAGTTTTACATTAAATTTAGCATCATCGCCTGGCATTATCATTTCAGTCCCAGACGGAAGAGTTACCTCTCCAGTTACATCTGTAGTTCTAAAGTAGAATTGAGGTCTATACTTTGTAAAAAATGGAGTATGTCTTCCTCCTTCTTCTTTTTTTAATACATAAGCTTGAGCTTCAAATTCCGTATGTGGCGTTACAGACCCAGGTTTTGCTAAAACTTGACCTCTCTCAATGTCAGTTCTTTCAACACCTCTTAAAAGTGCTCCAATGTTGTCACCTGCTTCACCTGTATCTAAAATTTTTCTAAACATTTCCACTCCAGTTATAACTGTTTTTTTAGTATCTTTTATACCAACTATTTCCAGTTCCTCACCGGTTTTAACAACTCCTTGCTCAACTCTTCCTGTAGCAACTGTTCCTCTTCCTGAGATTGAGAAAACGTCTTCTACTGGCATTAAGAACGGTTTATCTTTTGGTCTTTCTGGTTGTGGGATTGTGTCGTCGACAGCTTTCATAAGTTCCATGATTGCATTTTTTCCTGTTGCCTCATCTTTCCCTTCAACGGCGTTTAACGCTGAACCCTTGATGATTGGAATCTTATCTCCTGGAAATTTATAAGAAGTAAGTAGTTCTCTAATTTCTGTTTCTACAAGTTCTACTAACTCTTTATCTTTAACCTGATCAATTTTATTTAAAAAAACTACAATGGCAGGTACACCAACTTGTCTTGCTAAAAGAATATGCTCTCGAGTTTGTGGCATTGGACCATCAGCCGCGTTCACAACCAATATCGCACCATCCATTTGTGCTGCGCCAGTGATCATATTTTTCACATAGTCAGCGTGACCAGGACAGTCAACGTGTGCATAATGTCTTTTATCAGTTTCATACTCAACGTGAGCTGTTGAAATTGTAATTCCTCTTTCTTTTTCCTCGGGTGCTTTATCAATTTGATCATACGCAATAAATTCTGCTCCACCCTTTTCAGCTAATACTTTAGTTATTGCTGCTGTTAGAGTTGTTTTTCCGTGATCTACGTGCCCAATTGTACCAATGTTACAATGAGGTTTACTTCTTTCAAATTTTTTCTTGTCCGCCATTTTTTTCCTCTTCTTTATATATAGTTTTTAACTTTGTTTGGAGCGGATGAGGAGAATCGAACTCCTAGCATCAGATTGGAAATCTGAGGTATTACCATTATACGACACCCGCACAATCCAAACTATTTTACACTCAATCATTAAAACACTTATTAAGCTTGGTGGAGGGGGAAAGATTCGAACTTTCGAAGACCGAAGTCAACGGGTTTACAGCCCGCCCCATTTGACCGCTTTGGTACCCCTCCAAGTACTGTTAAGGGATACCCAATAACTTAAAAAGCATTCAACAACAAGGGTTTTATAAGCATCTTGTATGATAAATGCAATAAATCATTTTGCTTCTAAATATGCTATTTATTTAAAAAAAAACATTAAATTTAGTGAAAAAAAGTACTTTTTACATCGTAGGAAGACATGCTGTTACTGAGGCGCTAAAAAACCCCAATAGACAGGTAGTTCGTGTATTTTTAACAGAGGATTCAAAGAAAAAAATACATAAAGAAAATCAGCATGTGAACCTCCTTAAGAACGTTAGTGTTTTTTATAAGTCTAAAAAGGAACTAGATAAATACTGTGCAAGAGAAGATATATTACATCAAGGTTTAGTTGCTGAAATAGAACATTTAGAGGATGTGAGTTTGAAAAGTTATATCAATGAAAATTCCGATAGAAATAATATAAATTTAGTTGCTTTAGATGAAGTTACAGATCCTAGAAATATAGGTTCTATTATTAGAAGTGCTACATCCTTTAATATAGATGGAATAATAGTAAAAGAAAGGTCATATCCTAGTGAAAGTAAATTGTTATATAAAAGTGCGAGCGGATGCACCGAATTAATCAAAATATTTCAAGTATCAAATATAAACACAACGCTCAAATATTTAAAGTCTAAAAATTTCTGGATAAGTGGGTTTGACACCGAAAGTAAAAAAGATTTTACAAATCATGATTGGATGGGAAATAATGTTCTATTATTTGGGTCCGAAGGCTATGGTTTAAGTCATCAAATAAAAAAAAATTCAGATTTTTTATTTCGTATAAATATAAATAAAAATGTAGAAAGTCTAAATATTTCTAATAGCGCATCTGTAGTTTTTCATCATTTGAACTTTATTAAAGAAAAATCTTGATATCTACCCAACTTTTATTTAATACTCCGTGCAGGCCCTCATAGCTCAATTGGTAGAGCAACTGATTTGTAATCAGTAGGTTCGCGGTTCGAGTCCGTGTGGGGGCACCAAATCAATTTCTAAAATTATTTCTTTTTGTATTTTGTAGCTTCTTCAGAACCGCTAGTGGCACTACCTTTGCTATAAGAATGGGCGCCCATTCCAGCGAGTTGTCCATTTTTTATAATAAGATATTGATCTCTAATTGGTTTTTTTTCTATAAAACATTCTAATATTTCTCTTACTCCAGCTGCGTATCTTGCTTGTGCCGAAAGAGAAGTTCCTGATGTGTGAGGTGTCATACCATGATTAGGCATTGTTCTCCAAATATGATCATTTGGTGCTGGCTGAGGAAACCATACGTCACCAGCATAACCACTTAGCTGACCTGATTTAAGGGCTTTAGCAATAGCCTCTCTATTACAAATTTTTCCTCGAGCAGTGTTAACAATGTAAGCTCCTTTTTTCATTTTACTAATTAGTTTTTCGTCAAATAAATTTTCAGTTTCTGGATGTAAGGGGCAATTAATTGTAACAACATCGCAGACTTTGACAAGTGACTCCACAGACTCGTGAAATGTTAAGTTTAACTCT
This sequence comes from uncultured Pelagibacteraceae bacterium, assembly GCA_902623915.1. GTDB lineage: Bacteria > Pseudomonadota > Alphaproteobacteria > Pelagibacterales > Pelagibacteraceae > Anoxypelagibacter. Next base: position 16,870 of record CACNVM010000009.1, on the reverse strand, counting down.
TTTTCAACAGCGTCAGGAAGTTTGTGTCTATCAAAATAATGTAAATGGACATCGAAAGGTTTCATTTTTCTTAAAGCATCCAAACCAATACGTCCTGCAGCAACTGTGCCCACATGCATTCCTTCAACATCATATGATCTTTGGACAGCGTCAGCGATATTCCATCCACCATCATTTACTATTTTATGTTGGTTATGATAATCTCTTACCAAAGATAAAATCATCATAACTATATGTTCTGCCACTGATCTAGAGTTACAATATGTTACTTCGACAACATCTATTTTGTTGTCTATTGCTGCCTGAAGATCAACATGGTCGGATCCTATTCCGGCGGTTATCGCCATCTTTAAATTCTTAGCTGATTTAATTCTTTCTTTAGTTAAATAGTATGGCCAGAAGGGTTGGGAAATTACGACATCAGCATCGACTAATTCTTTATCTGCTTTACATCCTTTAGCATCTTTATCTGAAGTAACTACTAATTTATGTCCTTTTGACTCTAAAAATTTTCTTAAACCTAATTCACCAGAAACACATCCAAGCAATTGACCTGGTGTAAAATCTATTGAGCTAGGTGTTGGAAGTTTCATGCCATCAGGATACTTATCTAATTTTGGTAAAGATGATACTGGATAACTTTTAGGCATTCCGCCTTTAGGATCATCATATAGAATACAAAGTATTTTCATTTACTTAGTTAAACAGATAATTAAATCTTTTTAAAGCTATTTAAACCAAAATGGTCATAATATAAACTTAGTCAATTTTTCTTTTTTGTTCAGATTTAATCTTCTTTAATAAACTTTCTCCTGTATTAAATAGGAGTTTAAATTTAATCTTCTTATTTACTGATGCCTTAATCGAAATAATATTTCTAATTTCATTATTGTCAGCAACTGCAGCGATGGGTCTTTTTTTTGGATCTAAATTTTTTATAAAAATTTGCGCTCTATCAGTAACAACTTTTCCTTTCCATCTTCTTGGTCTGAATGGACTTATAGGTGTTATAGCCAGCTTCTTTGAATTTAATAATAAAATTGGACCGTTCACAGAAAGGTTATATGCTGTACTACCTGCTGGAGTAGATAATAATATACCATCCCCAATCAATTTTTTAATTAGAATTTTTTGGTTAATTTTAATTTGTATCAAAGATGCTTGTTTGCTTTGTCGTAGAATTGATAATTCATTAATTGCTAACAGTGAATTAATCTTTTTGGCTTTGCTAATTGCTTTTATTTGAAGAGGATAAATCATAGTGGGCTTAGCTTTATTAATTCTTTCAATTATTCTTTGTGAGGTAAATTTATTTAGCAAGAAACCTACTGAGCCACAATTTACACCATAAAAGGGTTTATTATATTCGTAAAGTTTTTTAATAGTTTTGAGCATAAAGCCGTCACCGCCAGCAACAACAATTACATCAGACTTTTTAATAGAAAAATTTTTATATTTTTTTGATATAATTTTTTTTAAATATCTTGCTTTATCACTGTTATCAAAAACAAAACTAAATTTTTTCATATCTTTTTTTTGAGAATGGAGATTTTATCAAAAACATTATAGAGCTGATTATTCCTAAAATAAAAATAATTGGTATTAATCTTTTATTTTCATATTTGTCTTTGAATAATGAGTTATAAACTTGGCCATAAAAGGATAAAAATTGATTCTGTCTAAATCTTATTTGAATGCTTTTTTTAAAGCATGAAAACTCATACCAAAATGGTAATTGCAGTATTAAATTGTTTTTTGTTTTAGAAATTTCATCAATAAATAATTTAGTTTTTTTCATATAAATTTTATCCTCAAACTCCATACATTTAATGTTATATTTTTTTGTAGCCTCCGCAAGTTTAGACTCATCAGATAAATAATATCTTATTAAAGATAAACATTCATTTTCGCTCGTAAAAAAAGGTAACTCATTATTTTTAAATAATAACTCTGCTGATGGATCGTATTCTGATATACAAAGTGCTCCGCATAAACCAATAAAATATACACGTCCTCTTAAGGTAAATTGATATTTGAAAGAAGACAAAGGGTTATAACTATACTTTGAGTTATCTTGTTCGGTAAAATTTAAAATAATTTTTGATTGATTAATCAACTTGTTGAGCTTTTCAAACGTATTGGATATTTCATCATAAGGTCCGCATTCTAAAACTTTTATATTATTTTTTTTTAAATATTCTAAATATTTAGATCGATTATTTTTTTGTCTTCCAAAAAATAATACGTCATATATTTTTTTTTCTTTTAAATCCTTAAAAACAGAACTGGAAGACTCTACGGGAAGAAAAAAAGCTTTGTAACCAAGTTCTTGAAATTTTAATACAGATATTGGGCACCCAGATAATACGAAGTCACATGCGGAAGCTGTTATCCTATTTGTATGATGATACATTGGGTCATCCCAAGAAAAGATTCCTTTTTTCACCTTATTATCAATTAATCTTATAAATTTTATATCCATAATTGATAATCCATCCCCCTGAAATAGTACTAAAGATATTTTTTCTTTGTTAATAACCTCATTAATATTTTTTGCGATATTGTAATTGTTTGTTTTCAGGTAATCTGAAATATATATAATTTTTGTTTTGTATTGATCATTGAATTTTTTTTCATAAAAAAAAGTATTTGGTGTTTCTTTTTTTCTTTCAGTAAATAAAATTAAAATGGACTCTTTGGTTTCTGACATTGTTAAATTTTATTGGTGCCCTCGGCCAGACTCGAACTGGCACTCCCTTGCGGGCAAGGATTTTAAGTCCTTTGTGTCTACCATTTCACCACGAGGGCACATCGTTATCTTTATTGTTATTGTTAGTATATTAATACACAAGAGTTTTAAAGAAGTAAAAAAAAATTATTTTACGTTTCTGCTTACAAGTCTTCATCTATAATAATTTTTATAATCACACACAAATATTATCTCTAAGAACCAACTTTATATAACCTAACCATGTTAGTCATGCCTGCTTTACCAAAAGGTAAACCTGCTGTTATAATTACAAAGTCATTCTTTTTAATAAATTTAAGTTTTTTTACAATTTCCTTAGAAATAGACATCATATCCTTCCATCCATTTGCATCTCTGCTATTTATAGATTGTACTCCCCAAAGCATTGATACTTGTCTGCTCACATTTATATTAGGTGAAATTGTTACAATTTTTGCAGCAGGACGCATTGCCGAAACAAGTTTTGCAGACTTTCCAGAATTAGAAAAAACTATTATGGCCTTAACATTTGGATTATAAGCGATATCCTTAACAGAGCGAAGAATAGATTTTACCGGATCTTTATTTGTAATAACAGAATTTTTAAAATCTTCTATGTGCTCTCTTTTGTATTTTTCAGCAGATCTAATAGTTTGGGTCATAGTAGAAACAGCTTGAGTAGTAAATTTGCCAATAGCTGTCTCTGCTGATAACATTACTGTATCTGCACCTTGAAAAATCGCAGTTGCGATATCATTTATTTCTGCCCGTGTTGCTGTAGTATTTTTAATCATGCTTTCTAACATTTGAGTAGCAACAATCACAGATTTTGAAAATTGAGAACTTTTTTTTATAAGACTTAATTGAACTTTTGGAACTTCGCTATGACCAATGTCAACTGCTAAATCTCCCCTGGCAATCATGATTGAATCTGTCGCTTGGATAATTTTTTCAATATTTTTAAGAGCATGTTTATTTTCAATTTTTGAAATTATACCCATATCTTTCCTTATTAATCTTCTTGTTTCTTGTATTAGCTTTTCATTTTGCAAATAAGACAAGGCAACCCAATTACAACCAAGTTTAACTGCAGTCTTAATGTCTTTTTTATCTTTTCCTGTTAATTTATTAAAAACAATATCTAAATTTGGAACATGAAAGCTCTTATTACTTTTTAATATACAATTTTGGCTCTGACATTTTGTTGTCACTGCATTTCCCTTTTTACTAATTACTGTGAATAAATACTTTCCATCATCAATTAAAATCTTATTACCTTTTTTTAATTTTTTAATTATCTTGGGATGAGGAAAATTTACTCTTTTTGAGTCACCGGGAATTTTTTTACCATCAAATATAAAGCGTTGATTATATCTGATTTGTTGGTTCTCATTTTTAACTTTACCTATTCTAAGTTTTACACCTTGTAGGTCAGCTATAAGTGATAATTTTTTTCCATTTTTTTTTTCAACTTTTCTAATTTTTGAAACTATCTTATTAATACCGCTTGTGTTATGACTAAAGTTAATTCTAAATGCATCTACACCAAGATCTACAAGCTTTTTTAACTTGTTTTCACTATATATTGCTGGACCTAAAGTGGCTATGATTTTTGCTTTTTTTTCCATTTAAAGATTTTTATGTTATAACACTTCTTCCTATAAAAAAAAATATTTACGAGAATTTATCAAGCAGTGAATTTTTATAAACCAGATAATTTACCACGATTGATGGTTGCACCCAATGGCGCAAGACCAATGAAAAAGGATCATGTGGCAGTACCTGTAACTATAAATGAAATTGTTAAAACTGGAGAAGCCTGTTTTAAAGCTGGAGCAGAGGCGATTCATTTTCATACCAGAAATAATAATGGTGAGCATGTTTTAGATAGTGGTTTATGTAAAGAAACATTAAGTGAGCTTCAAAAAAGAGTTCCAAAGATGCATTTGCAAATTACAACTGAGGCTATTGGAAAATATTCTCCAGGGGAAATGCGAAAACTTGCTTACGATGTTTTACCTCCTGGTATTTCAATTGGTATAAGAGAAATGATTCCATCGAGATTGCCAAAAAGCGAAGACATAAAAATTTATGAAAAATTAATTGAAGCTGGTACTAAAATTCAACATATTTGTTATGAACCAGAAGATATAGATCTATTATCAAATCTTTTGTCTCAATGTAAGATTTCTAAGGATGGTGTATGGTGCATGTTTGTAATAGGACACTACACCGGAAAAATAAGTGATCCAAAAAAAATTTCTTTTTTTACTCAAAAACTAAAAGAAAATGAATTTAATGCGGACTGGGCAGTATGTGCATTTGCAAAAGAAGAAATTTCTTGTCTTAAAACTGCGATTAATTTAGGTGGCAAAATTAGAGTTGGTTTTGAAAATTCTTTTTTAATGCCAGATGGAAGTATTGCTCCTAATAATGAAACAAAAGTTAAAGCGGTAAATAATTTATTCGATTAAAGTCATTTACTGAATTACATGTTTTAAGAATAAACCTATCTGGACGAACAATTAATGCTTTAGCTTTATAAGTTTTTAGCAGATTATTAAGACCCTTAATATCTTTATCTGTAATTGACTGAATTTTTTTTAAAGAAATTTTTTTTGCTAATTTATACGATGTGAGTAATAAAGGTGATTTTGAGAATTTTTCATCTAATGTTTTGCCATTTTTCATTTTTAATTGTGGAAAAATTTTACCCCTGTTTTTATCTTTGTTACTTCCAAGACCAATTCCCAATTTAGGTCTAATCGATTGCATACTTTTTGTACCATCAGGACCAGAAGAGATATTATCAGTAATATTATCAGACCCTACTGCATTAACAAACTCTCCCATTCTCATTGTTGTCTCTATATACTCTTTTGCGTTTGAAAATCTTTCTGTTTGATAAGTATCTAAAAATTTTTCATCGTGTTTGTTATTAATACACCAACTTATTTTCCAAGCGAGATTAGATGCATCTCTTATACCAGCACACATGCCTTGTCCCATAAATGGTGGCATTAAGTGTGCAGCATCACCAGCAATAAAAATTCTACCTTTTCTCCACTTTCTAGCTATAGCTGACTGGAAAATATAAATTGCTTTTCTTTCTAAATAAGCTTCTTTTTCGTTAAGCCAAGGTTTAAGAAAATTCCAAATGTATTCGTCAGATAAAATTTCTTTCTCATTTTCATTATCCTGAATAGCAAATTCCCATCTTCTTCTTTTACCAACATTTCTACAATACGTCGCTGGTCTTTCTGAGTTAGAATATTGAATAGTTCTATCTGGTAATTTATTTTTATTTTTTCTCAATATTAAGTCAACCACAGCCCACTTTTGAGTAAAACCTAAATTATCCAAAACTGAACCCATCTGTTCTCTTGTGGTAGATCTTGCTCCATCACAACCAATTACATACTTTGAAGAAACCTTTTGTGTTTTATTTTTTCTTTTGAAAAATAAATCAACAAAGTTTTTGTTATTTTTAATTTTGATTACTTCCGTATTTTGCAAGAGTCTGACCTTTTTAAAAGTTTTGAGTCTATTACGTAGATGTCTCTCTAAATCTGGTTGGTGAAACCTGTAGCTAGGATACCATCCATTTTCAGTTATTGCTTTTGGACGAGGCCAATCAAGTAATATTTTTCCTTCGGAATTAACAAATTTTGTGCCTTTGTTGATAATAGTATTTTTTAAAAATTTTTTTGTGATACCTATAGTTTGAAAAACTCTCATAATTTCATCGTCAAAATGAACTGCTCTAGGTAATGCGTATAAATTTTTTTCTCTTTCTAAAATTAGAATTGAAAAGCCATTTAGGGCTAATAAATTTGCTAATGTACCACCTGTTGGACCTAAGCCTACAATTATAACGTCGTATTGTTTCATTAATTAAAATTATTTTTATTTTTTATTATTGATTTTTGAATATAGCCAAGGGCAGTCAACTAACAATGGTGCCTGCTTCCCTTTAGCAGCAGTATCAAGTCTTTTATTTCTAAACTTCATCCTTTCATCATCTGGAAGATAAAGCCTTTCGTGCCCCCAAAAACTTGGTCCTTCAAAAGTTTCATGTGACTTCCATGTGCTTGGGTCAATAATTCTTCCTCCCCATCCATTTTCTACAAAAAAACCGGAAGGTGTTATGGAATAAAAAGATGTCATGTAATCATTTGTATGACGACCCATTGTATATGCGATAGCATTGTCTTTATATTGTACCAAATCATAACCTTGTCCAACATCATCGAGACTATTGTACTCAACCATAAAATGGTGAAAACCAATTTTTCCTGAACCAAATAAAGCTAAGCTGTGGTGACGACCATTAATGTGAAAAAAACATAATGAGATTGGTGTATTACTGTAATCACTAATTTTGAAACCAAGAATATCCCTATAAAAAGGAACCACTTTTTTAAAATCTTTAACATGCAAAACCACATGACCCATGCCTAATGCTCCTGTTTTGAATCCAGAAATTGGTCTTGATGGTTTGAATGGTTCTGTGTCTTTCATTGGATTATAAACTAATTCGACTCTGTTACCTTGTGGATCATTAAAATGAATTAGTTCTTGAACAAATCTTTTGTCTGAATAGGAAGAATTACCTAAAGTAACTTTTATATTTTTAGACTCTAACTTAGCCGCATAAATTTGAAGATCATCTTTTTTATCAACCTCAAAGCCTACGAAAGCCAAACTATCTCCAGTGTCACCAGTAATAGCTAATCTTTGTTTATGATCATCCATTCTAAAAGATAAAGACCTCTTGCCTCTATCAATTTTTTGCATACCTAAACATTTTTCAGAATAGTCTGACCAATCCTCAAGTTTGTCTGAGTTAACACCTATATAGCTTAAAGCCGAAACTGCCATGTTGTTATTATACTAGAAAAAGTATGAGCCCGCTATAGATAACGCGGGCTCATTAGATTTTTTATTATTAGCCGTCTATTTTCTTAATGATTTGTCTAGCCCTTTTTAACACACCAGCACCATCAAGACCTTTGCCTTTCATTTCTGCTAACCAATCTTTTTCGATGGGTCTAAGTATTTTTTTATACTTAGCAATAACAGCCGGAGAAGCAACTGCAATCTCATGACCTGGAGTATTTGCAACAACTTCTTTCATTTTTTCATTTTGTCTATCAATTAAATTTGAAGCCCAACCACTAAAGGCATGACCACTAAACTTATCAATACATTTTTTTTGTACTGAGTCCAAACTTTTGTATTTATCTTTATTCATTATCAATCCAAAAGTAGCATTAGTGATATTCACTTCTGTGTGATATTTCGTAACTTCAAATAATTTAAACGATCCTACAGCTGTATAAGGGAAAGGTGTTCCGTCTAAGACGCCTTTATTAAGAGCCTCGTAAGTTCCAGGCGCTGGAACTTTTACTCCAGTAGCACCTAAAGTCTTAAGAATAGTTCCTGCAATTTTACTAGGAACTCTCATTTTTTTTCCTTTAAAGTCTGATGGATCCATAACTTTAGTATTTTTCATATGAATTTGATAACCAGGATTTGAATGTAACCCGATCAAATGAATTCCTGACATTTCTTTATCAAGATATCCTTCATCATATAATGTATTTAAAGCAGTTGATCCTGCTGCAGATGTTCTTGTTAAAAATGGAAGTTCTATTACTGAACTTAAAGGGAACTGACCTCCAATGTAACCTAAAACAGTCCATGAAATATCAGCAACACCTTTTGTAACTATGTCGTATTGCTTAGGTGGGCTACCTAAAACTCCACCAGCATACATTTTTACATTTAGTTTACCATTTGCACACGTATTAACTTTTTCAGCCCACGCTCCTAGTATTTTACTAGCGATGAAGGCTTTTGGTGGTTCGAAAGTTGCCAATTTAAGTTCAGTAGCAGATGCTGAGCTAAATAAACTTAAAGAGAAAACTCCAAACAAAAAACCAATAAGTTTTTTCTTAATCATTTTTCCCCCAAATAAATTAATTTATTTTTAAAGCTTAGCTTTAATTTTAGATTTTTTCATCCTTAATTATGTTCGAAAGTATACCAATTTCGGAGATCTCTACCTCAACTTTGTCCCCATCTTTCATGAAAATAGGTGGTTTTCTCTTAAATCCTACGCCTCCAGGTGTTCCTGTTACTAGAACATCGCCTGCTCTCCAAGGTATAGCCTTTGAGACGTAAGTAATTAAGCTAGGTATATCAAAAATTAGTTGGCTCAACTTTGCACTTTGCATAACTGTTCCATTTAAACGAGTTTGGATTGATAATTTTGTGTAGTCCGGAATGTTCTCAGCTAAAATCATGTGAGGTCCAAAGCTTCCTGTTCTTTCAAAATTTTTACCCATTCCAAATTGTCTTGTATGTTGTTGCCACTCTCTAACAGTACATTCATTATAACAAGAGTAACCCACTATATGTTTAAGAGCGTTTTCAGGTTTTATGTGTTTACCAGCATCACCCATTATTACAGCCATCTCACACTCGTAGTCTAAGCTTTCTGAAACCTTTGGTCTTTGAATAGGTTGTTTGTGTGCAGTTTGACTTTCAGGAACTCTTAAAAAAATTACAGGGTTTTGTTCTACGGTTCTTCCAGTTTCTTTAACGTGTTCACTATAATTAAGGCCAACACAAACTATTTTTCCAGGATTTGGAATTACTGGCAGGTACTCGATTTCATTATGATTTATTTTTCCTGGATTTTTTTTTGAAAAATCTTTGGCCTCTTGTAATGATTTATTCGATATAAGCTCTTTTAAAGTCTGTGCTCCTTTAATTTTACCTGTTAGATCTGTGATATTATTTCCATCAGAAATACCGAATTTTGGCTGGCCTTTAAGCAAAAAAGAAACAAATTTCATAAATTATTATATGTGCCTTTATCTATTAATCTCTGCTAGGCTACAATATTCTTATGCAAATTAAAATAAATAAAATTTTTAACTATGCAGCAATAATATCTGGACTGATTTTATTCTCTTTAGCTATACTTACTTTTTGCGATGTTTTTGGAAGACGTTTTTTAAATTCACCCGTTGCAGGTACAATAGAAATTGTAGAATTTGGTATTGCATTAGTTGCATTTCTTGCAATGCCTCGAGCTTTTTTTTTAAATGATCATGTATCAGCTGATTTTATAAAAAACATTGCTATTTCTAAATTACAAACTTTTATTAAAATTTTCAGATTTATTTTGATGTTAATAATAATGTCATTTGTTGCATACGGTACCACAAAAGAAGCGTTTGCTTTTTTTGAAAACAAGAGAGTTACAATTGATTTGGAATTAAGTTTTTATCCGTTCTATTTCGCAACAGCTATAGCAATGTGGTTGAGTGTTTTAGCAATAATACTTTGGTTCATTCAATCTATAAAAGAAAGAAATAGTAAATGAGTTTTGATCCAATAGTAAACGGTGCTTTAGCTTTTTTAGCCGTTTTAATTTTAATGGCACTTAATATTCCAATTGGAATTTCTATGCTGATAGTAGGTTTCACTGGATTTGGCTTCATAGTTGGTTTTGAACAAGCTTTTTTTATTTTAGGAACGGCACCATATGAAGCTGTATCAAAGTATAGTTTATCAGTTTTACCTTTCTTTGTTTTAATGGGTAATCTTGCAAATAGAGCAAACCTTTCTAGAAATCTTTATGATGCTGCATATGCAATAGTTGGTCACTATAAGGGTGGCCTTGCAATGTCAACTGTTGGTGCCTGTGCTGGATTTGGAATGATTTGTGGTTCTTCAATTGCAACCGCAGCAACAATGTCTCAAATGGCAGCCCCAGAAATGAGAAGACATGGTTACAGCGATGCATTGATAAGCGGATCGATCGCATCTGGTGGGACTTTAGGAATAATAATCCCGCCAAGTGTCATTTTAGTTATATATGCCTATCTAACAGAACAATCCGTTCAAAAACTTTTCTTCGCTGCATTAATACCAGGTTTAATAGCTGTTGTACTTTATATGGTTGCTATACGTGTTTATCTTTTAATTTATCCTGACCAAGGTGGTTACGGAAATAAAATGCCATTTAAAGAAAGAGTAGCTGCTTTATGGAAAGTTTTTCCAATATTTTTAATTTTTGCAATTATCATGGGCGGACTTTATTTAGGATTTTTTACCGCAACAGAGAGTGCTGCGGTAGGTGTGATACTTGTTTTAATTTTTATTTTTTTAAGACGACAATTAACTTTGGAAATGTTGAAAAATTCAGTCTGGGATACAATTAAAACTGTTGGTGCACTTTATCTTATAGTAGTAGGTGCTGCAGTATTTAATGTTTTGATAACTGTTACACAATTACCTTTTACCGTGGTTGATTTTATTAACGACTTACAATTAAGTCAGGTTGGAATAATTCTTGTTATTTGTGCAATTTACTTAGTGCTTGGAACAGTAATGGATTCTCTTGCTATGTTATTTTTAACAATACCAGTTTTTTACCCTGTAATTGCTGATGCAGGAATAGATCCAATATGGTTTGGTATATTCGCTGTTATAGTTGTTGAATTTGGTTTAATTTCTCCACCAGTTGGAATGAATTTGTTTGTTATTAAAGGTGTAATGCAAAAAACTCCTCTTCAAACAATTTGGTTTGGGACACTTCCTTTTTTATTTACTGATATGATTAGACTTGCACTTATAATTGCATTTCCTGCAATATGTTTGTTTCTTCCAAGTTTAATGATGTCTTAGTGTTCGTGTTTCTCTATACCGTGTTGCTCTAATAAATCGTGCATTCTTTCGTGTTCTTTATAAGTTAAGCTATAAAAAACTGCAGCAGTAACAAATGATCCAAGTACAACACCTTGTATAAATCTAAAAATAGTTTTTCTGTTCCTAGCTTTTGTCTCATCATTCATTTTTAAACCTTTTTTTCGTGACTCATAGAATTTATAAACTGCATATATAATCAAAATAATGCTTATTGCCCACGAAATAGGATGGTTTATTACAGCTATCATTGAGCCTCCAAGTAAGGCAGCTATAAAACCACTAATCCAACAAATTGGGCACATAATTTATTTAACAAAAGTTCCGCTATGATAATCTTCTATAGCTTGCTGAATTTCAGCTTTTGTATTCATTACAAATGGTCCACCTCGAGCAATTTGTTCACCAATTGGTTTACCTGATATCAATAGAAACTTAGCTTTTGAAGTTGCTGAAACTTTTAATTCCTCGCCTTTATCTAATAATATTAGTGTAGAATCTTTTGTTTGTTTATGCTCATTGTCACCGATTTTAATTTCTCCTTCAATCAAATAAATAAATGAATTGTGTGTTTTAGGTAATTTAAATTTAAAATATTTATTTTCATTTAATTCAACATCAAAATATATTGGTTCAACATTGTGTTTTTTGACTGGTCCTTCTGCTTTTTCAAATTTACCTGCAATAACTTTTACTTGTTTGTCTTCATCTTTGTGAATACTCATTTTTTTTGAGTCTATATAAATATATTCAGGTTTATTCTTTTTATATTTTGCTGGCATATTTATCCAAAGTTGAAAACCATGAAGTCTACCTTCTTTCATTGCGGGCATTTCTGAGTGAATTATTCCACTTCCTGTTTTCATCCATTGAACATCGCCTGCAGTCATTCGTCCTTTTCCTCCGGTGCTATCTTTATGTTCAAATTCACCAGCTAACATATATGTAACTGTTTCTATACCTCTGTGTGGGTGAGCGGGAAACCCAGCAACGTAGTCATCTTTGTTTTCTGATCCAAATTCATCTAACATCAAAAAAGGATCAAAATAGTTTGGTTCAACACCAATACTTCTTTTTAATTTAACGCCAGCTCCGTCTGAAGCGGGTATTGGATCAATAATTTTACTAATTTCTACTTTACTCATGATTACCAAACTCCAATCATTATATCGTCCTCTTTTGTATAATCTCTATCCTTTAAAACAAACTCATCAGAAGCTGCAACTCTATTTTTCCTACTTACTAATTTTTTAAGCAATAACTCTTTCATCTCATTTCTTACTTTAGAATAATCTTTGGACTGACCTAAATCTTCAAATTCCTCTGGATCGTTTTTTAAATTAAATAGCTGAGGTGGAAAACTTTTAAAATAAATATATTTCCATTCGTTATTTCTAATCATATATCCTCGTGCGTCTGAAGCTCCTAAATTAAGTATCTTTCTAGCTTCATTAAATGAATAATCAATTTCACTAAATACCGCATCTTTCCAGTTATTAATTTTATCAGCATTTATTAAGGGTATTAAAGAATTACCTTCTAGTCTGTGTTTGCTTTCTTTACTTCCGACCGCATCTAGAAAAGTGGGTAAAAGATCAATTGCCTCGACAAAACGTTTTTCTTTTTTCCCTCTAGTTTTGTTGGCCATTTCCCTTGGGTCATAAATAATCATTGGAACTTTTACTATTTGTTCATGAAATAATTCTTTATCTCCTAACCAATGGTCTCCAAGATAATCACCATGATCAGATGTAAAAATTATCATTGTGTCTTTCATGTTTCCTTTTTTTTCAAGAAAATCAAAAAGTCTACCCAGGTTATCATCAATTTGTTTAATTAATCCCATATAACCTGACATAACTGTATTTCTAACCTCGTCTTTTGAAAAAGTTTTCGAGACTCTCGTTTCTACAAAAGCTTTATAAACTGGATTCATATTTTCTTTTTGTTTCTCATTTCTTTGAACTTGATTAAACTGATTTTGAGAAAACATATTGTGATATGGTGCCGGGGCAATGTAAGGCCAATGTGGTTTGATATAGGATAAATGTAAAAACCAGGGCTTATCAGAACTGTCCTCTATAAACTCCATGGCTCTATTGGTCATGAAAGCAGTTTCAGAATGTTTTTCAGAAATTCTTGCAGGTTTATTTGAGTTTCTTAATTTCCAGCCACTAAGTATTTCGCCATTCTTTCCTTCAGCAGAATTAGCCCAACTGTCCCATGGATTATCTCCATCGTAACCAAGTTTGTTTAGCCATTCATTGTAGGATAATTTTTTTTTATATTTTTTAACATGGTTATTTGGGTGAAGACCATCGTCTCTTTCATAAGGCTCAAAACCTGGTTCACTTACTATCAAACCAATTTCTGTGTCTTTATTAATACCAAGACGTGCCATACCTTCTGTATCAGGCTTCATATGTGTCTTACCAACAATTCCAGTTCTTATTCCTGATTTTCTTAAGTAGTCTCCAATTGTTAACTCTCCAATTGGAAGAGGAACTTGATTCCAAGTTGAACCGTGACTGAAAACTGTTCTGCCAGTATAATAAGAAGCTCTTGATGGACCACAAACTGGTGATTGCACGTAAGCAGATTCAAATAAGACACCTTTTTTAGCTAGACCATCAATATTTTTTGTTTGTAAATGTGGGTGCCCATAACATGAAAGGTAATCCCATCTCAATTGATCTGCCATTATAAATAAAATATTTTTTATCTCCATATTTATTTAATTCCAAATCTGAGACTTTTATCAACTGTTTTTCCATCTAGTGTTTTTAATTCAATTTTAATATCTTTATTTAGTCTCATGTCTTTATTATTCTTCCAAAGACCAGCTGCCAAATGAATAATACCAATTCTGTCATTGGGAAGATAAGGTTCAACAAAAGTATCATTCTGAATATCGTATTTAGGCAACAAATGACTTGTAATCCAATTGCATTTTAAAGGTAGGAACTCAACTGGTACATTATCGTGATAAACAGCAATATTAATTGCTAAACCTTCTGATCCAAAGACTTTTCCTTTTGATAAAGTTTTTTCTAAATTTTTTTGCCAAACTTCCCAACATTTAGAATTTTTTTCTAAAGAAAAAACACCGATATTAATATGTGGTGCAAATGCTAGTTTTCTAGAAATTTCATCTCCAATTCCAGATGCTTTAGCGTGTTTATAATTTTGTGATTTAATTATAGCTACTTTTCCAAGCAACCATTTAACTTTTGACATTATTCGATAACCTGGACCAATACTTTGTGTAATACCCAATTTTCCATTTTCACAAGCTTTAAAATATAGTTCAACTGCTGACCAGGAATTAACCCAAGCATCACAGTCTATCCAAAGATATTTTTTAAATTCTGGAAAATATTTAGGAATAAATGCTCTTGAAACTTGACTTTTTAACCATTCCTTTTTTAAAACTTTGTACCCTGGAACCTTAATATCCCATTTAGCCTTCTTTACTGAGTAAACCTTATTTTTAAGTAGATCCGTTTGTTTATTTGTTAATCCAGCATCCAACACACATATTGATATATTTTTACTGTCATCATATTTTTTAATTGAATTTATTAATTCATTTAATAATTCAAAATAATTTGAGTCAGCAAGGGTTACAATTGCGTTAGTATTCATTTTAATTTTTTAAAATCCATTGATTATATTTATTTTGGTTAATTCTGATAAAGTGAGGTAATTCATTAACACTTGTAACCTTTAATTTAGTATTACTCCTGTCTTTTACTTCTGAAGAGTTTGCCATTAAATCATAAACAGGTTTTTTTTCTTTGATCATTTGATCAATCTCTTTTGGTCCAATATTACTTTGATCATATTCTGGGTGATGCATATATGATCTTAATTTTTTATCGATTTCCTCAGGTGTTTTTATATTAGTAAAATGCCAACCACCATCATCAACAAAATGAACGTTATTATATTTTTTTTTAGAAAATAGTGTATCAAGTCTCCAAATTGGATATTTTTTATCTTTGATTTCTCTTAGCCACTGGGGATATAAAAAATCTTTCATTTTACAAGATTTCGATCCACACCAGATCATATTTTCCAATAGTAGATTAAATTTATAATAATACATTTTTTGTCTAAATAGAACTATTTTGCTTTTAATTTGAGAAAAATTTATATTATCTAAATTTGGTATTTCATCTAAATCTGAAATTATTATTTGGTCATTAGGCTCAGCTAATTTTAATAACTTGCCAATAGCATGTCTTTGACCGTTTTCAAACCTTACTGCATTCATAATAACTTTGTTTTCTTTTATATGATCAGTGTCATAAATATTTGCCTCTTCAAGTCCTTTAGGTTTCTTGTCAACAACATGGTAAATTATTTTATTTTGAAATTTTTGAAAATTTTTAATATTAAAAACTAATTTTCTTTCTTTGCCGCTATGGGTATAAGTACTTTCGACAATTATAAATTTATCTACATATTTATTTAAAATATTTAGTCTTATGTCTAACAACATTTCCTCGTCGTAAAACATAAAGCAGTCAAATATTTTCATTTTACTTTTATTTTTTTGTTTTTTGAGATCACTATATAATTATTTCTATAACCACAATCTTTATAACCCTGTATAATTAAATTAAGATACCTTTTGCTTGGAAGAATAGGTTTTGTTTTTTTTGGCATATAATAAAACATGACTTTTTTACCGAGTAATCTAAAATACTTTTTTATATATGTTTTTGGAAAGTCCTCATATATATCAAGTTCTTTCTCATCTTTTTTTGAAATTTTGTATATTGCTCCCAAAACACTACTATTCTTTTTTTTTTGCACATCAGCTACACCACCACCTAAAAAATAATTTCTAAAGACGAGTGTATAGTTTTTAAGACTGTAGCAACCAATATATTTTGAATCCCTACATCGCCTTTTCATTTGTTTTTGATTTAAATTACTTCCGAAAGCAAAATATAACATCATTAACCTTTAAATATCTTTATTTTTTTTCTATTTAACATTTTAATAATTGTTTTGTGGCAAGATTGTAATCTAAATTTATTTGATGATCTAATCACAATTGAAACACCTATTTTGCCCAATCTGAAAAATGGATAACTTCCAATATCTACAGATTTTTTGTATTTTTTTTGAGCCCTCTCCAATTCTCTTGCTATACTACTTTCAACAGTAACTGTAGAAATACTTGTGCTATATATTTTTGATCCTGGTTTTAAATATTTTTTTAAATTGTAAACCATTGACTTCAATATTGATGGCACGCCCGGAAGGCAAATAACATTTTTGATCATAAAACCAGGTGCGGCACTGGCTGGGTTTAAAATTAATTTTGAGCCACTAGGCATTTTCGCCATTTTCTTTCTAGGATCATTGAAATCTTTATCACCATAATATTTTAGTAAAATATTATAAGCT
>CACNVM010000008.1 GCA_902623915.1 uncultured Pelagibacteraceae bacterium | reverse complement strand
AAAGGATGTAACTACGTTTCTAACATGGACTGCTGAACCACACTTGGAGACAAGACATAAAATGGGCGTTAAAGTAATAATTTTCTTAACAATCTTTAGTTTGCTTGTTTATCTAAGTATGAGAAAAATTTGGTCAAGGGTTGACTCTGAAAAATAAAACATCCCCATCTTTTACTAAATAATCTTTACCCTCTAATCTAAGTTTTCCACTTTCTTTAGCTTTTTCAATACTTCCGTACTTTTTAAATTCTTCGAAGGAAACTGCTTCTGCTCTTATAAATTTTTTCTCAAAATCGGTGTGTATAACCGCAGCAGCCTGGGGCGCCAATGTATTTTTTTTGATAGTCCATGCTCTTGTTTCCTCAGGGCCAGAAGTGAAAAAAGTATTTAAATTTAGTAAATCGTAACCAGTATTTATTAGTTTATTAAGTCCAGTCTTTTCTAAACCAATATTTTTCATATATAAATCTTTTTCATCTGATTTTAGTTCAGTAATTTGATCTTCTATATCTGCACAAATTATGACTAATTTTTCATTGGGGAGTTTTTCTTTTAATACTCTAGTGTAACTATTTCCTTTGGATACATTTTCCTCATCAACATTACAAACTACTATATATGGTTTGATAGATATTAAGCCTATATCCCTTAAAATACTATAATTTTTATAGTTGTTATATTCTTTAATATCATCACCGTTGTTTAACTTTTTTAAAACCTCCTTTAATAATATTATCTCTTTATCTGACATCTTTTTTTTTGCATTTCTTTCTAGTTTTTTTTCCAATATTCCTATATCTGAAAGCAAAATTTCTGTTTTAATAGTTTCCAAATCACTTATTGGATCAATTTTTTTATTAACGTGCTGAATATTTGTTGAGTCAAAACATCTTACAAGATGAATAATTGCATCAACTTCTCTAATATGTGATAAAAACTTATTACCCAAACCTTCTCCTTTGGATGCTCCTTTTACTAGACCAGCAATATCAACAAATGTAATGTTTGTACTAATTTTTTTTTTGGATTTGGACAATTTGTGCAGAATATCAAGTCTATCGTCCGGAACATCAACAATCCCAATGTTAGGGTCTATTGTGCAAAAAGGAAAATTTGCGGCTTGTGCATTCTTAGAGGATGTTAAGGCATTAAACAAAGTTGACTTACCAACATTTGGCAATCCAACTATTCCACATTTAAATCCCATTAAGATTTTCGTTCACCTTACTAGAAAAAATATCAATTTTTTTTTCAATTAAAGTTGGAATAAGTTTTACAATATTTTCGGTTATATCTTTAATTCTATCTTCCTCGTTTTCACTAAAGTCCTCAAGAACATGTGTGTCAACTTTTTTTCCATTTTTTGGATGGCCAATTCCTATTCTTACTCTTGAGTAGTCTTTCCCAATTGATTTATCTATTGATTCTATACCGTGATGACCTGCACTACTTCCACCGAATTTTGCTTTTACTTTACCAAGGTCTATGTCTAGGTCATCATGAAAAACAAAAACATTCTTCGCATCTATTTTAAAATATTCTATTAACTCTTTAATACAAGTTCCTGAGTTGTTCATAAATGTTAATGGTTTTATTGCGTAAACTTTTTTATTGTCAATATTTCCAGTTGTAAGAAGACCTTTGAACTTTGGTTTTTGTTTTGAAAGACTAAATTGTTGATTGATTGCGTCAATAACTTTAAATCCAATATTGTGTCTGTTGTTATCGTAATTTGGACCCGGGTTTCCTAAACCTACTAATAATAACATATTGATTTATTTTTTTTCTTGTTTTTTTTCACTAGCAGGCTTTTTATCACCAGCAGCGTCTTTACCTTTGTCTTCTTTTTTGGCTGCATCACCCTCTTTAGAAGGGACTGCTGTTTCTCCACCTTCTGCAGCAGCAGCTTCGCCCTCAGTTCCTTCTGCAGGAACATCTTCCGCAGGTTTTTCAGGCTCTTTGACGATTGTCGGAGCAGCAATAGTTGCTACTACAAAATCTCTATCAGTGATTGTTGGTTGAGCATTTTCTGGAAGCTTTACTGATGAAATTTTTATACTCGCTCCAATTTCAAGATTAGCTAAATCTACAATAATATTTTCAGGAATATTTTCTGCTGAGCAACTTAATTCCACTTTCCTTCGTACAATGTTTAATACACCTCCACTTTTTAATCCTGGGCAATCTTTATTATTTTTAAAAATAACAGGTATTTGTAAAATTATTTTTGAACCTTTGGTTATTCTCATAAAATCTATATGTATAGGTTTATCAGAAATTACATGATAGGAAATATCTCGTGGAATTACTTTCTCAGTTTGTCCATCTATATTTAAATCTATTACAGTTGAAAGAAATGAGTCAGAACTAAAAACTTTGTTTAAAAGTTTCTCATCAATACTTATTTTTAAACTTGGGTTATTTCCACCGTACAGAATCGCCGGAATAAATCCTTTTGATCGAAGGTTATTCAAATCTCCAGATGTTTTTGACTCTCTTTTAGTCGCTTTTAAATTATTTGTCATTTGAAACAGCAATTTATAACCCAACTTTGAAATAAAACAAGCGCTAATTGAATAGGCTAGATACTGATGTTGAATTTGAAATCCTTTTTATAGCCTCAGCCATAAGCTGCGCTATAGATAAAACTTGTATTTTATTAGATTTATTAATTTTTTTTGTATTATCGATTGTATCTGTAATAATTAATTTCTTAATTTTTGATTTTTGAATATTCTTAATAGCGTTTCCACTTAGTACCGCGTGTGAAATAAATACATAAACACTTTTTGCACCTTTTTTCATAAGGGCATCGGCTGCATTTATGATAGTCCCTCCACTATCAATTATATCATCTATGATTATACAATCTTTACCTTTTACATTTCCAATAATATTCATAACTTTTGATTTTCCTGGCTCTGGTCTTCTCTTATCTATAATTGCCAAGTCAGCATTAATTTTTGTTGCTAAAGCTCTTGTTCTCTCAATTGCGCCTGCATCTGGTGATACACAAATAAAATTTCTACTTTTGATATTTTTTTTTATGTACCTAGAAAATAATGGAGTCGTAAACAAATTATCAACTGGCATATCAAAAAAACCTTGTATTTGTCCCGCATGCAAATCAACCGTGACAACTCTGTTTGCACCAGCATTAGTTATAAGATTAGAAACTAGTTTTGCTGAAATTGAAGTTCTAGGAACAACTTTTCTATCTTGTCTTGCGTAACCAAAGTATGGAATCACTGCAGTAATATTTTTGGCAGAGGATCTTCTTAAAGCATCAATACATAAAAGAAGCTCCATAAGATTATCATTAGCAGGAGTAGCACTAGACTGAATAACAAAAACGCTGTTACCTCTTATGTTCTCATTAATTTCAACATAGATTTCACCATCTGCAAACTTTTTAATATTTGTGTTAATTAGCTTGGTTTTAAGATACCTCGATATACTTTTACTTAGTGTGGGGTTACTTGTTCCTGATAAAATTTTCATTAGGACATTTACTTTATACATCCAATGAATAAGGGTTTCAATTAATTTTGTACATCAGTTTTCTTAATTACTGATATACATCTTCCGTAATCATTCTCGCCCAACTTTTTGGCCCTTCTATGGCTAAAATATTCATCAGTCATTGCAAAACTATCCAAATTAATGTTATCCACTTGCAAAACACCATTTTTATTCAATTTTTTTGTTACAAAAGCTCTTAAATCAAAAAGGAATGAGTCATTTTCCTTTTTGATAAAAAAAGAATCACTATTTTCTATTTTTTCTTTAAATTCTAAATAAAAATCTTTTTTTACATTATAGCTCTTCTGACTAATACAGGGACCTACTGCAGCGACTATACTTTTTGGATTTCCACCCATTTTAATTACTTTATCAATAGTATTTTCTATTATACCGCCTATTGCACCTTTCCATCCTGCATGGATACAACCGATAATTTCTTTTTTAATTTCGTAAATTAATATCGGAGCACAATCTGCTGTTAAAACCCCTAAAGCCAAATTTACTTTTTCTGTTAGTATCGCATCAGCATTAACCCTAAGTTTTTCATTTTCATTATTTAAAATTGATACTCTATTACTGTGAGTTTGATTCATTAGTACCAATTTTTCACGTTTTACATCGAGCTTTTTTGCGACAGCACATAAATTTTTTTCTACTATTTCCTTTTTATCTTTACTGCCAATACCACAATTAAGACTTTTATAAATTCCTAAAGAATTTCCATTCTTTCTTGAAAAAAAACAATGTTTAATTTGGTTAATTTTTTTTAAATTACTAGAGTAAAACATTATCTAAAAGCTAGAGAAAATTTGCATTTTTTGTCTTTAGTAAAAATTACTTTAAAAGTTTGCCCCATCATTGTTGGGTTTATCAACCTCTGTATCCTTGAATGTAAATTAATTTTCTTTTTATTATTCATTTTGTCAGATAAAATTTTATACCTTTCTAAAATACCCATTTTTTGAAGAAATTCACTCTGAGTAATAATTTTTTCAACATATAAGTCGTTTTTAATAAAGTATTTTCTATATAAATCAAAATTTACTAGTGACGTTACGTCTGAGTTGCTAACGTTTTTACTCAAGTCATTAAAGTTATGCTTAAATACAGATTGTAAAGTATCAATATTTTTTTTAGAGTAATATCCATAATCAATAAATAGCGCTCCACCATTTAGCTCCCTTATTTTACTACACACTTTATCGAGCTCTTTAAAACCAAATACAGGATATTCAATAATTCCATCATCATCAAGAAGGTTATAATTTCTTAGCTTTTTAATATTGACCTTTGAAGCTTTTTTCAAAATAAAATTAATTTTTTTATTTTTGATTAAGACATGTTTTTCATAAATATTATTTTTAATTTTTTTAAACTGTTTGATAGGCAAGGCATCTAAAAACTCATTGCCAAAAAAAATAACAGGACCATCATTGATACGGTCAAAATTCTTAATCCATGATACTTTTCTCGAATTTATTTTTTTCTTCTGAATTCCAATGAGTTTTTCACTTCTCTCATATAAATAAATTTTGGTAGCCTTTGATAAATTTGGGAATCTTTTTATTGTATTAATTAATGATAAGGCGAAATCACCATTCCCAGGACCTAATTCAATAAAGTTTATTTTATCAGGTCTATTCAAATTTTCCCAAAAACTCACAAACCAGATTGCAATCATTTCAGAAAAAACATTTGAAATATTTGGTGCAGTTACAAAATCACCTCTTTTTCCAAATGGATTTTTCTTTTGATAATATCCTAGTTTTTTATGGTAAAGAATTTTATCCAGAAATAAATCAATTGGAATTGATTTATCCTTAAAAAAATTTTTATCAATTCTTCTTTGCATTAATTATCCTTAATGAATACAATATTCCAAATAATATCATTACAAAACTTAATAGTGTCCCTACACTATAATCTTGGAAAATATAACCAATGTGACTATCAGGCTCTCTAAAATTTTCACAAATGATCCTAAAAAAACCATATAAAATTAAAAATAATCCAGAAATTAAGCCAGGCTTATTCCTCCTAAATAAAATAATTAAATTTAAGATTATAAAAAGAAATATTCCCTCAAGGAGAGCTTCATAAATCTGGGATGGATGCCTAATTAAACCATCAATTTTTGGAAATACTACACCCCAAGGTTTTTGTGTTTCGGTACCATAAAGCTCACCATTTATAAAATTTGATATCCTTCCCAAAAATAATCCAATAGGAGCAACAGCAGAAATGTTATCAAAATAAACACGATGGTTTAGATCATTTTTTTTTGAAAATATTAAAATACTTAAAGCTACACCTATAAAACCACCATGGAAAGACATACCCCCTTTCCATATTTTGAAAATCTCAAATAAGTTTTCTAGATAAAAATTAAAATTATAGAAGAAAACGTAACCTAATCTTCCTCCCACAATCACACCAATAATTATATACGTAACTAAATCATCATATTTAAGACTGTATATATCGACTAGTTTTTTTTCTAATTGTTTTTTTATTAATCTTTTCCCATACCACCACCCAAATAAAATACCAAATATATAAGCCAGCGAGTACCAACGTATCTCGATTATTCCAAAGTCAATAAATACCGGATCAAAGTTATGAACTATCATTTTAATTTAATTTATCATAATTGAAATTAAATTACTTATAATTTAAAGTGAGTTAAATGAATAATTCTGAAAAGCTTTTAAAAATGTTATCTGGTTTGATCGAAACAGGGGTACTTACTTCTCAAGATATTGCTAAGGGAGTTTTAACATCTGTAAAATTTAATAAAGAGAAATTCGCAAGTAAATTAGATTTAGTAACTAGAGATGAGTTCAATGTTCTTAAAAAAATAATAGAGAAACAACAAAAAGAAATAACAAACCTTAAAAAAAAATCAAAAAGGTAAAGAAATTTTAACCAATAAACCACCCATTTTACTTTTTGATAACGTAATCTTTCCCCCATGAGATTTAACGATGTCTTGTGAAATTGATAAACCAAGACCTACTCCAGATTTATTTAGCCCTCTACTTTTATCTATTCTATAAAAAGGTTTAAAAACATTTAAGAATTCACTTTCGGGTATTCCTGGGCCATTATCCTCGATAATAATAATACCGCCATTAATGGATTTCTTAATTTGAATTTTAATTTTATCACCATATGCGAGACCGTTTCCAATAATATTTGTAATGCATCTTTTTATTAAGTTCTCTCTACCTTCAATTTCTATTATTTCACTTTTTTTAAATTCATATTTATTTTTATCGTAATTTTTAAGTATTTCAGTGATCATATTGCTTAAATTAATTTTTTTTGAATTTTCTTCAGATTGTGATTTTGCATATTGTAAATAATCACTTAACATTTTTTCCATTTCATCAATGTCATTTGTCATTTTTTCGGCCAGATCTTTTTTATCCATCATGGCTAACTGTAATTTTAATCTTGTGAGAGGAGTTCTTAAATCATGACTTATTCCTGATAACATTTCAGATCTTTGAGCCAAATGTCTATTAATTCTTTTCATCATTCTATCAAATTCATAAGTAGCTTTTCTGATTTCTAATGCACCTGAAGGTCTTAAATCATCGACCAATTCTCCTTTCCCAAATCTTTCTGCAGCCTTAGATAATTTAACAAGAGGTCTTGTTTGATTTTTTAAAAAAATTAATGCAATTGTGATTAAAAGCAGAGAGGGGACAGTTAACCAAAGGACAAAAACTCTGACAGATGAAGGAGCAATCTTATCTTTTGGGAAGAATATTTGAATAACTTCGTTATTTGTTTTTATTCTTAGATCAACTAAATCTATATAGGTAACGGTATCAAACCAAAAATTATTTTGAAACGTGCTTTTCATTTCTCTTCGAAGTGATCTGTCCATTGGACTAAAACGCCTATCTGATCTTGTATCTGGGAGCAATTCATCAGATTTAATATTAATTACAAAATCAAAATTTTTTTTGTAAAGATCAGTAATTTGTTTTATATTTTCTTTAGTCTGATTAGACTTATAAACATCAAATAACGTTTCTATCTCACTTACCAAAGATCTTGTCATTCCTTTGTTAGCTTTTATCCAAATACTATCAAAAAAAACTATACTAATTATTATTTGAAGAATTATTACCGGTGCTGCAACTATTATTAAAGCCCTATAAAATAATCTCTTAGGAAATATTTTTTTAATAAAATTATTTAACCCATAAAACATATCCTGAACCTCTTATTGTTTGTAAAAACTTTGGATTTTTTGGATCTAGTTCAATTTTTTTTCTTAATCTAGTTATCATTACATCTATTGAACGTTCTTTGGTTATATTGGCAATTTTACCGATTTCTAATCTAGAAAAAATTTTCCCTGGTGATGATAGCATTTTTGTTAAAACTTTTTTTTCAGATAAATTAATTTTTTTTACTTTATTTTTTAGCTTGATGATCATTCTATTTAAATTTAACTCTGCCTCACCAATTTTACTTGAAAGAACTTTATTTGGATCAAGGTTCATTTTTATTACATTTTTGACCCTTAATAAAAGTTCTTTAGGATCGAAAGGTTTTCCAAGATAATCATCCGCACCAAGTTCTAAACCATGAATTCTATTTTCAACTTCACCTTTAGCGGTCAATAATATTATTGGAATATTCTTAGACTCCTTTAGCTCCTTAGTGAGATCATATCCGCTTTGACCAGGCATCATCACATCTAAAATTATCAAATTAAAATTAAATATTTCTATCATCTTTTTTGCATTCTCAGCGTTGCCAGCTGTAGATATTAAAAAACCCTTTTCAACAAGATACTGTTTAATAAGCGATCTTATTTTATCGTCATCATCAACTACCAAAATATGATATTTATTTTTTTCCATTTATGATTTTTTTTAAGACCTCTTTGAATTTTATGACAGAATCTGAGTCTGAATGTTTTAGTGCATTAAAAATTCTTTTCTTTTGACTTTCAAAAACTTGTTGATAAAATTTTCTACCGTTCTGATCTAAATAAAGTAATTTCCTTCTTGTGTCATTTTTATCCCTCACTTGTTTAATTATTTTTAATCTTTTTAATTCTTTCAAAACTCTATTTAGGCTTTGTTTAGTTATTTTTAATTTTATTAATAATTCATTAACATTAATGCCTTCGTTTCTCTCAATTAAGTGAAGTGTCCGATAATGTGCTGCACCTAGTGAGTTTTTTTTTAAAATTTCTAAGGGGTCAGAAAACGTTTCCCTGTATGCGTACAAGAGTAATTGTATGCAATCTTTTATCTGTTCATCCTTTAAATAGAGTAAATCTTTCATATTTTGGTCAGATATGTTGACATATTTTATCAACAAATATACTTTTTTGTTAGAAAAAAATTATTTAATTTATACTTAATGGAAACAATTCCTTACGACAAAAGATCTGGAAAAATTTGGTTTAATGGAGAATTAGTTAATTGGACTAACGCAAAAGTTCACTTATTAAATCATGGCTTACATTACGCTAGTTGTGTTTTTGAGGGCGAAAGAATTTACGAGGGTGAAATTTTCAAACTTCAAGATCATACAAGCCGATTATTTTACTCAGCCAAAAGAATGGGAATAAAAATACCCTATAGTGAAAAAGAAATTAATGATGCGTCTAATGAAATTATTAGGATACAAAAAATCAAAAATGGCTATGTAAGGCCTGTTGTTTGGAGAGGAAGTGAAATGATGGCAATTTCAGCACAAAAAAATAAAATACATGTTGCTATTGCTGCGTGGGAATGGGGATCATATTTCGACCCAAAATTAAAACTCGAAGGAATTAAACTTCAAACCTCATCATGGAGACGGCCGCCACCAAATTCGGTTCCATGGGATACCAAAGCCGCAGGTCTTTATATGATATGTACTTTGTCCAAGCATGAAGCTGAGAGCAAGGGATATTCTGATGCACTTATGTTAGATCATCAAGGAAATATTGCCGAGGCAACTGGTGCAAATATTTTTTTTAAAGACAAGGATGGTTCACTTCATACTCCAGTACCAGACTCTTTTTTAGATGGAATAACAAGACAATGTGTAATCAGTATAGCCAAGTCCAAGGGTATTAAAATTATAGAAAGAAAAATTAAACCTGAAGAAATGTCAAATTTTGCTGGATGTTTTTTAACAGGCACAGCTGCAGAGATAACACCTGTATCTCAAATAGATAATTATAAATTTATAGTCTGTGATCTTATAAAGAATTTATCTGAAAGTTATATTAATTTAGTAAGAAAAAAGGTAGCTGCTTAACTTTTTTTTGCTTTTATTAAAACTGACCAAGCAAGAAATTTAAAATATCTTGAATTTAAAATTTTTTCGTCCATTTTCTTTAAAATCTGAAATAGATTTGATTTTTCTGGCTCCTTGTAAAATAAAAAACAAACTAAAGTAAGAAATCCATAATATTTTACTTCAACATTAGCAAATAAACTTTTAATAAATTCTATATCACTTAACTTAAAAGGATGCTCGTCAGAAGTTCTAGCATTTGGTGTAAATTTTCTATAAAGATTTATAATAGGGTTTGTAGCCATAGGTTCAATAAATATTATTTTACCATCCTTTTTAAGTATCCTTTTTAATTCAGATAAAGATTTATTTAAGTTTAAATGGTGAAGTATGCCACTACCGTAAGCAATATCAAAAGAATCTGAATTCAAACTTAAATCTTCACAATTCTCAACTCTATATTCAATATTTTTACTATTTTGGTTGGAGTTATTTTTTGCTTTTTTTATTGCCTCTTCCGATATATCTACCGCTACTATTTTTTTTGGATTAAAATTAATAACTTTTTCTGTAAAATTTCCTGTACCACAACCAAAGTCCAACACATATTTTGCTTTGGTTTCATCTTTTAGAATATTTAAAAAATCGCTATACAATCCATACAGTGCCTTATAAAACTTTCCCTGTTTCTCTCTTTTGAGCTCTTCAGATAAATGTAGTTTGTTATGAAAATCTTTTTCTCTTTTATTAATTTCAGATAAACTCATAAATTATTTTCGTCATCGTTAATCGCGGTCACGATTCCTTTTCTCAAATAGTCATATCCAGTATATAAAGTTAAAAATGCTGCAATCCATAGCAAAATAATACCAATTGTCTGAGCATTGTAATCTTGAAAGTTTATAATCTTATTTCCTGTTTCTCCTGTTAAAAGAATAGCAATAGAAAACATTTGAATAAAAGTTTTGAATTTAGATAAACTAGATACTGGTAAATTTAATTCTTTTCTTTTTGCTAAAAACTCTCTTAATCCAGAAATTAAAATTTCTCTTGTCAAAATTATAATTGCTGCAATTACCTCAAGATTTTTTATGATCCCATTCATAATTAACAACACTAAAGCAGCCGCAACTAAAATTTTATCTGCGATAGGATCAAGTAATTCACCCAGTTTAGACTCCTCTTTGTAAAGTCTAGCAAGTAAGCCATCTAAATAATCTGTAAAACTTGCTACAGCAAAGAGAAAAAAGGGCACCAAATCACCAACAATGCCTGGAATATAAAAACTAAGAACGAAAATAGGAACAATTATAATTCTGCCGATTGTTAATATATTAGGAATTTTAATTTTCATAATTAATTATCGTGGAAAAAATCGTGAATTTTTTGAGCAACTTTTTCCTCAATTCCTTCCACAGACTTTAAATCTTCAAAACTTGCTGACTCAACTGATTTTGCAGAACCAAAGTGATTTAGCAAGGCTCTTTTTCTATTTCTACCTATCCCTGAGATTTGATCAAGTAATGATTTACTGAGATTTTTTCTTCTTTTTGCTCTGTGGGTACTTATAGCAAATCTATGCGCTTCATCTCTGAGCCTTTGTAAAAAGAATAGAGTAGGGTCATTTTTTTTAAATTTAATAACTTTATTTTGATGAAAAAAGGTTTCTTCACCCGCATTTCTGTTTTTGCCTTTCGCAATTGCAATAATAGGTAATTCGTGAAGACCAAGGTCATTTAGGGTTTCTCTACTTACGGAATATTGACCTTTACCACCGTCTATTAGTATTAAGTCTGGTAAAGTCATATTTGTATTTTCATCTTTAAGTGCTCTTACAAATCTCCTGCTCAAAACCTCTTTCATCATGCCATAGTCATCACCTTTAACTGCATCTGATTTAATATTAAACTTTCTATATCTTTTTTTGACAAATCCCTCTTTACCAAAAGTAATAAGGGCACCAACTGCATCTGATCCTTGCACATGGCTGTTATCATAGACTTCAATAAGATTTACGTTGAAATTTAAATTAAATTTATCAGCTAGGTTGTCTATCAGTTTTGAATTACTCTCAGTTTCTAAAATTTTTTGAGTTAATGCCTGTTTAGCATTTTTTTGGGCCATTTCTGAGACAATTTTTTCATCTTTTGTCGTAGCTTTTTTAATTACTATTTCTTTTTTTTCTCTAATAGAAAATGTCTTTTCTAATAAAGTTTTTTCATTAATTTCAATATTTAAAAGTACAAGTTTTGGCACTGTTTTGTTTTCATAAAATTGACTTAAAAAAGAAGATAAAATTTTTTCTTCCTTTTCGTCAGGATCATGCTTAGGAAAATAAGCTTGATTACCCCAATTTTGTTTTGATCTAAAAAAGAAAACCTGAACACAAGTTTTGCCAGACTCTTTAAAAACCGATACAACGTCTGCTTCTTTAAGGTTAGTTTGATTTATTTTTTGGGAAGATTGAATTTGAGTTAGTGCTTTTATTCTATCTCTGAGAATAGCAGCCTTTTCGTAATCTAAGTCTTCGCTCGCTTTCTCCATTTCTGATGATAAATTTTTTTGAATTCTTTGTGATTTACCAGAAATAAAGTCAACTGCATCACCCACTAAATTTTTATAGTTTTTCTCTTCTATTTTACCCACACATGGAGCAGAACATCTTCTTATTTGGTACAAAATACATGCTCTATCTCTATTTTTAAAAACTGTATCATCGCAAACCCTTAACAAAAAAATTTTTTGAAGGATTTTAATTGTCCAGTTTGCTGATCCTACAGATGCAAAAGGTCCAAAATAATAACCATCTCTATTTTTTTTTCCTCTCAATTTAGTTAATTGTGGCCATTTATCTTTTTGACCAATAAATATGTAAGGGAATGATTTGTCGTCTCTTAGCAAAATATTGAATCTTGGTTTATGCTTTTTTATGAGATTAGCCTCTAATAATAGAGCCTCACTCTCATTAGTTGTTGTTGTAGTTTCAAGTTTTCTTGTAAGCGAGAGCATTCTTTCTGTTCGGATTGGAAGGTGACTATCCGAGACATAGCTTTTTAGTCGATTAGGAATATTTTTGGCTTTACCGACATAAAGAATTTCATTCTTATCACTTAACATTTTATAAACCCCAGGATTATTAGTGAGATTTACGATTTTTTTTCTAATTATTTCTTTACCTTTTTTAATACTCATTTGATCTAGTCTTTTCTAACTCTATCCCTACAGAAGAAGTATTCTTTATCACATCTAATTTTTCAATTCTTAAAAGAATTTTTTTTATTCTTAAATTTTCAAAAAGTTTTGAGAATATTTTTTCAGCTAAAGTTTCAAGAAGTGGATAATGTCTTCTCGATGTAATCCTCATAATAGTTTTAATTACCTGTTCATAGTTTACAATGCTTTTTAGATCTTTATCATTTGGAATTAAATTTTGATCAATATTGATAACTAGATTAAATCTCACCCTTTGCTTTTTCTTTTTTTCAAAATTATGAATTCCTACAAGCATCTTTAAAACCAGATCCTTTATTAGAATTTTTCTTTTATAATTATAAGATCTTTTTTGTTTAAATTTAATTATTTTCATTCTTTTGAGTTAATTATATCGGGTGTTTTCCACGCTAAACTTTGCCCACTATCTACACTAACTATTTGACCTGTAATATTATTATTTTCAATAAAATATTTAACCGATGCACAAATATTTTTTAAATCAACTTGCTTTTGAAGAATTGTAGATCTCCATTGAGCTTTAAAATGTTTTTCAGACTGTCTCTTATTTTTTAAAGTTGGACCTGGCGAAATTCCATTTACTCTAATATTAGGAGCAAGTTTCATGGCAGTAGTAGTTGTAAGTGTTGCAAGTGCAGCTTTACTTAAAGTATATGAAAAAAAGAAAGGAGTGAGTTTTTTAACTCTTTGATCAATAATATTTATAATGTTTGCCTCTTTATTTTTTACGTATCTTTTAAAGTCTTTAATTAAAAACGCAGGTGCTTTTAAATTTATATCTAAATGTTTTGAAAAGCTTTTATCACTAAAATTTTCTAAATCATCTTTTTCAAACAGAGATGCATTGTTAATTAAACAATCTAAACCCTTCATTTTTTTATAAGCAAACGGGACTATTTTCTTAGTCTGATTAGTATTACTAAGGTCAGCCTTAATCAAAAAAACTTTAGTGCCTATTTCTTCTAGCTCCATCTTCAATTGCAATGCTGATTTTCTTGATTTATTAAAATGAATTACAATATCAACATCATATCCAGCTAAACTCTTAGCTATAGCTGAACCAATTCTAGTAGCGCCACCAGTTATAATTATTTTTTTGGCTTCCATTTTTTTATAGATTTTCTTGGCTTAGTGCCCGGCATTCCCATCTTAGATCTACCTTGAGGATAAACCTTTTTGTTTAAATTATACTGTGAAATTTTTGGATTCAAGTTAATCTCAAGTTCATTTGTCTCCAATTTTCTAATTTCATCTCTAATTTTTGCTGCTTCTTCAAACTCTAAATTTGATGCAGACTCTTTCATTTTTTTATTTAGTGCTTTTAGATGTTTTTTTAAGTTTCCACCAACATTTGAACCTTCACTAATTTTTACATAATCTTTTTCGTAAACAGATTCTAAAATATCGGTAATCTCCTTCTTAACCGACTCTGCGCTTATATTATTTTTTTTATTATATTCTACCTGTCTACCTCTTCTCCTATCTGTCTCTTTTATAGCTTTATCGATACTTTTTGTTACTTTGTCCGCATAAAGAATTACTTTGCCATCTACATTTCTAGCAGCTCTACCTATAGTTTGAATTAGTGAGGTTTCTGATCTTAAAAAACCTTCTTTGTCAGCGTCCAAAATTGCAACTAAAGCACATTCTGGTATATCTAACCCTTCTCTTAATAGATTTATACCAACCAAAATATCAAAAACACCCATTCGTAAATCCCTGATGATTTCAATTCTCTCAAGTGTGTCTATGTCTGAGTGCATATATCTTACTTTCAAACCGTTTTCGTGAAGATATTCTGTTAAATCTTCTGCCATTTTCTTTGTAAGAGTTGTTACTAGAATTCTATATCCTTTATCAATAACTTTTTTAGACTCATGGAACAAGTCATCTACCTGAGTTTTTGCAGGTCGTATTTCAACAGGTGGATCAATTAAACCTGTTGGTCTTATAACTTGATCTATATATTTATTTTGAGTTTGTTTTAGTTCCCAAGGACCAGGGGTTGCAGATACAAAAACTGTTTGCGTTCTCATAGCATCCCACTCTTCAAACTTTAATGGTCTATTATCCATACATGAAGGTAATCTGAAACCATACTCTGCAAGTGTTTTTTTTCTCGTGTGATCACCTTTGTACATACCATTTAATTGAGGCACAGTTACGTGGCTTTCATCTACAAATATAATAGTATTGTCAGGAAAATATTCGAAGAGAGTAGGTGGGGGCTCCCCTTTATTTCTTCCAGAAAGAAATCTTGAATAATTTTCAATACCCGCACAGGTTCCAGTTGCTTCAATCATTTCAAGATCAAATTTTGTTCTCTCCCTCAACCTTTGAGCTTCTAGAAGTTTATTATTTGCCTTATGATCTTCTAGAGTAACTTCCAATTCTTTTTTAATTTCTTTGATAGCTTGATCAATTGTTGGTTTTGGAGTTATGTAGTGGCTGTTAGCATATAATTTTATTACTGCAAAATCATTTGTTTTGTCTCCTGTTAAAGGATCAAATTCTTCTATTTTTTCAAGTTTATTTCCGTTTAAACTCAATCTCCAAGCTCTGTCCTCTAAATGCGATGGGAATATTTCTAAATTTTCTCCTCTAACTCTAAAAGTACCTCTAAAAAAATTTTGGTCATTTCTCTTATATTGTAAATTAACAAATGTTTTTATAATTTCGTCTCTTTCATATTCATAATTCTTTTTTAATGCCAATGTCATCTTGCTATAAGCCTCAACCGAACCAAGTCCATAAATACAAGAAACACTAGCCACAATAATTACATCATCACGTTCAAGCAAAGATCTTGTTGCTGAATGCCTCATCCTATCTATTTGTTCATTTATAGAAGCTTCTTTTTCAATATATGTATCTGATCTTGGAACATATGCTTCTGGAGTATAATAATCATAATATGAGACAAAATACTCAACAGCATTGTCTGGAAAAAAACTTTTCATTTCGCCGTATAATTGCGCAGCTAAAGTTTTATTTGGTGCTAAAACTAAGGCAGGTCGATTTGCAGATTCTATTACTTTTGCCATAGTAAAGGTTTTTCCAGATCCAGTGACACCAAGCAGAACCTGTTCGCTCTGTTTATCTTTTAAATTTTTAAGTATCTTTTTAATTGCCTCAGGTTGATCCCCGGCAGGTTGAAAATTACTTTTTATTTTAAACCTTATTCCACCCTCAAGTTTTTTCCTCACAGGAGAGTTATTAGCCTCTAAATTATCTATTTTTTCTTGGTATGTATTTTGCATTTTGTGTTAATAATAACAAAATATTATAAATTTCAATGAGCATAGTTTCCAATAATTTAAAGCGAATTAAACCCTCACCAACCATAGCGGTTACCTCAAAAGCAAGGGAAATGAGGGCAGCTGGTAAAGATGTAATAGGTTTAGGTGCAGGCGAGCCTGATTTTGACACTCCAGATAACATTAAAGATGCTGCTATCGAAGCAATTAAAAGAGGAGAAACAAAGTATACAGCGGTGGATGGTACACCTAAACTCAAAAAGGCGATCCAAGGGAAATTTACAAGAGAAAATAATTTGTCTTACGAATTAGATCAAATTTCGGTTGGTACGGGAGGAAAACAAGTTTTATATAACGTTTTTATGGCAACCCTCAATCCAGGAGACGAAGTCATTATCCCAGCACCTTATTGGGTATCTTATCCTGATATGGTTTTATTAGCTGGCGGCAAACCCAAAATAGTAAAGTGCTCAGAAAAAAATGAATTCAAAATAACACCAGATGAATTAAAAAAAGCTATTGGAAAAAAAACTAAATGGTTAATTATAAATTCACCGTCAAATCCAACTGGATCTTGTTACACAAGGAATGAGATAGAAGAATTATCGAAAATATTAATAAAAAATAAAAATGTTTATATACTTAGTGATGATATCTATGAGCATATTACATATGATGATTTTAAATTTTTCACTATTGCCCAAATTAAAGCTTTAAAAGACAGAACATTAACAATGAACGGTGTAAGTAAATCTTACTCTATGACTGGATGGAGAATAGGGTATGGAGCTGGTCCGAAAGACATAATTAAAGCTGTAGCAAAAATTCAATCCCAATCAACAACAAATCCATCATCGATTAGTCAGGCAGCAGCAGTAGAAGCTTTGAATGGAACTCAAGATTTTATAAAAACAAGATCTGACTCTTTTAAGGAGAGAAGGGATTACGTTGTTGATACTTTAAATAGTATTAATGGTTTAAGTTGCTTGAAACCAAGCGGAGCTTTTTATGTTTTTCCAAATTGTAAAAAGTTGTTAGGAAAAAAGACAAAATTAAAAACAGATAAAGAATTTGTAGAAAAATTACTTGAAAAAGCTCAAGTAGCCGTAGTTCAGGGATCTGCATTTGGTTTGGATGGATATTTCAGAATTTCTTATGCTACATCCATGGAAAATCTTAAAAAAGCTTTAGATAGAATAAAATCGTTTTGTGAAAGTTTAAACTAATCCAAGTTTTACGACTGATTTAGCATTCTCAATCATACAATCTTTTGCAGGTTTAAATTTAAAACCTAATAATTCTTCTGCATAAGCAGTATCGGTTTGCATTAAAATTCCAAGATCGGGTATCATCATTTTAGCACTTGAGTCTATATAGCTTATTAATTTTACCATGAAATTTGGAAGTTCTTTTTTGGGAAGTTTTTTTGCATACTCAGGCATTGCTTCAGCCATTATTTGAGATAACTCAACTAGTTTTTTTACTTCTTTCCCAACAATTAATCTCCTTCCGCCGATTTTATTATTTCCAATACAAGCAACATGTGCTTTTGCGATATCTTTAACATCAGAAATTAAAACTGCAAATTTAGGTGCACCTGGAAATTTACCTGCCATAAATTGTCTAACATATTCTATTGATGTACCTCCTTTCTTATCTAAAGCATCCCCAAAAACTCCACCAGGACAAATACAAGTTAATTTATTTCTTAATCCTTTACTCTCCATAAACTCCCAAGCTGATTTTTCTGCTTTTGTTTTTGACAAGAAATAGTCATTCACACCTTCTACCCAATTTTCATCAGTCCAATCATTTTCTCCAAATGTGTAAGGATTACTTCTGTTGGGTTTTCTAAACATTGCAACGATTGAAGAGGTTTTTATTATTTGTTCTACACCTGCATTTACTCCTGCTTTTAAAACTCTTAAAGTTCCATCAACAGCAGGAGGTAATAGACTTTCTCTATTTCTGGAAACTTTCATGGGAAAAGGTGAGGCAATGTGAAATATATATTTACATCCCTTTGCTGCTTCATCCCATCCATCATCTTTAACAAGATCTAATTCAACAAATGATAATTTATCGATCGAGGCATATTTACCTATAGTTTCTTTCGTTTGTTCAATTAAATTTTTATTTCTTACTGTACCTAAAACTTCGTAACCAGAATTTAATAATTCTATAGCAGTGTGTTTTGCAATCCATCCACTTATGCCGGTAAGTAATATTTTTCCACTCATTTTGAAGACAAATGTTTTTCAGCCTCAAGTGCAGCCATACAACCCATTCCAGCCGCAGTGACAGCCTGCCTGAATATTTTATCCTTAACATCGCCAGCTGCAAAAACTCCTGGCACATTAGTTATTGTAGAGTCAGGATTAGTTATAATATATCCCTCTTTATCCATATTTAATTGACCCTTGAAAAGCGAAGTAGCTGGGTCATGACCTATTGCTATAAAAAGTCCGTCAACTTTCAATTCGGTAGTTTTATTAGTTTTTACATTTTTAATTTTGATAGCTTTGACTGATTTTGGATTAGTGTCCCCGATAACATCCTCAACAACGCTATCCCAGATAATTTCAATTTTTTTATTTGCTTTTAATTTTGCTTGGAGCATTTTTTCTGCCCTTAATTCATTTCTTCTATGAATTAGTTTAACTTTTGAGGCAAACTTCGTCAAAAACATTGCTTCTTCTACGGCAGCATTTCCACCTCCAACAACAGCAACTTCTTTTTCTTTAAAAAAGAAACCATCGCATGTCGCGCATGCTGAAACACCAAACCCTCTAAATTCTTGTTCTGATTTTAAATTTAACCACCTTGCCTGAGCTCCTGTAGAAATAATAAAACTATCTGCACTATAAACTTGACCACTATCTCCAATAGCTTCAAAAGGTTTTTTTGATAGATCAACTTTTTTTATATGATCTTGTATCATTTCTGTACCAACAGCTTTTGCTTGACCTTTCATTTCTTCCATTAACCACGGTCCTTGAATTACTTTTGAGTATCCTGGGAAGTTTTCTACATCAGTTGTGGTAGTTAGTTGACCACCTGGTTCTGAGCCAAAAACAAGAATCGGTTTTAGCATCGCTCTTGCCGCGTATATTGCAGCTGTGTATCCAGCGGGACCTGATCCAAGAATTAGTACTTTAGAGTGTTTTGCCATATTAAAGTTTATATAAGTATTTTTGAAAGAATTTAAAGTTGTAAAATTTACTCAAATGTATCGTTATATTGTTGATTTACTCTTACAAATGTTGTGCACTTGCTTAATTGTTTCAAAGAAGGCGCGCCTACATACGTGCAACTACTTCTCAATCCACCTAAAATATTTAAAACTGTATCCTTAATTTTTCCTCTATATTGTAGTTGAACTTTTTTACCTTCGCTGCTTCTATAATCAGCATGGCCACCATAGTGTTTGTTTAAAGCTGTCTCTGAGCTTGAGCCATAAAACTCGATAACTTTTGAACCGTTTTTTTTTATTATTTTTCCACCGCCCTCATCGTGGCCAGCAAACATTCCACCAAGCATTACAAAATCTGCACCACCACCGAAGGCTTTTGCAACATCACCTGGGCAAGTGCATCCACCATCAGCTATAATGTGTGCGCCTAAACCATGAGCCGCATCAGCACATTCAATAACAGCACTTAATTGAGGATAACCAACGCCTGTTTGAATACGAGTTGTACATACACTTCCAGGTCCAATTCCAACTTTTACAATGTCTGCACCTGCAAGTATTAATTCCTGTGTCATATCTGCTGTAACAACATTTCCAGCGATAATAGTTTTTGTTGGATATTTTTTTCGAACCGAACTTACAAATTTACTAAAGTGATCAGAATAACCATTTGCGATATCAATACAAATAAACTCAAAAAAACTATTTTCTTTTAATATATCATTTAGTCTTTTGTAATCTTCATCACTTGTTCCAGTGCTTAAAATAACTTGAGGAAATATTTTTTTAATTGATTTGAATTTTTTAATTATTTTGGAGTCGTGCTGTTTAGTTAAACAGGTCATAATTTGATGAGTAGCTAAATTTTCAGCCATCAAAAGTTCTCCTACACCATCCATGTTTGCTGCTATTAATGGGATCCCCGACCATTCATGATTGCTGTATTTAAATTTGTAGGTACGCTCTAACTTTACGTCTTTACGGCTATGTAAAGTACTTCTTTTAGGCCGAAATAGGACATCGGCATAATCCAGTTTAATATCTTCTTCAATACGCATATTTCCATCGAATATGTATAAAGGTTTGTTAATTAAATAAAAAGTTAATCTATTTTTATATGTGGATAAATAAATGCTTCAAATATATAAGAAAGCTATGCTTAAATCTAAGGCACTTCTTTTGACACAAGGTATGCACGGCATGATAAGTCAAGTAGAGGGTTTATCAAAAGCCCTGGGTTTTAAATTTAAACACGAAACAATAAGACTAAAAAATATTTGGAATCTAATACCTCCAAAATTTACTCCCATATCAGAAAATGTTTTAGAAAATCGATTTATTTGTGACTCTAAAGTTATAATATCATGCGGAAGAAAAAGTGTAATACCATCTATTTTACTTAAAAAAAGATTCAAAAAAGATGTATTTACAATCCATATTCAAGATCCAAAAGTTAATTTAAATAATTTTGACTGCATAATCTGCCCTGAGCATGATAATTTAGAAGGTGAAAATGTAATTAAAACAAAAGGAGCAATTCATTATCTTACAAATGAGGAAATAAAAAAAAACACAAATTATCTTAATCCAAAGGCTGATGGTAAGAAAATTATTACCTTAATCCTTGGGGGGCCAAACAAGTACTATGGTTTTTCAGAAAAACAAATGACTGAAACATTCGCAAAAATTAAAAATTTATTTATTTATTCGAAGTACAAGTTGATTGTAATACCTTCATATAGAACCCCTGAAAATATAGTTAAATTGGCTTTCAATTATTTTAACGATAATCATTTAGTCATCAAAGAGAGGGACAAAAAAGCTTATTTATCTGCATTAAGTCTTGCAGATGTTATAATAGTCACTTGCGACTCAACTTCGATGATTTCTGAGGCTGCAATTACTGGTAAACCAGTATACGTTGCTCAAATGAAAAACAAAAGAAGCATTCATAGATTTGAAAAATTTTATAATTTATTTAAAGAACTTGGTATAATAAGAGATCTTGAGAATAAAATTGAAAACTGGACTTATAAAGGCTTGGATGAAGTCAATAAGGCTGCACTCTTAGTTAAAGAAAAAATGAAAGAAAATGGAATTACTTAATTCACTTAAAAGCAGATTAGAGTCTTACGAGAAACCCTTCACACATTGGGCTATTAACAAGCCCTTAACTGATGATGCGATTAAGGAAATTTGTAATGCAGATATTGCTAATCCAGTTTCTGAGGGAATTAGTTATGATGGAACTAGAGCAATTGATGGTGGAGAGGGTAAATTTAGGGAAGGTATTAAATCTGGAGGAAAAGCCAAAAAATATAGATGTTTTGTTACAAAAGAAAATTCAAAAAATTTTCCAGAACTTGCAAAATTTATAAACGAATTATGTTCAAAAACAGTTTATCAATACATTGGCAAATTAATTAAAAAAGATCTTTCCAATTCCTATGTTAGACTTGAAGTTATTTGTGACAGACAAGGTTTTTGGCTTAAACCACATTGTGATATTAAGGAAAAACTTTTGTCATCCTTAATATTTATAAATCCATTCAATGAATCTGAAAATCTGGGTACTGATTTTTATGATGAAAAATTAAATAAAATAAAAACAGTTCCATACAAAGACAACTATGGATATTTTTTCTCTAGTGGCCCAAATACTTGGCATGGAATGGAAAAAAAAGAGATAAAAAAAGAGAGACGTTGTATACAAATTAACTATGTTTCCTTTCAAACAGACTGGAAAGTAGAAGTTTAATAGTGTATATTTTTAATATGGCTACTTACGAATGTTCAAAGTGTGGAATGTCAGTGAACGCTACTTGTGGTAAATGCTCGACTCCATTGGTAAATGACAATTTAAAACTTGATGATGGAAAACAAGTTCAGATTTCAAAATGTCCCAACGATCACGGAAAAATAAAATCTCCATTGTGTTGTGGCCAGGATATGAGTTGTAGAGTTTAGTTATCCTGTAAAGCTCTTACTTTAATTGGGTATTTTTTTAATGCTTCAATAGACTCCAAACATGCATTTGCCGCTGCAATTGTCGTGAAATAAGGAACCCTATTTACTAAACTTGTTCTTCTCAAACTAAATGAATCAGCAATAGAGTCTTTTCCCTCAGTTGTATTTATGACCAAAGAAATATTTTTTTCATTTAATCTTTCAACTATATGAGGTGATCCTTGGCTTACTTTATTTACTTTTTTACATCTTACTCCATTAGCGACTAAATATCTTGCAGTTCCAGAGGTAGCGAATAAAGAGAAACCAAATTTTACTAATTTTTTAGCATTATTTAATATTTTATCTTTATCTTTGTCTTTAACTGAAATGAATGCATTTCCTTTAAGCGGAATACTATTGTTACTAGCTATTTGGCTTTTGGCAAAAGATAAGCCAAAATTATTGTCGAAACCCATGGCTTCACCAGTTGATTTCATTTCAGGACCTAATAAAACATCAACCTCAGGAAATTTATTGAAAGGAAATACAGCTTCTTTAACCGCAAAAGTATTTTTATTTTTCTTCTTAAGATTAAATTTAGATAATTTTTCTCCCGCCATTACTCTTGAGGCAATCTTCGCAACCGAGAGTCCAGTTGCTTTTGACACAAATGGTACCGTTCTGCTTGCTCTTGGATTAACTTCAAGAACGTAAATTTCATTTGCTTTAACAGCAAACTGAATATTTATCAAACCAATTACTTTTAAAGCTTTAGCTAACTGCTCAGTTTGAATTTCAATTTTTTTTATAATTTCTCTATTTAAAGTATATGGAGGCAAAGAACATGCTGAGTCGCCCGAATGTATTCCTGCTTCTTCAATATGTTCCATAATTCCAGCAACAAATACTGATTTACCATCACAAATAGCATCAACATCAACCTCCGTTGCATCATTTAGAAACCTATCAATCAAAACTGGATTTGATCCCGAAACCTTTACAGCTTCATCAATATATTTTTTAAGATCAGTTTGAGAATAGATTATTTCCATTCCCCTCCCACCAAGGACGTAGGATGGTCTAATTACAATTGGAAAACCTATTTTATTTGCTATTTTAAATGATTCTTTTTTATTTCTAGCAATCCCACTTTCTGCTTGTTTAAGGTTTTCTTTAATAAGTATTTTCTTGAATCTCTCCCTATCTTCTGCGAGATCAATCGAGTCAAATTGAGTGCCTAAAATTGGAATTTTATTTTCATTTAAGGTTCTAGCTAACTTAATTGGAGTCTGTCCACCAAATTGAGCAATCACACCAAGTACTTTCCCTTTTTCCATTTCTTTATAAATTATATTTAAAACATGTTCTTCAATTAAAGGTTCAAAATATAATCTATCACTTGTATCATAATCGGTAGAAACGGTTTCTGGATTACAATTTATCATTATTGTTTCATATTTTTTTTTCTTTAATGCAAAGCTTGCCTGGCAACAACAATAATCAAACTCTATACCTTGACCAATTCTATTTGGCCCACCCCCTAAAATTATAATCTTCTCTTTTTTTGTTGGGTTTGATTCACAGTCGACAAAATTACCTGACAATTTTTGATATGTTGAATACATATAAGGTGTTTCTGATTTAAATTCTGCAGCACACGTGTCAATTTTTTTAAATACTGGAAAAATTTTAAGTTTTCTTCTTTTCTTCTCAATCGATTTAACTGAATTTTTAGTTAATTCTGCAATTTTACTATCAGAAAAACCAATTGATTTTATAAAAGAAAATTCTTTAAAAGTTTTAGGAATTCCATTCTTTTTTAATTTTTTTTCTTCCTTAATTATGTCAGATATCTGTTCAAGAAACCAAGGATCTATATTTGTTAATTTGTAAATATTCTTAATATTAATATTTCTTCTAATTGCTTCTGCAACTATAATAAGTTTGTCAGGTAAATTTTGTCTCAGTTTTTTTCTTAATTCTTTATTTGTCACATTATTTAATGGGTCCAAACCTTTATAACCAATTTCTAAAGATACTAGCCCTTTTTGCAAAGATTCTTTGAAATTTCTGCCAATTGCCATTGCCTCACCTACAGACTTCATCGATGTTCCAAGTTTAATTTTGGCAGACTTAAATTTCTCAAAAGTAAATCTTGGAATTTTAGTTACCACATAATCAATTGTTGGTTCAAAAGATGCAGGAGTTGATCCGGTAATTTCATTTTTTAGTTCGTCAAGGGTATAACCAATTGCAAGTTTAGCAGCGACTTTTGCAATTGGAAATCCCGTTGCTTTTGATGCTAACGCTGAAGATCTCGAAACTCTTGGGTTCATTTCAATTATAACCATTCTTCCGTCTTTAGGATTGATTGCAAACTGAACATTGGATCCACCAGTCTCTACTCCAATTTTTCTCAAACATTCAATTGAGGCATTCCTCATTACTTGAAATTCTTTATCGGTTAATGTTAATGCTGGTGCGACTGTAACTGAGTCTCCAGTGTGAGTTCCCATTGGATCAACATTTTCAATTGAACAAATTATTATACAGTTATCTTTCTTATCCCTTACAACCTCCATCTCAAATTCTTTCCATCCTTCTAATGACTCTTCCACAAGCACTTGATTTTGAGGCGACTCTGTTAATCCAGATTTAATTAAATTAAAAAATTCTTTTTTAGTTTTTGCTATTCCACCACCTGACCCACCTAAAGTGAATGAAGGTCTGATGATTGCAGGTAATCCAATTTTTTTGAAAACTTTTTTGGAATTTTTAAATGAATTAAGAATTTCAGACCTAGGTAAATCAAGTTTTATCTCTTTCATTGCTTTTCTGAAAAGCGCTCTATCCTCTGCCCTTGATATTGCTGAAGCTTTTGCTCCAATCAATTCTACTTTATTCTTTTTTAGTATTCCTTTTTTTTCCATTGAGATTGCAGTATTTAATGCTGTCTGCCCGCCCATAGTTGGAAGAATTGCACATGGTTTTTCTTTTTTAATAATTTTTTCGACAATCTCAGGTGTAATTGGCTCTATATAAGTTTTATCAGCAACCTCTGGATCAGTCATAATTGTTGCAGGATTTGAATTAATTAAAATTACTTTATAACCTTCGTCTTTAAGCGCTTTACATGCCTGAGTTCCTGAATAATCAAACTCGCAGGCTTGCCCAATCACAATTGGTCCAGCACCAATGACTAAAATTTTTTTAATATCTTTTCTTTTTCCCATTTTTATTTGATTTTATGTTGTTTAAAAATTTTTCGAATAAATATTTACTATCTTGTGGTCCAGGATTAGCTTCTGGATGATATTGAACTGAAAATAGTTTTTTATCTTTTACCTCTATACCTTCAATAGACCCATCAAAAAGTGATTTGTGGGTGACTTTTACATTTTTAGGAATTGATTTAGCATCAACTTCAAAACCATGATTTTGACTTGTAATTTCGACTTTATTTGTGGTTAGATCTTTAACAGGATGGTTCGCACCTCTGTGACCTAGTGACATTTTTTTAGTTTTTGCCCCTAAAGCTAATGATAAAATTTGATGGCCTAGGCAAATACCAAAAATAGGTATTTTATTTTCAATCAACTTTTTTACGATTGGTATTGCATACTTTCCAGTTGCCGCAGGGTCTCCTGGACCATTTGATAAAAAAACCCCATGAGGCTTAAGTTTTAAAATCTTATCCGCTGGAAAATTTGCTGGGACAACTGTTACACCGCAATTAATATCAGAAAAACATCTTAATTGATTTTTTTTCATTCCGTAATCAATTGCGATAATTTGATATTTATTTTTTTTATTTTTTACGTAACCATTTTTTTTATCCCAAGATTTAAAAGATTTCCATTTATAAATGTTTTTACATGTAACTTTCTTTGCTAAGTCTAGGCCCAATAATCCATTCCACGATTTTGTAATTTTTAAAAGTTTTTTTAAATTATGATTTCCTCTTCTCAAATATTGTATTGCTCCCTTAGGTGCACCTTTGTCTCTTATATAGTTTGTAATAACTCTAGTATCTAATCCTACAATTCCAATAATCTTTCTCTTTTTAAGCCATTTATCTAATTTTTTAATTGATCTATAATTAGACGGATCAGTTATATTAGAATTCAGAATAACTCCTTTTGTCCAAGTTTTATCAGCCTCGTTATCCTCAATATTTGTTCCTACATTCCCTATATGGGGAAACGTAAAATTTATAATCTGATCGGAGTAAGATGGATCTGTTATGATTTCTTGATAACCAGTTATCGACGTATTGAAACAAACCTCACCAACTGCAGTTCCTTCGTAACCAATACCGGTTCCAAAAAATTTGGTGCCATCTTCAAAAACTAAAATACCTGTTGAAAAATTTTGTGATTTATTTTTTTTGTTTCTGACCTGTCTCAAATACAACTCATGAGTTAAAGTAAATCCTTTTAATTAGGGTTTTGGGCTTTATATGAAAAAGGTTCACAGCCGTCAACCCCATTCTTTTTTCTTTTGAAAAAAAATGTGATTAAAGTAAGTTTAAATTTATATGTCCC
Organism: uncultured Pelagibacteraceae bacterium; assembly: GCA_902623915.1. Taxonomy (GTDB): domain Bacteria; phylum Pseudomonadota; class Alphaproteobacteria; order Pelagibacterales; family Pelagibacteraceae; genus Anoxypelagibacter. Next base: position 8,550 of record CACNVM010000008.1, on the reverse strand, counting down.
TTCAAAGCAAAATAGAAACTAAGCTAAGTGAAGCCTTAAAAGCTCAAGACAAAAAAACATATTCCACCTTAAGATTGATTATTGCAGCTATAAAAGACACCATAATTGCAAAAAAAATTAAGGATAAAAATGTTTTACCCAATAACGATTTAATAGCACTTTTGAAAAAGATGGTGAAACAAAGAAATGATTCTTGTGAAGCCTACAAAAAAGCAGGGAGAAAAGACCTTCTAGAAAATGAATTATCAGAGATATCAATCATAAATGAATTTTTGCCTAAACAACTGGGCGACGAAGAAACAAAAAAGCTGTGCATTGAAAAAATTAAGCAAGTAGGTGCTTCCTCTATGAAAGACATGGGTAAAGTAATAGGAGCCTTAAAAAAGGAACATGCAGATGTCATGGATTTTTCAAAAGTTAGTCAAATAATAAAAGAAAATTTAAAATAAAATGAAATATCCAAAAGATTATTTAGATGAAATAAAGTTAAGATTAAAAGTTTCACAAGTTGTTAGTAAAACTGTAAAATTAAATAGAAGGGGGAAAGAGTTTGTCGGCCTTTCTCCTTTTACATCTGAAAAAACACCATCGTTCACTGTTAGTGATGAAAAAGGATTTTATCACTGCTTTAGTTCCGGTGAACATGGTAACATCTTTGATTTTTTAATAAAAACCCAATCATTAAAATTTGGAGAAGCGGTAAGACAACTTGCATCTCAGGCTGGAATGCAACCATATAAATTCTCAAAATTTGACGAGGAAAAAGAAAAAAGATACCAAAATTATAAAAGTATCTTTAAAGATTTTACCAACCACCATCATAAACTTCTTTTAGAAAATTTTGATTTCTCAATGGATTACTTGAAAAAGCGAGGAATAGGAAAAGAAACTATTCTTGAATTTCAAATTGGATATGTTCCGAGTAACTCAGATTATTATTCAAATTTGATAAAAAATTATTCTGAAAAAAATATTTCAGAAACTGGATTATTCTACAATAATGAGAAATTTAAAAAATATATAAATAGATTTCACTCAAGAATTATATTTCCTATCAAAAACCTAGTTGGCGACATAGTGGCTTTTGGAGGAAGAATTATTAAAGATAAAAAAATTGCAAAGTATATTAATTCACCCGAAACAGAATTTTATAAAAAAGGTAAACATATTTTTAATTTAGATAAGGCAAAATCATTTCCCAACAAAGACTCAGAAGTGATAGTGGTAGAGGGTTATATGGATGTTATAAGTATTTACTCTGCTGGAATAAAAAATGTTGTTTCGAACTCAGGGACTGCACTCACAGAAAATCAGATTAATCTAATTTGGAGGTTTTTCTCAAATCCAATATTATGCTTAGATGGTGATATAAGTGGCCAAAGAGCAGCTTTGCGTATTGCAGAAAATCTTTTACCATTTATTAAAGAAAGTAATAAAATTTGGTTCACCGCATTATCAAAAGGAGTCGATCCCGATGATTTTATAAAAGAAAAAGGAAAAAAAGCCTTCTTGGAGTTTTTGTCTAATAAATTATCTATTGAACAATTTATTTGGAAAAACTACTTAAATAATTTAGATAGATCTGACCCATTTGCCTCAACCAAATTTGAAAAAAAATTTAGAAATCTTTGCGATACTATTAAAGATAAAACCTTAAAAAAATACATTCTTGAAAACTATCTTGAAAAAATTAGAAATTTAACACCTTTGCAGAAAATTAAAGGTAAAATAATTAATAATTACAGAGTCTTAAATGAAACAAAAAAAATTTCTGTAGCAAGAGAGCATCTTTCAAAAGAGGAAATCAAAGAATATTCAATTTTGTATATCATGTTTAATTATCCAAATATTATTTCACCGAGAGCGGAGCTTTTCGAAGATATTCAATTTTCCAGTAGTCAGTTAAATAGGCTTAAAGCAGAACTTCTTGTGATTATATCTGAAGATAAATTTAATCAAAAAAATTTGGAAGATTTAGCAAAAAGATATTCAGATTTGATAAAAGACATCAATCAAAATGCTGTAATTAAAAATATTTTTCAAAAAAAAGATGAAGAAAAACAAGTTGAGTTATTGAATGAAATTCTTAAGGAACTTAACGATATCAAATTTTCTAAAAAAATTGAGAATCTAGAAAATAAGCTTATAGAGAAATTTGATGAAAAATCATATTCAGACTTAATAAAGCTCAAAAATAAGATAAATAAAGAGTAAATTAAGTATAGATTTTTAATAATTTGTCTCTATATATACTTAAACAATAATCTAGCTCTATGAAAACCAAACTAATAACCAAGTCATTTGAACGTCTTTTAGATAAAGGTGTTCATAGGGGTTTCATTACATATGAAGAACTTGGAAAATCACTGGGTAAAAGAAATAGTTCACAAGAAAATATAGAAAAAGCTTTAATTATTCTTTTCGATAAAAAAGTTACATTAGTTTCAAAAAAGTCTGAATTTCAATCACTTAAGAAAAAAGAGGTCAATCAAGCTGACTCTGAAAAATCCACAGATAAAAGCGATGATCCAATCAGAATGTACTTAAGGGAAATGGGCGGAGTTGAACTTCTATCCCGTGATGGAGAAATTGCAATAGCAAAAAGAATAGAGGCTGGAAAAAATGTTATGATCAATGCTCTTACTCAAAGTCCTCTAGTTTCAAAAAAAATCTTTGAGTGGAAAGATCAGCTTGAAAAAAACGAACTTTTGGTTAGAGACATTATAGATATTGACTCAACCTATGAAGATTTTGAAAATGATAATTCAGAGGGTGAAAATTTAAAGAAAGTTGCAAAAGAAAAATTAAAAAATAATAATTTAAAGGAAAAGAAAGATGATTCAAAAAATAAAAATGATGAGAAAACAGAGGAATATGTTGATCAAAATGACGAATTTAATGTTTCTCTTGCAGCAATGGAAGAGGAAATAAAACCTAAAGTAATATCTCTTATTCAAAACCTTTCAAAAAATTATGCTAAACTTAAAAAATATCAAATAGAAAAACTTAATTGTATTCTAAACTCTCAAGAGTTATCAGTCTCTAAAAACAAAAACCTTAAGAAAATACAAGGTATCCTAGTTGAAGATTTTGAAAATCTTCAATTAAGCCCCTCTGTTGTTGAAGAATTGGTTCAGGCTCATTATAAAGAGAACAAAAAAATATTATCATTAGAAGGCGTCCTACTAAGACTTGCAAATGAAAATAAAATCTCAAGAGAAGAATTTATTAAATATTATGTAGGAAATGAAATTAATTCAAAATTTGAAATATTTTTAAAAGAGAATAAAACATGGAAAAATTTTTTTAAAAAACATAAAAAAGAATTTCATGAAATAAGAGATAGACTTGTTGAATTTAGTAAAAAAATAGAATTACCAGTTGGCGAATTTAAATCACTAGTAAAAAGAATACAAAAGGGCGAAAGAGAATCTCGAATTGCAAAAAAAGAGATGGTCGAAGCAAATTTGAGGTTAGTAATTTCTATTGCAAAAAAATATACAAATCGTGGTCTACAGTTTTTAGATCTGATTCAGGAGGGAAACATTGGATTAATGAAAGCAGTTGATAAGTTTGAATACAGACGTGGATACAAATTCTCTACTTATGCTACTTGGTGGATCAGACAGGCAATTACTAGATCAATAGCGGATCAAGCAAGAACAATTAGAATTCCAGTTCACATGATCGAAACAATTAACAAGATTGTGAGAACACAAAGACAAATATTGAGTGAGTTTGGTAGAGAGGCGACGCCAGAAGAACTTGCAAAAAAACTGGCTATGCCATTAGAAAAAGTCAGAAAAGTTTTAAAAATTTCTAAAGAACCTGTATCTCTCGAAACACCAGTAGGTGATGAAGAAGATAGTAGCTTAGGAGATTTTATAGAAGATAAAAACGCTTTACAGCCTTTAGATACCGCTATTAGATCTAATCTTAGTGAGTCTACAACTAAAATTCTAGCCTCTCTTACACCAAGAGAAGAGAGAGTTCTTAGAATGAGGTTTGGAATTGGAATGAACACTGACCACACTTTAGAGGAAGTTGGATTACAGTTTAATGTTACCAGAGAAAGAATAAGGCAAATAGAGGCAAAAGCTTTGAGAAAGCTTAAACATCCAAGTAGATCAAAACAGTTGAAAAGCTTTTTAGAGAAGTAGGTCTCTAAAATTGAATCATGATAAAACACCTGTTTGCAAAGTATAAAACATCATTATATTTTTTTTTTTTAATTTTAATCTCTTTTTCGATAAATCAGTATTATGCATTTATAGGTGTATTACCTATAGATACCTTCTCAACATTTAATTCTGGTTATGACCTTTTGAATGGTTCAATACCATTTAAAGATTATTGGATAATTAAAGGCCCCGTTTTAGATATAGTTCAAGCAATCTTTTTTAAATTATTTGGTGTTTCTTGGTTTAGTTATGCTGCGCACTCTTCAACATTTAATTCAATATTTGCGTTAGGGACATTTTTTACATTAAGAAAATTCAAGTTAGACTTAAAATATGCATTTGTTTACTCAGCTTTAGCATCTGTTTTAATGTATCCAACTTATGGAACACCTTTTACCGATCATCATGTATCAATTTTTTCAATTTTATCTATATATTCTTTATGTTTAGCGATTAAAACTAAAAAAAATATTTATTGGTTTTTAATTCCTATTTTTTTGTTTGTTGGTTTTTTTTGTAAACAAACTCCAATAGGATATTTCGGGATATTAGTTGGAGCTATATCTATTATTTATTTTATATTTTATTTTGATAAAAAAAATTTGATTTATGTTACAGCTGGAACTGTATTAATAATTTCAGTTTTTTTTGCACTAATTTTTTCTTATCAGATACCTATCCAGGATATACTTATTCAACACTTTTTATTTCCAATATCATTAGGTGAGTCTCGTTTAGAATGGCTATTACCCTTTGAATTTCAAAGGTTTGTTTTTAGACATAAGCTTATTTATATTGCACTTTCAATTCCTATATTTCTATTTTTTAAAAGTATAACCAAAAATTATAAAACAATATTCAATCATGATAATTTAATTTTTATATCACTTTTTGGGACATTATTAATTTTCGTAAGCCATCAATTGATGACAATAAATGGAATGTTTATCTTCTTTTTAATTCCAGTATTTTGTGGATTTTCGCATATATATTTAAATTCTTTTAAAAATAAAAAAAAATTTATAAACTTTTTCCTAATTTTAAGTTTAGTTTCTACAATTTATTATAACCAAAAATATATTAGTAAAAGAGATACTTTAATTTTGAGAGATGCTGACTTAAATAGGTCAGTGGATGCTTCTGTTTTAAGTAGTAAACTTAAAAATTTAAGATGGTTAACTCATCATTACCCTGAAAACCCTCATCAGGAAATTAAAAATTTAAAAGATAGTATAGATATTATTAAAAAAGATAGCCTTAAAAAAATGATAGTAACAGATTATCAGTTTATCTCAGTTGAATTATCAATTAACGACAATTCAGCTGCAAGAGTATGGTGGAGACATCACATTTATCCTGATGTAAATGAAAAATACTTTGAATATTGGAAAAAATTTCTTATAAATAAAATTGTTAGAGAAAATATAGAAGTAATTTATACTATTCATCCACTTGAAGGTGAAAAAAATATTTTCGAGGGTTTGATAAGTGCTGATTGTTATTTGGAAAAAAATCTGAACGAAATTTTGGTTTTACAAACACTTAAAAAATGTAAAGATTTTGAATTATTTGCAGGTTTAAATAATTGAATGAAATGTTTAAAATTTTAAAAAAAGTAGAGTTTAGCCCTGAGGAGAATAAAATGAGAAGTGTAGCTGATACACTTAATGCCTCCCAAATTTTTAATTCAAGAAAATCAAGTAACTTAAAATTTTTATTAAAAAAAAGATTCGATTGGATGAATAAATTTATCAATACAGATGATGTTGGTATTGAAGTTGGCTCAGGTGCTGGATTTGCAAAGTATTTCATAAAAAATAGAAATCTTAAGCTAACAGATTTAAGCAATGACACGCATCTAGATTTTAAAAATGTTGATGCCCAAAACACTAATTTTAAAGAATCTAGTTTTGATTATGTTATAGCCTCTAACATGTTGCATCATGTACCTTTTCCAATGAAGTTTTTTAAAGAGATGAACAGAATTTTAAAAAAAGATGGTAAACTAATAATTTTTGAGCCTTATAGCTCAGTACTGTTACAGTTTGCGACATTAATCATGAAACACGAAGGATTTGATTTCACTGTTGACGTTTGGGATGAAAAAAAACCCAAAAGTGATGAGAAAAATGTTTGGGCTGGTAATATAGCCGTTCCAAATTTAATTTTTGATGATAAAGAAAAATTTAAAGAAAAAATGGGTAACTATTTCAATATTAAATATGAAAAATTAACAGAGTGTTTTATTTTTTTAAATTCAGGTGGAGTTACATCAAAAACATTTTGTATTCCGATGAATAATTTTTTTATGAACATTTTAAATTTTATTGATACAATTTTAATTAAAATTTTTCCAAGCGTTTTTTGTCTTGGAAGAAGATTGGTTTTAATAAAAAAAAATTAAAATTATGAAAAATTTTTTAATTGTAATTCCAGTTTATAATGACTGGGAAAATTTAAATAAACTTCTAAAAAAAATTAATATCATTGCAAAAAAAAACAGTTTTATATTTAGTATATTGGTGATTAATGATTTCTCAAATGTAGGACCAAAAATAAGTTTTAAAAAAAACAAGAATTTAAATAAAATAAGCATACTAAATCTAGATAATAATTTAGGTAGTCAAAGAGCGATAGCTACAGCTTTGAAATATTTGATTAAATTAAATAAAAACTTTGAACAAGATGTAATAATCATGGATGCCGATGGTCAAGATGATCCAAATGTAATTAAAGAGCTAATAAATTGTTTTAATAAATATTGCCCAGATATAGTTGTTGTAGAAAGAACAAATAGAAATGAACCATTCTGGTTTAAATTTCTCTATTTTTTTCACAAAACTGTTTTATTTTTATTTACTGGAAATTATATAAAATTTGGAAATTTTAGCTTAATAAGTTCAAAAAAAATAAAATACCTGGTCAACAAAAGTGATTTATGGGCAGCTTATCCAGCAGCGATTGTGAATAATTTAAAAAATATCAAAAAAATTCGAAGCGAGAGAAAAAAAAGATATTCAGGTAATTCAAAGGTAAATTTCTATAAGCTTTTCAATCATTCCTGTAGAGTTTTCTCAGTTTTCAAGTTTAAAATATTGATTTTTTCAATAATTTATTCCACTGTATTTTTTATTTTCTTTCAAAATGATAAAATATTATTTTATATATTTTTTATCCCACTTTTAATATCAAATGTTTATAACTTTTATATAGATTTCACTAATAAGAAGAATTTTAAAGAAAACATTAATTTTCTTTTACCAAAATTGAAAAAGATTTTTTAAATGATTAACACAGATTTTTATAAATGGTTTGATAAGTTTTCACCTAAGTTGCAAATAAGAAAAGATGCCTTTTATAAAATATTTAATTATCTAGATAAAATGCCTGATCCTATTATTATCGTTGAAACAGGATGTTTAAGAATCACAAATAATTTTCTAGATGGTCAAAGCACCTTATTATTTGATAAATATACACAATTCAGAAAAAATAAGGCAAAAGTTTTGACAGTTGATATAGATCCAAAATCTACAAAAACTTGTTCAGAAAACGTAAGTAAAAATGTGTCTATTCATACAGGAGACAGTTTAGAATATTTAAAAAAATTATCAGACGAATTTTCAAAAAGTAAGACAAGAGTATCGTTATTCTATCTTGATAGTTTTGATTGTAATTGGAAATCTCTAGAAAAGTCTTCTCAACATCATCTAAAGGAATTTAATAATATAAAAAAAATTCTCGACAAGAATACCCTCGTTGTTGTTGACGACTCACCTATTGTTGGTTTTCTTCAACAATCTCAAAACAAAAAAGGATCTTTTGATTTTATAAAGTCTGGATTAGTACCACCTCCCACAATCTCAGGAAAAGGTAGTCTCGTTCACCAACAAGCTATACGCGCTGGTGGCAAGATGTTGTTTTCAAATTATTTAACCGGCTGGATTGGATTTAACAATCTTGCTTGAATTTAAAAAGTAATGTAGAAATTTAAATTAATTGGGCCTGTAGCTCAGCTGGTTAGAGCAGTACACTCATAATGTATTGGTCCCAGGTTCGAATCCTGGCGGGCCCACCATCACTCAATAAAATCAACACTAATTATTTATTTATAAATTCTTCTAGTTTGGTGAACAGCGCATTAATATCGTTATTATTTGAACTTAATATTGATGAGAATTCTTCTTTTTGCGTTCTAGCTAAGCTTAGTCCTTCAATAATTAGATCTCTTATTAAGGGGTTTTCTGGATTTTTGGTGTATACTCTCCAGTCAATTTTTACCTCGGGCTTTTTATCGGTTTTAACCAACATACTTTTTACAATTGTGTACTTTTCATTAATTTTCTCAGAAGACAAAACGCTAATTTTT
>CACNVM010000007.1 GCA_902623915.1 uncultured Pelagibacteraceae bacterium | reverse complement strand
TGGTTTGAAGATGGAATAACTAATACTTGTTACAACGCTTTAGATTTTCACATTGATAAAGGTCGAGGCGATAGAACAGCAATCATTTATGATAGCCCAATAACAGGTACAAAATATAATTTATCTTACAAAGAATTAAGAGATAAAGTTTCAGTTTTTGCTGGTGCTTTAAAGAAACATGGAATTTCAAAAGGAGATAGAGTTATAATTTACATGCCAATGATCCCTCAGGCAATTGTTGCTATGCTAGCTTGTGGAAGAATAGGAGCTATTCATTCCGTAGTATTTGGAGGTTTTGCTGCAAACGAATTAGCAAGTAGAATAGATGATTCAAAAGCAAAAATAATTATTTCTGCGTCTTGCGGCTATGAACCTGGGCGAACTGTTCACTATAAACCACTTTTAAATAAAGCTATTGAGATTGCAAACCATAAACCTGAAAAATGTATTATTTGGCAAAGAGAAAAAGATAAAGCAGAGCTTGATCCAAAAAAAGATATTGATTGGCTGGATGCTTTAAAAGGGGCAAAACCAACTGAATGTGTAAAAATGAATTCAAATGACTATGCTTATATACTTTACACCTCTGGAACAACAGGAACACCAAAGGGAATTGTAAGAGACATTGGTGGTCACATTGTTGCTTTAAAATGGACAATGAAAAACATTTACAACATTGATCAAGATGATGTTTGGTGGTCTGCTAGTGATATTGGCTGGATAGTTGGACACTCTTATATTGTTTATGCTCCGTTATTTTACGGATGCACAACTGTTTTATTTGAGGGAAAGCCAGTTGGAACACCAGATGCGGGGGTTTTTTGGAGAATTATCTCTGAGCACAAGGTTAAATCTTTATTTACAGCACCAACTGCAATAAGAGCCATAAAAAAAGAAGATCCTGATGGGAAATTTTTCAAAAAATATGACTTATCTAAGTTTGACACTTTGTTTTTAGCTGGAGAAAGAGCAGATCCTGATACAATAAAATGGTTTGAGAAGCTCTCTAATGCTCCAGTTATAGATCACTGGTGGCAAACAGAAACAAGTTGGGCAATTAGCGCAAATTGTGCTGGAATAGAAAAATTTCCTATCAAATATGGCTCAGCTTTTAAACCAGTACCAGGATATGATTTAAAAGTTTTAAATAGCGAAGGAAAAGAAAATAAAGCGGGTCAAATGGGTGACATTGTAGTTAAGTTGCCTTTACCACCAGGAACTTTTCCAACTCTGTGGAATGCAGATGAAAGATATAAAAAAGTTTATATGTCAACTTATGATGGCTATTACCAAACTTACGACGCAGGACATGTCGATGAAGATGGGTATGTTTGGATCATGTCTCGTACTGACGATATCATAAATGTAGCAGGTCATAGATTATCTACTGGAGCAATTGAAGAAGTTTTAGCAGAACACAAAAATGTTGCGGAGTGTGCCGTGGTTGGAATTGCAGATAAATTAAAGGGGCAACTTCCTATTGGGTTGATTGCATTGAAAGCTGGAGTTAATAGAGATAATAAAGAAATTACAAAAGAGTGTGTGGCTTTAGTGAGAGAAAAAGTTGGGCCTGTTGCTGCTTTTAAATTAGCTATTGTTGTTAAAAGATTACCAAAAACAAGATCGGGTAAAGTCTTAAGGGGAACGGTAAGAAAAATTGCTGATGGTGAAACATATAAAGTACCTCCAACTATTGATGATCCAGCAATTTTAGATGAGATTAAAAAAGACCTTAAAGATAATAATATTTTAAAAACTTAAGAAGCTATAAATTTAATTAAGTAATAAAGAAATCCAGTTAATATAGTTGCATATACAAAGCCTTTAGCAAATAATTTTAGCCTAATTTTATCGTTTTTAAATTGTGATTGCAGGTAAATATAAATTACAGTGTATATACCCACTATAGCTATACTTAATAAAATATCTGTAGCATTCATTAATTTTGAGAGATTAAATTTCGTTAATTTTCGCAATCATACCAACTTCGTAGTGACCTGGTACGTTACATGCAGCTTCTAATTTTACTTTATTGTTAAATTTCCAAACTAATTCTCCCTTTTCACCTGGTGAAAGTAAAACACTGTTTGAATGAGAATGGCTCATTGATGGGTTTTTTTTTGCCATCTTTTTCATTTTTTCTTTATCTATTCTATTTGATAATAATATTTCATTTTCAACCATCATCATCATTTCAGGTTGGTGTTTTATGTGCATTTCTTTTGTTGCAATATTAAACTCATGAACAAGCTCTCCAGCATTAAATACGATGAATTTTATTGTTTCGCCTTTTTTTATTTGTATTTGAGCAGGCTCGTAATAGTTGTCATACATTTTAATTGTTATAGTTCTAGTTGTCTCAGAAGCTTTTCCTTTTTCCCCAATCATTTTAACTGGTCCTGCAAAAACTATATTTGGGAAAAGTATAAGGATTATTAAAAGAACTTTCATTAAATCCATTTAACAGAAAGCAAAAATCTTAAAAATAATCAAGTTGTCGCAGAGATAAAAAGTATTTTATAATTTATAAATAGATATGGAAATAACAATTATTTTACTAATTATTTTATATTTTGTATTTTACCTCTTACGTCCTACCTCTAAGGAAGAGCTTAAGAGATTTAATAAAAAGGATAATTGGTCAAATATGGGTTTTTGAAAGGAAAAAATGAAAAAAATTATTTTAATTTTTGCACTTTTAGGTTTCTCAACTAACGTATTTGCTGGATCATGTCCAATGATGGCAAATAAAGTTGAAAAGAAGATCGAAGAAGCAAAGAAACTTCATGCTGATGGTCTAAAAGCACATCAAAGTGGAGATCATAAAAAATCTGAAGAACTTTTGAATAAAGCTTTAGATCTTTTTAAGGGTTAAATTTTAGTCTTTAGGCGCATTTAATAATAATGCGCCTAATAAAAAATGATAAAAATACAAAAACTAAAAAGATTTAAAAAACTTATTTTAATTAGCAGTTTTTCTTTTTTCTTTATCAAAGGCCTTGTTTGGTTAGCGATAATCTTAAGTGCAATGTTTGGTATTAGTAAAATTTAGGAGTTTAAATGTTTGTTGCAATGAACAGATTTAAAATAGTTAAAGGCAAAGAAAAAGAATTTGAAAATGTTTGGAAGAATAGAGAAACTCATTTAGATAACGTTCCAGGTTTCAAAAATTTTAACTTAATTAAGGGAGAAGAAAGAGAAGAATACGTACTTTACGCATCTCACAGTATTTGGAAATCAAAAGAAGATTTCATTAATTGGACAAAATCTGAAGCTTTTAAGTTGGCTCACAAAAACGCTGGTCAACATAAACATTTATATATTGGAGCTCCATCTTTTGAGGGTTTTGAAAAAGTTCTTTAAGAAATAAAAAAACATTATATAACATATTTATGAACGAAGATAATTTGGAAAAAGAGTTTAAAGTATTTAACTTAAAGATAGAAAAATTCTCACTTTTATACGGAATCTTTTTAATTGTTTGGGGTATAATAATAAGCTTCATTAGTGGAAGTGACTCCGTGACTTCTTATATTCCCTCTTTTCTTGGATTACCCATATTTGTTTTCTCCTACTTGGCTATAAGATTTAATACAAAGAAAAAAATATTTATGCACCTCGTAGTAATTTTTGGTGTAATAATTTTTTTAGGTGGAATTGATTTATTGAGAGGTTTTGTAAATGGTAGTGCATTCAACAATCTTTGGGCAGATACTTCTAAACTTATGATGTTGTTAACTGGGTTTTACTTTTCGTATCAGTGTATAAGATCTTTCATTTTTGCTAGAAGAAACCAAAATTTATAAGAGTTTTTTAATCTAAATTTGAATCAACAAATTCCCAATTAATAAGTTTTTCGAAAAAATTTTCTAAATACTCTGGTCTTCGACTTTGGTAATCAACATAATATGAATGCTCCCAAACATCACAGCCTAAGAGAGGTTTCATATCTTTTATTAAAGGATTTTCTGCGTTAGGTGTTTTGGATACTACCAATTTTTCATTATTTAATGAAAGCCAACACCAACCAGAGCCAAATTGTGTTATCCCTGCTTGAATAAATTCTTTTTTAAAATTTTCTAAACTACCAAAATCTTTTTTGATTTTAGTTTCCAATTTAGGTGGCATTTTTCCACCTCCTTTTGGTTTCATACATTTCCAGAATAAAATATGATTCCAATGCTGACTAGCATTGTTGAAAATAACTGTCTTAGATTTATCTTTTGACGAGTTTAATATGATTTCCTCTAGTGACATTTTAGCCATCTCACTACCTGAGATAAATTTATTTAGATTCGTTATATATGTTTGGTGATGTTTTCCATGATGTAGATCCAAGGTCTTCTCAGACATTATCGGAGCTAGAGCCGTTTTTTCATAATCTAATTTTGGTAATTCAAATGCCATAAAAAATGTTATTATAACTGTTATTAAATGAAAAGAATTTTTATTGCTTTTGGACATCATAACACAACTAACTCTTTTAATGCAGCAATTAGAGACAATTTTATCGATGAAGCTAAAAAAAAAGGTCACGAAATAGACCTGGTAAATCTCTTTGAGGAAAAAGAGCAGTTACCTTTTTATAACCAGAACATAAATCCTCCTCCAAAATTAGTTTTGGATTATAGAAAAAGATTAGAAAAATGCTCTGTAATGATGTTGATTGGTACCTGTCACAATTTAAGATTAAATGCAATTTTAGAAAATTGGGTAGATTGGGTCTTACATCCTAAATGGTTTTTCTCTTATAGATCTCTTATTCCTGGAAATAAATATTTTAAGAATTATGGCTATCCTGTTGCAGGAGCTATGAAAGGAAAACTTGGTATTATTTCAATAACATATGGCGGTCCAATGATCAGCTATCAGAATTTTTCTTTTTTTGACAACATTCCATTTAGACGAATAAAAAAAGCTGTTTTTAAACTAGGTGGATTAAAAACGAAATATATTCGCTTCTACTCAGTTCTTCCAAATATGGATAAAAAAGTTTTTGCAAAACACATGGAAAAAGTTAGGAAAGTTGCAAGAAGTATTTAAATCAGATACACTTAATGCTGTTTAGTCGCAGTGGCAATCTTAATAATTTAGTCATTGAAAATACAATTTATATTTAGGATTATGAAAAGTGTTTTAGTAAAAATTCTTCTTATATTATTTTTTTACACTCCAGCTTTCAGTGCTGATCAAACCATTGATATGCTGAATAGATTAGGAAAAGAGATTAACGTATATTCAAAAAAAATTGTTAATGTAAACGTGGGTGATACTATAAATTGGAAATCTGTCAATCCTGGCCACAATGTGGAATTCATAAAAGGAGGAATTCCTGAAGGGGTAGAAAGATTTAAATCAAAGTACAATAAAGATACTAGCTATACTTTCAAAACTCCAGGCATATACGCTTATTGGTGTACACCACATAAAAGTATGGGAATGATAGGTTTTGTAGTTGTCGGAAATGATAAATCTAATTTAGATGCTATAAAAAAAATTAAGTTCTATGGTAAATCCACTAAAATAGCTGAAGAATTAATAAACTCTTTATAATTTCTTAATTAAAATTTAATGGTTTGCCTTTGGCGAGTGATACAATCTTATTATTTTCCATCACAATTTCTCCATTAACTATTGTCGCTACAGGAAAACCTTTTACTTTATAATTATTAAAGGGTGTCCATCCACATTTGCTTTCAATCCAATCATTCTTAATAACAACTTCTTTATTCATATCAATAATTGTCAGATCAGCATCAAAATTCTCTTTAATGTATCCTTTATTTTTAATACCAAATAAATCACAAGGATTCTCAGAAACTAATTTTATTAATTTTTCTATTTTTAGTTTTCCTTTATTTACATGATCAAGCATAACAGGAAGTAAAGTTTGCACTCCTGGCATTCCAGATGGTGATAAAGGATATTTCCTGTTTTTTTCTTCTTTTGTATGAGGTGCGTGATCAGATCCGATTGTACTTACTAAAGACTCGTCTACAGCATCCCATAATCTATCGTAGTGATCCTTTGATCTTAAAGGTGGATTCATTTGACTAAAAGTTTTCAAATTATCATAACAATCAGGTGCATAAATAGTTAGGTGTTGTGGTGTAATTTCAAAAGTCACGTTGTCTCTTTTTTCTGAAAAAAAATCTATCTCTTGTTTAGTTGTTACGTGGAGAATATGAATTTTTTTTTTATATTTTTGTGCAATTCTTACTACCCTTTTTGTTGACTCAAGTGCGCATTCTTCATTTCTCCAAATTGGATGGGAGTGAACATCGCCATCTTTTATAAATTTTTTTCTAGATAATAAAATATTTTCATCTTCAGAATGTACAGAAATTATTTTACTACTATTTGAAATAACTTTCTCTATATCCTTTTCCTGACTTACTAATAAGTTCCCTGTTGATGATCCTGCAAAAAGCTTAACACCACAGCATCCCTCTAGGGTATCCACACCAGCAAGTTCCTTCATGTTATTTGGTGTAGCCCCAAAATAAAAAGCATAATTACAGAACATTCTATTTTTCGCAGCATCAAGTTTTTTGTTAAATTCATCAAAAGTTGAAGTAGGTGGATTTGTATTTGGCATTTCAAACACTGAGGTTACACCGCCAGCTACTGCTGCTCTACTTCCACTTTCTAAGTTTTCAGCATTATTTGCTCCTGGCTCTCTAAAATGAACTTGTGTATCGATTACACCAGGTAAAACAATTTTATTACTAGCATCAAAAATCTTAGAGTTATTTTGGTCAATTTTTCCAATTTTTTTTATTTTATTGCCTGTAAGTGCTAAATCGATATTTTGAAATTTTCCATCAATATAACATGATCCGTTCTTAATGATGAGACTAAAGTTATCAGACATATTTTGATAAATATAATATATAATAAACTCTTTTTATGGAAAAAGATCAAATATTTATTTTAAAAGACAGGGGTGTAGTGTTCATAAGTGGTGAGGACGTAAAGGATTTTTTACAAAACATTATCACAAACGATATAAATAAAGTGAGTAACAATCACAGCTCTTTTTCTTCACTTTTATCTCCTCAAGGTAAGTATTTATTTGACTTTATTATTGTAAAACACAAACAGGGATATTTTTTAGATTGTGAAGCTAATCAAATTGATGAATTAATAAATAAACTTAATATTTATAAACTTAATTCAAAAGTTGAAATTTTAAATTTATCTAATGAGTTTCAAGTAGCAGTTATCAGTAACGAAAAGTTTCTTACTTTAGAAAATGCAAAAAATGATACTGGATTTACAACTACTTACAGGGATGACACTTTTTTTATTGATCCTAGAAATAAAAAACTTGGGGCAAGGTTAATAATTAATTTAGAAAAACTTTACATGTCTATTAAAAAATTAAAATTAAAGTTAGAAGATCCTAAAGAATATTATACCATTAGCCATAAATTAGGTATTGCACAAATCAAAACAAAAGAACTTCAAGAAAAACTTTTCGGCTTAGAATGTAATTTTGAAGAGTTTAATGGAATAGATTTTAAAAAAGGCTGTTATGTAGGTCAGGAAAATACTGCTAGAATGAAGTTAAAAAATAAGATTAGAAAAAGATTAATTCCTATTGAGGCCAAAGATAATATTAAATCTGGTAGTGAAATTACTTTTGAGAATGAGAATATTGGCAAGGTTCTTATTGGTGGAGAATATCCTTTCGCTTTAATTAAATTTGGAGAACATGAAAAGAATTATATAGGAAAAAACTTAATTTGTGATGGTTTTAATATTAAATTAATTAAGCCAGTTTGGTTAAGTTAATAAAAATATGTTTTCTAATTTATTTGAAAAAATTCATATTCTTCAAAATCTTTACATTAAAAATAGATGTTTTTTGAAAAAAAAATCTTATTCAATGGATGGAGAGGATATTGAAGTATTTAACTATTTTAAAAATAAGAAAATCGGATTTTATGTTGATGTGGGTGCTTATCATCCAATTCAAAGAAATAATACTATGCTTTTATACTTAAATGGTTGGGAAGGAATAAATATTGATATAAGCGATTTTTCTATCAAATTATTTAATCATCTTAGGCCAAGAGATAATAATTTAAATTTAGCTATATCAAATAAAGAGGGTAATATTGAAATGTTTTACCAAAAAAAATTATCTCAACTTTCAACTATAAAAAAAGATTTTGCTAATAAAAGTTTTCAGGGAAACATCAAAACAAAAGAAATTAATTCAAAAACTTTAACCTCAGTTTTAAATGATTCAAAATTTAAAGAAAAAAAGATTGATTTTCTTGATATTGACGTAGAAGGAGCAGATATTGATGTTTTAGAATCTTTGGATTTTCATAAATACTCACCAGAACTAATCTGTGTTGAAGTAATTGAAAAAAATAATGAGGATAGCCAAATCTTTAAGTTTATGAAAAAAAGAGGGTATCAAAAGATTTGGTCGGGGGTTTTTAGCCATATTTTTAAGAGAACTTAATAAAGCTAAATTCTATATACATATTAAACTTTTTTAGATATAGAGGGCCGATGGCTAAAATTAAGTCTGATATAGAGATTGCTAGAGCCTCTAAAATTAAACCAATATCTGACGTTCTAAAAAAATATAATATTCCAAATAATCACAGCACATTTAGTCCAATGGGACGACATATTGCAAAATTAAATTTTGAATATATCGATAAGTTAAAAGAGAAAAAAAGTAATTTAATTTTAGTTACGGCTATAACACCAACACCCGCAGGGGAAGGAAAAACAACCACATCGGTTGGACTTAATGATGCTTTAAACAAAGGTGGTAAAAAATCAATTGTATGTCTAAGAGAACCAAGTTTAGGCCCATCATTTGGAATGAAAGGTGGAGCTGCTGGTGGTGGTTATTCTCAAGTTATTCCGATGGAAAAAATTAACTTACATTTTACAGGAGACTTTCATGCAATAACAACTGCTCATAATCTTTTGTCGGCACTAATAGATAATCATATTTATTGGGGTAATAAGTTAAATATAGATCCTGATAATATAGTTTGGAAGCGTGTAGTTGATTTGAATGATCGTGCTCTTAGAAAAATTGTAATAAATCAGGAGAAATTAAAAAACAATATACCAAGGAGTGATAGTTTTGATATTACTGTTGCATCAGAGGTGATGGCTATTTTTTGTCTTTCAAACAATTTAAAAGACTTAGAAAATAAAATTGGAAATATTACTATTGCTTATACAAAAGATAAAAAGCCAATTTATGCCAAAGATTTAAATGCGCAAGGGCCAGTGACTGTGCTTCTTAAAGAAGCTATTAGACCAAATGCCGTGCAGACCCTTGAAAATAACTTGGCAATAATTCATGGAGGTCCATTCGCTAATATTGCTCACGGATGTAATTCAATTATTGCAACTAAAACTGCTTTAAAAATCTCAGATTATGTTGTGACTGAAGCTGGATTTGGTGCAGATCTCGGTGCTGAAAAATTTTTAAATATTAAATGTCGAAAAGCTAAAATACAACCTAGCTGTGTCGTTCTTGTTGCAACAATAAGAGCATTAAAAATGCATGGTGGAGTAGAAAAAGATGATCTAAAAAAAGAAAATTTAGAATCGCTTAAAAAAGGTTTGCCAAACCTTGAAAGACACGTACAAAATATAAAACAATTTGGATTACAAATTATAGTAGCAATAAATCATTTTGTAACAGATACTGACAAAGAAATTCAGGCTGTAAAAGAATACTGCTCTAAACTTGGGGTCAAAGCTAGTCTTTGCAAACATTGGGCTGATGGAGGAAGTGGAGCAAAAGATTTAGCAAATAATGTAATTGATTTATGTAAAAAAAATAAAAAAGAAACATTTAAAAATCTATATTCTGATGAGACACCAATATTGGAAAAAATAGAAAAGATTGCAAAAAATATTTATAAAGCAAAATCTGTTGAGGCAGATGAAAAAATTAAGGAGCAAATAAAAAATATAGAACATGCGGGTTTTAAAAAATTTCCAGTTTGTATTGCAAAAACACAATATAGTTTTTCAACTGATCCAAAGTTGAAAGGTGCTCCATCAGATCATATTTTGCAAGTAAGAGAAGTTAGGCTATCAAGTGGAGCAGAATTTATAGTTGTGGTTTGCGGTTCAATAATGACTATGCCCGGGCTTCCTAGAACCCCAGCGGCCGACTCTATAAAAATAAATAATAAAGGTGAAATAGAAGGTCTTTTCTAAAAATTTTGGTGCGGTCGGAGAGACTCGAACTCTCACGGGAAACCCACACGCCCCTCAAGCGTGCCTGTCTACCAATTTCAGCACGACCGCAATTATTATATGCGACAATAAATGAATGACTTTTTATCTTCAAGTTGATAAATTATTTATATGTCATCGCAAGAATTAAACGCTATATATAAAAAAATTTCATCAGTTGTACCTGAAATTGAGTGGAAATTTCACGCTCCAATCATAGAGAAAATAAATAAATTAAAAAAAGAAAAAGATGCTGTAATACTTGCTCATAATTATCAAACACCAGAAATTTATCATGGTGTAGCTGATATTTCAGCCGACTCTCTTGCTCTTGCTTTAGAAGCAGCTAAAACAGAATCTAGAATTATAGTTTTGTGTGGAGTTCATTTCATGGCTGAGACTGCAAAACTAATGAACCCAAGTAAAAAAGTTTTGATACCTGATATGCAGGCTGGTTGTTCACTTGCTGAATCAATTACAGGTCAAGATGTAAGAATGCTTAAAGAAAAATACCCAGGTGTTCCAGTCGTGTCTTATGTCAACACTTCTGCCGATGTAAAAGCAGAAACAGACATATGCTGCACATCTGCTAATGCTGTAAAAGTTGTTGAGTCTTTAGGAACTGATAAAGTTATTTTTCTTCCTGATCATTATCTTGCAAATTACGTTCAAAAAAATACAAAAGTAAAAATCATTTCATGGCAAGGAACGTGCATGGTCCATGAAAAATTTACTGGTAAAGAAGTTGAGGATATTAAAAAAGAAAATCCAGGTATTGAAGTTATTGCTCACCCTGAGTGTCCTCCAGATGTAATAAGTGCCTCTGACTTTGCAGGGTCAACATCAAGTATGGTAAAATATGTTAAGGAAAAGCAGCCAAAAAAAGTTTTGTTGGTAACTGAGTGTACAATGAGTGATAATGTTCAAGTTGAAAATCCAAATGTTCAATTTGTAAAACCGTGTAACCTTTGTCCTCATATGAAAAAAATTACTTTAAATAAAATCTACGATTGCTTAAAGAATGAGACTAATGAAATTAAAATTGGTCATAATATTGCAGAAATGGCAAGAAAATCTGTTTTAAGAATGGCCGAAATCGGCAGATAATTTCGAGTGCACAAATTAAATCACAAATATGTCAAATCTATTGTTTATCAGGCTTTGAAAGAAGATCTTAGGCCATCTGGAGATTTAACGACAAATAATATAACTAATAAAAAGATTTTAGCTAAAATAATTACTGGTCAAGACTGTGTCATTGGGGGTTTAAACTTTGCAAAAGAGACATTTAAAATTTTAGATAAAAAAGTCATTTTTAAATCAAAAACACGAGAAGGTAAGAAAGTGAAAAAAGGTAAAACAGTTGCAATATTAAAAGGAAATGCCAAAAGTATATTGAAAGCTGAAAGAGTTGCCCTAAATTTTATCGGACTAGTTTCAGGCGTTGCTACAATGACAAATAAATTTGTTAAAAAATTAAATGGTAAGTCTTGTAAAATATGCTGTACAAGAAAAACCTTACCTAACTTAAGATTAGTGCAAAAATATGCTGTTAGATTAGGAGGCGGTACTAATCATAGGTTTAACTTGAGTGATGAAATTTTAATTAAAGATAATCATATTGCTATTGATCGAGATATAAAAAATATTGTAAAAAAATCAATTAGAAATAAAAAAGGAAAGAAAATTACTGTTGAAGTTGATAATATCGGTCAATTAAAAAAAATTATCGGTTTAAAATTTGATAGAGTTTTATTTGATAATATGAATGTAAAAAATTTAAGAGAAGCAGTTAAAATGTCTAAAAAGTATTATGAAACCGAGGCTTCAGGTGGAATAACACTTAAGAATATTAAAAAAATTTCCTCGACAGGTGTGCAAAGAATTTCTATTGGTCAGATTACACATAGTGCTCCTTCAGTCGACTGTAAATTAGATTTTATTTTCTAAGTTCAGCTTGTGCTGCTGCTAACTTTGCAATTGGCACCCTAAAAGGGGAACAAGAGACATAGTTTAATCCTGCTCTGGAACAAAATTCTATACTTTTTGGATCACCACCATGTTCCCCGCATATTCCTAATTTAAGTTTTTTATTGTTTTTTCTTCCTCTTTCACTAGCAATTTTAACCAACTCTCCTACTCCGTCTTTATCAATACTAACGAAAGGATCAGTATCAAAAATTTTGTGATCTAGGTAATCATTTAAAAATTTTCCAGAGTCATCACGACTAATACCATAAGTGGTTTGCGTTAAATCGTTTGTACCAAAACTAAAGAAGTCAGCATACTTTGAGATAGGCGCTGCTCTCAGTGCTGCTCTTGGTAATTCTATCATGGTTCCAACAAAATATTCTAATTTAAGATTATTTTCCTTTTGAACTTTCTTAGCTACTTCGTCTACTAATTTTCTCATAATGCCAAGCTCGTCTTCTGTAGAAACAAGAGGTATCATAATTTCAGGTATTACAGATTTTATTTTTTCTTTTTTACACTCAATTAGAGCTGTAAAAATTGCTCTACATTGCATTTCATAAATTTCAGGAAAAGATATTCCAAGTCTACATCCTCTGTGTCCAAGCATAGGATTTAATTCGTGCAGTTCTGCCACCCTATCTTTAATTTCTTTTACACCTAGGTTAAGTGATCTTGCCAAATCTTCCATGTCTTTATCAGTTTTTGGAAGAAATTCATGTAATGGTGGGTCTAAGAGTCTTACGGTTACTGGTAAACCTTTCATAATTTTGAATATTTCTTTAAAATCATTTTTTTGATGAGGCAATAATCTCTCTAAAGCAATTTTTCTCCCGTCTAAATCTTTTGACACTATCATTTGTCTTACAGATAAAATTCTTTCTTCCTCAAAAAACATATGTTCAGTTCTACACAAGCCAATACCTTCTGCTCCAAAATTTCTCGCCATTTTTGTATCTTTTGGTGTTTCTGAGTTAGTTCTTATCTTTAGTTTTCTAAAATCATCTGACCATTTCATTATTGTTGAAAAATACCCAGAGATATCAGGTTTTACAGTTGGGACTATTCCCTCCATTACTCTTCCTGACCCTCCGTCAATGGTAATAGTATCGCCTTCTTTGATCACCAAATCTCCAACTTTAAATTCTTTACTTTCATAGTCGATATTAATTTCAGCTGAACCTGAAACACATGGTCTACCCATACCTCGAGCAACAACAGCAGCATGACTTGTCATTCCGCCTCTAGCAGTTAATATACCCTTAGCAGCATGCATCCCGTGAATATCTTCAGGCGATGTTTCTAATCTTACTAAAATTGTATCTTCTTTTTGATTACTCATTCTTTCAGCTTCATCTGCTGTAAAAACTACTTTACCACTTGCGGCTCCTGGTGATGCAGGTAAACCTTTTGCGATTACTTTTTTTTCAACCTTTTCATCTAATGTAGGGTGTAAAAGTGTATCAAGTGTGTTAGCATCTATCCTTAAAATTGCTTCTTTTTTTGAAATTAATTTTTCTTTAACCATATCTACCGCTATTTTGATCCCTGCCTTGGCTGTTCGCTTACCATTTCGAGTTTGCAACATCCATAATTTTTTGTTCTCTACGGTAAACTCAATATCTTGCATATCTTTGTAGTGTTTTTCTAATTTTAAAAATATATTTTTTAGTTCTTTAAAAACTTTTGGCATAGTTTCTTCCATTGATTTCTCTTTTGCCCCTGCATCTTCCCTTGCTTTCTTTGTGATGTATCTAGGGGTTCTGCTACCTGCAACAACATCCTCTCCTTGAGCGTTGATTAAGTATTCTCCAAAAAATTTATTTTCCCCAGTAGATGGATTTCTTGTAAAAGCTACACCCGTAGCGCAATCATTACCCATATTTCCAAATACCATAGACTGAACATTTACTGCTGTACCCCAATCGCTAGGTATTTGATTTAATTTCCTGTAGGTCTTTGCTCTTTTACTTTCCCAAGATAAAAATACAGCATTAATTGCACCAAACAATTGTTCATTAACATCTTGAGGAAAATTTTTATTAGTTTTTTCCTTAATTAATTTTTTAAAATTATTAATTAAACCTTCCCAGTCCCCTGAATTAAGTTCGGTATCTTGTAGAACGCCCTTTGTTAATTTATAATTGTCAATCATCTCTTCGAAGTGGTATGTTTCAACACCCATTACAACATTAGCGTACATTTGAATAAATCTTCTATAACTATCTTTGGCAAATCTATCATTTTCTGTTTTTTTTGATAAAGCTTCCACCGTCGTATCGTTAAGACCTAAATTAAGAATAGTATCCATCATTCCAGGCATAGAAACTCTTGAACCAGATCTCACAGATACCAATAAAGGATTATTATTATCACCAAACTTTTTCTTAGTCTTTGACTCAATTTTTTTTAGTTCTTTTTTTATCTCAGCCTTAATTTTTGTATTTAATTTTTTATTACCCTTATAAAAAATTTCACACATCTTAGTTGAAATTGTAAAACCTGGAGGTACTGGCAATCCAAGTCTAGCCATTTCAGCTAGATTGGAACCTTTGCCACCTAAAATATTTCTTGAATTGGGTATTTTTTTTGCTTTTTTATCACCAAAACCAAATATTAACTTTGACATTAATTACCTTCCAATTTTGAAAAATCTATAAAAGTATTAAATGTAGAACAGAGTCTTTGCAAGAGTTCTAATCTATTATTTTTAATATCGTTATTTTCATCGTTTACTTTAACATTGTCAAAAAACTTGTCGGTGGATAACTTAGCATCTGACAAAAGTTTAAGGTGATTCTCATAACTTTCTTTCCTCTCCTTATAAGTAAAAGCTTTTCTTATATCGTTAATTTTATCAAATAATTCTTTTTCCTCGTCCTGTTTAAAAAGAACTGCATCGGGACCAGATTTTGATATGTTTTTTTCTCTATCAATAATATTGTATGCTCTTTTGTAAGTTGAAACTGCATTTTTTCCAAGATCTTTTGATATAAATTTATTCATCACATGTGTTTTTTTGTATAGCTCAAGGAAATTATCATTAATATGTGAACTTAATGAGGCTTCAATTATATCAGGTCTAATCCTTTTTTCTTTAAATATATTTCTCATACGATCTCTGAAAAAATTAATTAATTCTAAATGTGTATTCTTATTTACATCTTTAACACCTTGCTCAGTGTAAAACCTTATTAAGCAATCTATCAAGTCCCTAAGACCAACGGTTAGATTATTTTCAATAATAATTCTTAATAATCCTATAGCTGACCTTCTTAGGGCAAAAGGATCTTTTGAGCTTGTCGGTTTTTCATTTATTAAAAAGAAACCAACAAGTGTATCTAATTTATCTATTATCGAAAGACCGTAACTAATTGGTTTTTTTGGTACTGTTGAGGAAATACTAATTGGTAAATAATGCTCACTAACAGCTCGAGATACGTCTTCTTCAAATCCTTGATTAGCAGCAAAATATTTTCCCATAATTCCTTGTAATTCTGGAAATTCTCCAACTAACCCTGAGACTAAGTCAGATTTAGAAATAGATGCTGCTATCTCAAGTTTTTCTTTTTTAATATCAAGTTGATCTGAAACAAAGTATGCCATTTTTCTTAATCTTTGTGTTTTGTCATAAATTGAACCTAAATTTTCGTAAAACGTAATTTCTTTTAGTTTATTAATCTGTTTGATTAAATTTAAAGATTTATCTTTTTCCCAAAAGAAACTAGCATCAGAAAGTCTTGCATCGACTACCCTTTCATTACCTACTTTGATCACTTTTTTCTCGTCCTTTTTATTTGCAACTACAATAAAATTGTTGCTTATTCTGTCTCTATGATCAATTAAGGTAAAATACCTTTGATGGGTTTGAAGAGTAGACTTAATGACCTCAGAAGGTAATTTTAAATAACTTTTGTCAAATTGAGCAACTAATATATTTGGATTATCAACTAAATTAGTTACCTCGGTAAGTAAAGTTTGGTCAATAAAAACTTTAAAAGATTTTTTTTTACATATTGATGAAATTTTATCATTAATAAATTTTTCACGTTCTCTATGATCAAGGATTATTGAATAGCTTTTTAAAATTTTGTTATATTCAGAAAAATTACTTATTTTTTTTTGTGTTATTGAGTAGTTTTCCTCTATTTGTGTAAAATTTGAAGTCTCAAGATGTTGATAATTAAATTTTAGCACTTTGTTTCCAAAAATAGCTAAAATTGATCTTAATGGTCTACCCCAACTCATTTCATAGTCAGACCATTTCATAGATTTTTTCCAAGATATTTCGTTAAGAGATTTTAATATGCATTTAATTAATTCTTCATCACTATTAATTTCTTTTCCTTTTATCTTAACAAAATAAAAATTTCCCTTCTCTGTTTTTTTTTCATATAGTTCACTTAAACTAACAAATCTTGATTTTGCAAAGTTTTCTAAAACTTTTTCTGGCACACCAACTTTCGGACCTTTTATTTCAGCCGGTAAAATTTTAATTTTATCTGGTAATTCAGAAATATGTGCGGCTAATCTTGTTGGAGTAGAATAGATTTCAAAGTTTCCATATTTTATATTTGCCTCAAATAGTTTTTCTCCTAAGATCTTTTTAAATTGTTTTCTTGTGCTTATTTGAAGGTTTGGTGGTATTTCCTCACTAAAAAATTCAATTAAAAGTTCAGACATTATCTCTCTTGATTTTCTAACCAGCCTGATCCGGCTCCCTTTGCTAATTCTCGAATTCTATTTATATAACCAGTTCTCTCTGCAACTGCGATTACACCTCTTGCATCTAGTAAATTAAAAATATGACTAGCTTTTAAACATTGATCGTAAGCTGGCAAAGGAAGTTTTTGATCTAAAAGATTTTTACATTCCTGTTCTGCGATTTCAAAATTTTTTAGGAGAGAGTCGGTGTTAGCTTGATCAAAATTATAAGCGGAGAATTCTTTTTCTGACTGAAGATAAACATCTCCATATTTAACTCCATTATCATTCCAGTCAATATCAAATACATTTTTCTTTCCTTGCACAAACATACAAATTCTCTCTAAGCCATATGTTAACTCCACCGATATTGGTTTACATTCTATTCCTGTCATCTTTTGAAAATAAGTAAATTGTGTAATTTCCATCCCATCACACCATACTTCCCAACCCAAACCTGCGGCTCCTAAAGTTGGACTCTCCCAATCATCTTCAACAAATCTTATGTCGTGTTCTTTAGAATCTATGCCAATAGCCATTAAACTTTTTAAATATAATTGTTTAATATCTTTTGGAGATGGTTTTATTATAACCTGATATTGATAATAGTGTTGTAGTCGGTTTGGATTTTTTCCGTATCTCCCATCTGTTGGTCTTCTTGATGGTTGAACGTAAGCTGCTTTCCAAGGTTTTGGTCCTAGTGATCGCAGAGTAGTTGCAGGATGAAAAGTGCCGGCTCCAACTTCTAAATCGTAAGGTTGTAAAATAATGCAACCATGTTTGTCCCAAAATTTTTGTAAATTAAAAATCAAGTTTTGAAATGATAAGACTGTATTTTTCTTTTTAGTTTTTTTTGGCATTTATAAACCAAATTTTTGCCACAGAGCTCTCTCTTCTATAACACTCACTACATTATCAACTTGATTATCTAGTGAGGAAGATAATCTTTTTGCTAGAAAACCTTTTTGTTTTTCGAACTTTTTAATTTCAATGTTCTCTCCAAATTTTTCTCTTAATATTTGTTCTGCATTTCCAATTCCATCTATAAGTCCTAATTTTAAAGAAGTTGAACCTGACCAAAATTCACCTGTAAAAGTATTATTTTTATCTGGATCTTTAAGTTTAGATCCACGACTTTTTTTTACTAAGTTTATAAAGTCTGAGTGAAGTTCTAATTGTAATTTTTTAATTCTCTCAATATCTTCGGGTTTTTCCTCTTTGAAGGGATCTAAGGTACTTTTATTTTTTCCAGCAGTGTATACTCTTCTTTGAACACCTATTCTTTTGATAGCATCCTGGAACCCAAAAGATGCAGATATAACTCCGATTGATCCAACTATTGAACTAGAATTTGCATAGATCTCGTCACCTGCACAAGCAATTAGATAACCGCCTGAAGCCGCAACATCTTCTGCAAAAACAATTACCTTTTTGTTATTTTTTTTTGCAAGTTGTCTGATGTAATCGTGAATTAAATGCGATTGAACTGGAGAACCTCCTGGTGAGTTTATTGATATTGCTATACTTTTAGCCTTTTTAAACGAAAATGCTTTTTTAATAATCTCTTGTTGGCCAGAAAAATCTATGCCCTGCCTAAACCGTCCAGCTGATCCAATTACTCCAGCTAGTCTGACATGAGGAACAATGATTTTTTTTTTAAAAATTGAAAACATATGATTAAAGGTTAATTATAATTCTTATATCAGCACATAAATTAAATTGAAATATAAATTACGCTACTCATGGTTGAAAATGACATGCGTCACAGAGGTATAAAATAATAATTAATTAATTTTTGAAAAGTATATAATAACTATCTTATGGGTTCTGTAATTCCTTTAAAAAAATCTGCAAATAACGCTTATTTAGATTTAAGAAACCACTTACATGATAAGCTTGATTCTGTCGAAAAACTAATAAAAAACAAACTCAAAAGTGATGTCCCATTAATAAAAAAAATGAGTGATTATCACCTTGATTCAGGTGGTAAAAGAATAAGGGCTCTTCTAACAATGGGCTGTTCAAAATTAGGTGGTTATTTAGAAGGTGATAGAGATGTAAATCTCGCAGCGTGTGTTGAATTAATTCACAGCGCAACCTTACTTCACGATGATGTTATTGATCAAAGTAAAGTACGAAGGGGTAACAAAACTCCAAATCATATATGGGGAAATCAATCTTCTATATTGGTTGGAGATTATTTACTAAGCAGATGTTTTGAAATGATGGTTGAAGATGGAAATCTAGAGATATTGAAACTTCTTTCATCAACATCAACTAAAATTGCTCAAGGAGAAGTTATGCAGCTCCAACACAAAGGTGAAGCTGATCTTTTAGAAGAAAATTATCTAAAAATTATAAACTTAAAAACTGCAGCCCTGTTTTCAGCAGCTACTAGAGTTGGGGCATGTTTGTCAGATTTGGATATTAAGAAAAAAGACGCTTTAGGATCATATGGTAAAAATTTAGGTCTAGCTTTTCAAATTGCAGATGATGCTTTGGATTATTTTTCTAAAGAAAAAATATTTGGAAAAGAAATTGGTAAAGATTTTTTTGAAGGTAAAGTAACTCTGCCAGTTATAATAGTATATCAAAAAGCTAATTCTATAGAGAGAGCATTTTTAATTAATACTTTCAAAAAAGAAGCGAGAAATAAAATAGATTTGGAAGAGACTCAAAAACTAATTAAAAAATATAAGGCATTAGAGACAACTTTTAAAAGAGCAGAATACTTTGTAAATGTTTCTTACGATGCTTTGGGTATCTTCGAAAATTCAGAAGAAAAAAATATTTTACAAAACCTAACTAGTTTTAGCCTAAACAGATCTTTCTAAGGATAAAGTATTTCTTTTACCCAATTGTTATTTTCTTTTTTATAGTTAAGTCTTTCGTGAATTCTGTTTTTTATTTCCAGCCAAAACTCAATTCGTTCAGGTTTTAGATTCCAACCTGACCAGTGAGGTGGTCTAGGGACTTTATTTTCGTCTGGATATTTTTTTTTAAATTCTTCAAATCGTTGGATTAACTCTTCTCTTTTTTTCATCACACTAGACTGTGATGATGCCCACGCTCCTATTCTACTTCTATAAGCTCTAGAATTATAATATTTGTCAGCAATTTTATCATCAACAACATTTACTTTACCAGAAATTCTTATTTGTCTTCTAAGACTTTTCCAATGAAAGCACATTGAGGCATTAGGATTCTTTTTAAGATCAATTCCTTTTTTGCTATTAAAATTAGTATAGAAAATAAAACCATCCTCGCTATAACCTTTTAACAAAACCATTCTCACACTTGGAATTCCATCAGGTGTTGAAGTTGCAAGAGATAATGCGTTTGGATCATTAATTTCACTTTTTTCGGCAACAGAAAACCAATTTTTAAACAAAATAATAGGATTTGCCTCATCCCCAAAGCAATTATCCAGTCCTAACGAATTTTGGCCATTTTTTTGATTCATAATTAATATAAAATAATTTATACATTAAATATCGATGTCTTTTAATACTTTTGGAAAAATATTTAGATTTACGACTTGGGGTGAGTCACATGGTCCAGCTATAGGCTGTATTATCGATGGTTGCCCTCCAAATATCCCGATTTCTGAGAAGGAAATACAGATAGATATGGATCGTAGAAGACCTGGTAACACTAAGTTTGTATCTCAAAGGAAAGAGTCGGATAAAATAGAAATTTTGTCTGGTGTATTTGATGGAAAATCTACGGGGACTCCTATTTCAATATTAATAAGAAACGAAGACAAAAGATCTAGAGACTATGAGTCAATAAAGAATAAATTTAGACCGGGCCATGCTGATTTCACATATTTTAAAAAATATGGAATAAGAGATTTTAGAGGAGGTGGAAGACAGTCTGCAAGAGAAACGGCCTCGAGAGTTGCTGCTGGTGCTATAGCTAGAATAGTATTAAAAAATTTATTAGGAAAAAAGTTTAGTATTTACGGAGCTGTTATACAGTTAGGATTAATGGGCTGTAATAGAAAAAATTGGAATAATAAAGAAATAAGAAAAAACCCATTTTTTTGCCCTGACAAAAAATCAGTAAAACTTTGGGAAAAATATTTGATGGCAGTAAGAAAATCTGGTTCATCATGTGGTGCTATAATTGAGCTAAGAGCAAATGGTATACCTGCAGGACTTGGTGCACCAATTTACTCTAAACTTGATACTGACATAGCAGGTGCTTTAATGAGTATTAATGCTGTTAAGGGGGTAAATATCGGTGCAGGCATGGGTGCTGCATATTTATCAGGGGAAGAAAATTCTGATGAAATGAGATCTAAATCTGGAAAAGCTAAATTTAAAAGTAATAATGCTGGAGGAATACTTGGTGGTATTTCCTCAGGGCAGGAAATAATTGCTTCATTTGCAGTAAAACCAACTTCGTCAATAATTAATAGTAGAGAAACAATTGATAAAAAAGGTAAAAATACAAAAATATCTGTCAGAGGACGCCATGATCCTTGTGTTGGTATAAGAGCTGTTCCTATTGGTGAAGCTATGCTTTCTTGCGTGTTACTAGACCACTTTTTAATGAATAGAGCGCAGTGTGGTTAAGATAAGTTTTTATTTTTTGCAATAACCACGTTAGAGTTTAAAATACTTTCAATTTTTTCAACAATACTATTACTGTCTAATCCAGCAGTTTTATACATGTTATCAGGTGTATCTTGATCCAAAAATTTATCAGGTAAAATCATAGATCTAAATTTTAGTCCACTATCAAAAAATCCTCTTTCAGATAAAAGATTAGAAACATGAGATCCAAAACCACCTATGGAACCTTCTTCGATTGTCAAAACAGCTTCATGGTTTGAAGCTAATTCAAGAATTAGTTTTTCATCTAAAGGCTTTGCAAATCTTGCGTCAAAAATTGTCACAAAAATTCCTTTCTTATTTAAAGTTTCGGCCGCTTTTCTGCATTCATTCATCCTTGCTCCAAAGTTAAGAATTGCCAAATGTTTTCCAGATGAAATAATTCTACCTTTACCAATTTCAATAGTTTCATTGATATCGGGTAATTCTACACCAAAACCACTTCCTCTAGGATATCTGAAGGCTGATGGCCTATCATTTATGTTTACTGAGGTATTTATCATTCTTACTAATTCAGCCTCATCACTTGCTGCCATTACAACAAAATTTGGTAGAGTAGAAAGGTATGTAGTATCAAATGATCCAGCATGGGTTGCTCCGTCTGAACCGACTAAACCCGCTCTATCTATTGCAAATCTAACTGGTAATGATTGTATTGCAACGTCATGGACAACCTGATCATAAGCTCTTTGCAAAAAAGTTGAGTAAATAGCAGCATAGGGTTTGTATCCCTCGGTCGCTAATCCTGCAGCGAAAGTTACTCCATGTTGTTCAGCTATGCCCACATCAAACATCCTATCAGGAAACTTTTTTTGAAAAAGATCCAGTCCAGTTCCCGATGGCATTGCACCAGTAATTGCTACAATCTTCGTATCGTTTTGAGCATGTTTAATTAAAGTATTTGCAAAAACCTTCGTATAAGAAGGTCCTGCTGATTTACCTTTTGCTTGTTTGCCAGTTAAAACATCGAATTTTGATACCCCATGATATTTATCTCCTGACTCTTCAGCGGGTTTATATCCTTTGCCCTTTTTGGTAATTGCATGAATTAGTATAGGACCTTGATGATTTGAATTTTTTGCATTCTCTAAAATTGTAACTAAATTATTTACATCATGTCCATCAATGGGACCTATATAATAAAACCCAAGTTGGCTGAATAATGTTCCACCAGTCACTGCGCTTCTAAGTAGATCCTCTGCTTTACCAGCGCTTTTTGAAAATCTTCTTGAAAATGCTGAAAGTATTAATTTTATAGTTTCGCGTAAACTGAAATATATTTTTCCAGACAAAAGTCTTGCAAGATATTTGCTCATTGCACCAACCGGTGGTGCAATTGACATATCATTATCATTAAGCACAACGATCAATTTTGATTTCATCGCTCCAGCATTATTCATTGCTTCATAGGCCATTCCTGCGCTCATGGCTCCATCACCAATGACAGCAACAACATTATTTTTATCATTAGAAAGCTTCTTAGCTGTAGCCATTCCAAGAGTTGATGATATCGATGTAGAACTATGTGCTGCTCCAAATGGATCATATTCGCTTTCTGATCTTTTAGTAAATCCCGAGAGCCCACCACCTTTTCTTAATGTTCTTATTCTATCTCGTCTTCCCGTAATTAACTTGTGTGGATAGCATTGATGACCAACATCCCAAACTAATTTATCTTTTGGGGTATTAAAGACATAGTGCAAAGCAACAGTAAGCTCTACAACGCCTAGACCTGCTCCTAAATGACCTCCGGTTTCTGATACAACATTAATGAGTTCGGATCTTAGTTCTTTAGAAACTTGATCTAATTGATTTTTGCTAAGTTTCCTTAAATCTGAAGGATAATTAATATTATCTAATAATTTATTTTTCATCAAAAACTTCTATTTAGTATAAAATTTGATACCTCAATTAACTTATTTGATTTTTTTCCATATTTTTTTAATTTGTTTATTATCGTCTTTTTTCTATCTAAAGCAAACTCTAAAGTTTTTTCATAACCAAATAATTTAATCAATGTGGATTTCCCCTTTTTTTTATCTTTCTTAACTGGTTTGCCTGTGTTTTTTTTATATCCTTTTATGTCTAAAAGGTCATCTGCAATTTGAAACAATAGTCCTAATTCCTCCCCAACCATGCTCATCTCCTTTTGTGTCTCGAGACTTTTTTTAGCTATTACTGCTGGTGCTAAACAGCAAAATTCAAATAATTTTCCTGTTTTTTTTCTCTGCATATTAATGATTTTTTTAAAATCGATATTCTTTTTTTCGTAATTAAGATCTAAAAATTGACCTCCTGCAATACCAACGTGACCAGCGCATTCAGATAATTTTTTTATTAAATTTAATTTAACTTTTGTATCTATATTAAATTTTTTATCAGCTATCATTTCAAAAGCTAATGTAAGCAAAGAGTTGCCAGCAAGTATTGCTGTTGACTCACCGAATTTAATGTGTGTTGATGGTTTTCCTCGTCTTAATCTATCGTTATCCATACACGGCAAATCATCATGAATTAAGGAGTATGAATGTATGCATTCTACAGCAGCACATAAATTAATTATTTGATTAGATCTAATATTAAAAATTTTTGAAGTATTAAAAATGATTGTTGATCTAATCTTTTTTCCACCAAATAAAGTACCATATTTCATTACAGGGATTAGCTCCGAATACTTTTGTGTATTGAAATACTTCTTTATAAATGTATCTACAATTTTTGCATTTTGTTTTATGTTTTTAAGCATTAAAAATGATTAATTATTTTTTTTTACCCAATGAATGTATTTTATTTAATTTTTCCTTAAAAACGTTATCTACATGATTATTCAATAGCAGCAATCTTTCATAATCTTTCTTTGAATTCTCTAAATCTATCTCATTATCC
Organism: uncultured Pelagibacteraceae bacterium; assembly: GCA_902623915.1. Taxonomy (GTDB): domain Bacteria; phylum Pseudomonadota; class Alphaproteobacteria; order Pelagibacterales; family Pelagibacteraceae; genus Anoxypelagibacter. Next base: position 16,702 of record CACNVM010000007.1, on the reverse strand, counting down.
TCTAATCTTTTTAAAATATCTGATATTTCAATTTTAGCTTCGTTTATTGATTTACTTTTAATGTCAGGTGGAATATTTTTAGTTTTCATTAAACTTATAATAATCTTAATATGAAAAATATCTATAAAAATTCTTTTTACAACCTGAATAAAGCTAAAAGAATTTTAGAAAAAAACCAAATTTTAGCACTGCCGACAGAAACTGTATATGGGTTAGCAGGAAATGCTTATTCACATAAATCTGTTAAGAAAATATATGGTTTAAAGAAAAGACCTCAAAAAAATCCACTTATTATTCATTATTATAATTTAGACCTACTTAAAAAAGATGCAGAATATGACAAAAATTTTTTAAAACTTTATAAAAAATTTTCTCCTGGACCCCTTACATATATTTTAAAAAAGAAAGAAAAATCAAAAGTTTCAAAATTTGCTAATGCGAAACTAAAAACTATTGCAGTGAGATTCCCAAAAAATAAAATCATTAGATCTTTATTAAAAAAATTAAATTTCCCCTTAGCAATACCAAGTGCAAATATTTCTACTGGGGTAAGTCCAACAGAACCGTTGGATGTGGTTGATGAATTCAAAAATAAAATTAAATTTATTTTAAATGGTGGAAAATCATTAATTGGACTAGAGTCGACTGTGATAAATTTAAGTAGTAGACCAGCAATTTTAAGACCGGGAGCAATAAGTCATATTCAAATTGAAAAGGTATTGAGAAAAAAAGTCACAAATGTTACTAAATCTAAATTTGTGATTTCACCCGGTATGCTTAAAAGACATTATTCACCAGGAATACCAATTAAACTAAACTCAATTAAACCTGATTATAAGGCCGCATTCATTGTTTTTGGAAAAAAGTATAAAATGAAAAAAAATATGTTTAATTTAAGCAAAAAAAGTAATCTTAAAGAAGCAGCCAAAAATTTATATAAAGTCTTAAGAAAGATAAAAAAATTAAAATATAAAAAAATTAATGTAGTTAAAATTCCAAATAAAAGTATTGGAATTGCGATCAATGATAGATTAAAGAAGGCATCAAATTAAATGTCTATTGAGATTAAAAATTTATCAAAAAAATTTAATGAAGTTTATGCAGTAAAAAATATCAATTTTACCATAGGCACAAACAAAACTATTGGATTACTTGGTCCTAATGGTTGTGGCAAAACTACATCAATAGGAATGATGCTTGGATTAATAAAGCCAACTACAGGCGATATTATTATACAAGATAAAAATATAAATACATTTCAGAGAAATACACTTTTAAGCATTATGAATTTTGCATCACCCTACGTAGAATTGCCCAAAAAACTTAGCGTAAAACAAAATCTCCAAATTTATGGGAGGCTTTATGGAGTAAAAGATTTATCTCTTAGAATAGATGAATTAGCTGAAGACTTAAATTTAAAAGATTTTATAAATAAAAAAACTGGTGAGTTATCATCAGGACAAAAAAATAGAGTGTCGCTTGCCAAGTCACTAATCAATAAACCTGAAATTCTTCTATTAGATGAACCGACTGCAAGTCTTGATCCAGATATTGGTGATTATGTTAGATCTTATGTACAGTCATATAAATCCAAAAATAAAGTAACTATACTTTTAGCTTCACATAATATGGCTGAAGTAGAAAGACTTTGTGACAGTGTTATAATGATGAAAAAAGGGAAAATTATTGATCAAGGAACTAGTAAAGAGATAATTAATAGACATGGTCGAACAAATCTAGAAGAAACATTTTTAAAAATAGTAAGGAGCAAAGATGAGGTGGCATAAAATCTATGCTTTATGCTTAAGACATATTTACTTGATAAGTAATTCTTTGCCGAGAATTATAGATTTAATATATTGGCCAACTGTCCAAATATTTTTATGGGGATTTATATCAAAATTTTTTACTTTAAATTCCGAATATTACAGTAATACAGTAGGAATAATATTAACAGCAGCCATTCTTTACGATTTTTTATTTAGAGTAAGTATTAGTTATAATATTATGTTTCTTGAGGAAATTTGGAGTAGGAATTTCACAAATTTATTTATAGCCCCAATAAAGTTAAGTGAAATGATAGCATCGCTGACAATAACTGCGGTGTTTAGATCTTTAATAGGACTAATTCCGGCAGCATTATTGGCCATACCTTTATTTGGCGTCTCAGTTTTTAAAATAGGTTTACCGCTGTTAGCATTGTTATTTAGTTTGTATATTTTTGGTGTCACGCTTGGACTTTTAGTCACTGCAGGACTTTTACGATTTGGCCCTTCATTTGAAAATATTGCTTGGGCAAGCTTATTTTTTCTGGCTCCATTGGGTTGTATATATTACCCGGTAGAAATACTACCTTTGTCTTTACAAATAATAGCTAAAGGACTTCCACTTGTGCATGTATTTGAAGAAATGAGAAATATACTTATAAATGGGACAGTTAATTATTTTGAAATATTTATTTCGATTTTAATTTCAGTTGCCTATTTTATTTTTGGTGTAATAATTTTTTATATGGCATATTTTGGTGCTAGAGTAAGAGGCACCTTGATAAATATGGGAGAATAATAAATGGCTCTATATGACTGTTTTATGTATTTTGATGAAGATATGTTGCTCGACATCAGGTTAAATATATTAAATGAAACAGTTGATAAATTTGTAATAGCAGAAGCAACAAAAACTCACTCTGGTCAAGATAAAAAGCTTAATTTTGATATAAAAAATTTTTTAAAATTTAAAGATAAAATAAATTATTTAGTAATCGATGATTTGCCTGAAAAGTTAAGTAAATACAAAAAAGGCTGGTCGGAAAGTCATTTGAGAGATCAATATCAACGAAATTCTTTAAGTAGAGGTTTGGTGGACTGCGATGAAGATGATTTAGTAATGATCTCAGATCTTGATGAAATTCCAAATCCAGACAAAATAAGTGAATTTAATAAAGAAAAAAAGTATGCTTGTTTTTTACAAAAGAATTTTCATCAAAAATTAAATTTACTAAATACTTCAATAAAGGAATGGCCTGGAACAAAAATATGTATAAAAAAATATCTTAAATCACCTCAATGGCTCAGAAATATTAAAACTAAAGAAATACCTTTTTGGAAGTTCTATAAACCTCGTAGACCACAAATATTAAATGATGGTGGATGGCATTTTAATGATTTAAAAACACCAGAAGAACTTTCTAATAAAATCCAGAGTTATGCTCATCAAGAATTTAATAAAGATAAATTTGTTGATGTTAGAAAAATTAGCGACAGATTAAAAAATAGGCAAGATTTATTTGATCGTGATTATAAATTTGAAATTATAAATATTGACAAAAATTACCCTAAATTTTTAAGAGAAAATAAGATTAAGTATAAAAACTGGATATTATAAAATTTGTATTATTTTATTTTGGTGGGCCGTGAAGGATTTGAACCCTCAACCTCACCGTCCGAAGCGGTGCGCTCTATCCAGTTGAAGCTAACGGCCCCTGGGAATATAATACTTTTAAATTATTAGATGAATAAAACAATAACATTTTTAGCTAAGGATCTGGGAAAAAAGATCAGATTAGATAAGTATTTAGCAGATAACTTAAATGATTTTACCAGATCTCAAATAAAAAAAATAATATTATCAAAGAATATCAAGTTGAATAAAAAGTTGATCAATTCTGCATCTGAGAAAGTAAAGAATGATGATTTAATTGAGGTGAGTTTTCCGGATAAAACAAATAAAGATTTAAAACCAAAAAAAATAAATTTAGATATTGTATATGAAGATAACGATCTAATAATTATAAATAAAAAAAGTGGCTTAGTTGTTCATCCTGGAGCTGGAAATCAAGATGAAACTTTAGTGAACGGATTAATGTATCTTTACAAAAATAATTTGTCTAATATTAACGGAGACTTTAGACCAGGCATAGTCCATAGAATTGATAAAGATACGAGTGGTTTAATTGTTGTTGCTAAAAATAATCAAACTCACAATAGTCTCTCCGAGCAATTTAGTAATCACTCAATAAAAAGAAAGTATTTGGCTTTAGTTTGGGGTGTTATAAGACCCTTGAATGGAAAGATTATAACCTTAATTACTAGAAGCAAAAAAAATAGACAGCTTATGTCTGTTAGCGAACGTTTGGGTAAGAAAGCAATTACAAACTATAAAACATTAAAAACATTCAGTTCCAATACAATACCAAGAATGAGTTTAATTGAGTGTATTTTAGAAACAGGTAGAACACATCAAATTAGAGTCCATCTTGCTCATAAGGGAAATCCTTTAATCGGTGACAAAAAGTATGGGAAGAAAAAACAAAAATTTAAAAAAATTAATTCAAAATTTGAAAAAATACTTTCCTCTTTTGATAGACAAGCATTACATGCTAAAAGTTTAGGTTTTTTTCATCCAGTAAAAAAAAAGTTTCTTGATTTTGACTCTAAATTACCCAGTGACTTTAAAAAAATACTAGATTTTCTTGACAAATTTGGCAATTGAACAAAAAAAATTTATAAATATATATACAATTATGAACACAAAGTCTGAAATTACTAACTTACCAAGTTTAACAAGTGAGGGTGGTTTATCTGTTTATCTTGCGCAGATTAAAAAATTTCCAATACTGGATGCCGAAGAAGAATATATGTTAGCCAAAAATTGGAGAGAGCGTGGTAATTTAAAATCAGCTCATAAACTAGTTACAAGCCATTTACGTTTAGTTGCTAAAATTGCAATGGGTTATCGTGGGTATGGTCTTCCGGTTAATGAATTAATCTCAGAAGGGAATATAGGTTTAATGCAAGCTGTAAAAAAATTTGATCCTGAAAAGGGATTTAGATTAGCAACTTATGCGATGTGGTGGATCAAAGCTGCAATCCAAGAATACGTTTTAAGATCATGGAGTTTAGTAAAAATGGGTACGACATCTGCCCAAAAAAAACTTTTTTTTAATTTAAAAAAAATCAAACAGCAAATAGCTCCAAATCAAGATGGAGATTTAAAAGATGAACAAGTTAACGAAATATCAAAAAAACTTGGAGTTAAATCGGATGAGGTTGTTAACATGAATCGTAGAATGATGGGGCAAGAAAAATCTCTTAATGAACCAATTAAAGATGGAGAAAAAGGTGAGTGGCAAGACTGGATTGCAAGTGAGGATTTGGATCAAGAACTTCTTATAGCACAACAACAAGAGATGGATGAGAAAAAAACTTTACTGTACCGCTCAATAAAGATTCTTACAGATAGAGAAAGAGAAATTTTACAGGACAGAAAATTATCAAACGAACCAAAAACATTAGAAGAATTGAGTAAAAAATATAAAATAAGTAGAGAAAGAATCAGACAAATTGAAACTAAGGCTTTTGAAAAACTTCAGAAGGCTATGCTTAACGCAACAAAATCTGAAAATTTACTTCCAAGAAATTAAGAAAACGGATTTTCAAGTAGAATAGTGTCTTCTCTTTCAGGGCTAGTTGAAATGCTTGATATTTTTGCTTCGATGAAATCCTCAAGAGCATAGATATATTTTTTTGCTTTATCTGGGAGGTTTTCAATATTCCTTACACCTTTAGTACTTTCTTTCCAACCTGGAAATGTTTCGTAAATTGGTTCGATTTTAAATTGATCTTCTACGCCTGCAGGTAAATAGTCGAATTTTTTACCATTAAGCTTGTAAGAGGTACACATTTTAATCTCATCTAATTCATCTAAAACGTCCAACTTAGTCAATGCTATTCCATTAACACCAGATATTTTTATAGTCTGTCTTACCAATACTGCATCGAACCATCCACATCTTCTCTTCCTGCTAGTAACTGTTCCAAACTCCTTTCCTCTTGTGCCTAATAAATCTCCAATTTTATTTTTTTGCTCAGTGGGAAATGGTCCCTCACCTACTCTAGTAGTATAAGCTTTTGTAATACCCAAAACATAACTTTCGCTATTCGATCCTAATCCAGATCCTGTTGCAGCTGTAGACGCAACAGTATTTGAAGAAGTTACAAAAGGATAGGTGCCATGATCAACGTCTAAGAGTATGCCTTGGGCTCCCTCAAATAATATTTTTTTTCCTTTTGATTTGAATTCATTTAATTTTTTCCAAACTGGTTGTGAAAATTTTAAAATTTGTGGTGCTATTTTTAATAGATCTTTTTTTAATTTATCCTTTTTAAAAACCTTCTGTTTTAAACCTTTCCTTAATGCATTGTGGTGTATCAATGCTGCTTCTAATCTTTTATCTAAATTACTTTCTGAAGCTAAATCCATAACTCTAATTGATCTTCTGCCAACTTTATCTTCATAGGCCGGACCTATGCCTCTTCTTGTAGTTCCGATTTTTGCTTTTCCAGCAGCGTCTTCTCTTATTTCGTCGATTTCCTTGTGATATGGCAATATAAGGTTTGCTGCTTCGGAGAGTATTAGACTATTTTCATCTACCTGAACTCCTTTGGATTTCATCTCTTTTATTTCGTCAATTAAAGCCCAAGGATCTACAACAACACCGTTTCCAATTATAGAAATTTTACCTTCTCTAACAGTTCCAGATGGTAATAATCTCAATTTGTAAGTTTTTCCATCAATGACTAGAGTGTGTCCAGCGTTGTGACCGCCTTGAAATCTAACAACAACATCAGCTTCACTTGAGAGCCAATCAACAATCTTGCCTTTTCCTTCATCTCCCCACTGTGTTCCAACAACTATAACATTTTTCATTTTTTAAATTTATTATCTATGTAAATTGAGCTTAAATGATTTATAGGTCCATGGCCCTTTCCATAATTAAGATTGGATCTAATTGACTGATTAACATATTTAATTCCAAGCTCACAAGATTTATTTATACTTTTTCCACATGCAAAAAAAGTTGCAATTGCACTTGATAAAGTGCAGCCAGTTCCATGAGTGTTTTTAGTTTTAATTTTTTTATTTTTAAATATTTTTATTTCTTTTTTGTTTAAAAATACGTCTTTAATAATTTTAGAGTTTATATGACCACCTTTTACTAATACATTTTTAACACCTGAATTGAGCAAAATATTGGCGGCCCTAACCATATCTTCTAAATTTTTAATTTTAATTTTAGTTAGTACTTCAGCTTCAGGAATATTAGGAGTTATAAGATAAACCTTTTTAATAAGCTTTTCTTTTAATAATTTAATTGCATTATCATTAATGAGTTTAAAACCACCTTTAGCAACCATAACTGGATCTAAGATAATTTTTTTAGTTTTAATTTTTTGAAGAGATTTTATTACTGATTTAATCACAGCTGATGAATGAAGCATTCCAATTTTAATTGCATCTGGTTTGATATCTTTTGAAGTAAATAAAATTTGTTTTTCTATTTCTTTAGGAGGAATAGATACAACAGATTTTACTCCGGTAGTATTTTGAGCAGTAATAGCTGTAAGAGCTGTCATTGCATAACTTCCTAGTGCTGTTACTGTTTTTATATCTGCTTGAATACCTGCACCGCCAGAAGAGTCTGATCCTGCAATTATAAGAATTTTTGATTTAGGTTTCAAATTATTTAATCGAGCTCTTGATTATTTTTATACATTTTAAAATTAAACTTTTATCATACGACTCTGCCATAATCCTAATTTTAGGTTCTGTTCCAGATTTTCTAACTAAAATTCTACCCTTCTGACCCATAAGCTTATTTGCTATCTTTATTGCATTTTTACATTTTGATTTATTAATTACATTTTTATCATTTACTTCTACGTTTTCTAAAGTTTGTGGCAATGGTTTAAAAACTTTTAATAATTGGCTAGCTTTTTTACCCTTCCGAAGAGAAAATAAAACCTCTAAGGCTACTAATAATCCATCCCCAGTTGTTGCGAATTTTCCTAAAATGATATGTCCAGATTGTTCACCACCTAAATTATAATTGAGCATTTTCATTTTTTCTTTAACATATCTATCTCCAACTTTAGACCTCGAAAATCTTATTTTTTCATTACTTAAAAATTTTTCTAAACCATAATTGGACATTAATGTTCCAACTACGCCACCTTTTAAAATTTTTTTAGATTTCCATCTACGAGCCAACATTGCGATAATTTGGTCACCATCTATTATTTTTCCTTTTTCATCACACATAATTACTCTGTCAGCATCTCCGTCAAACGCAATTCCGATTTTAGCTTTATGTTTTTTAACAGCAGACTTTATTTTTGAAGGATATGTTGATCCACATTTTTCATTAATATTTAATCCATTTGGTTTTACTCCTATAGAAATCACTTTTGCACCAAGTTCTTTTAATAACTTAGGAGCAGCTTTGTAAGAAGCTCCATTTGCACAATCTAAAACAATTTTTGTACCTTTTAGGTGAAAATTGCTTGGAAAATTATTTTTTAGTATTTTTGTATATTTATCATTTCCATCCTCAAGACGCTTTACTCTTCCCAATAATTTTGGGTTTGTTAACTGTTTTGTATTTTTTGCATCTATTAGTTTTTCAATTTTTTTTTCAATTTTATCAGATAGTTTCATCCCATCAGGTCCAAATAATTTCAGTCCATTATCATGGTAAGGATTGTGTGATGCAGTAATCATTATTCCCATATTGGCCTTCATAGATTTAGTCAACATAGCCAGACCATTTGTGGGTAAAGGACCTAATGTGTAAACATGCATTCCACCAGATACTAAACCAGAAACTAGTGCTGGTTCTAAAGTATATCCTGATAATCTAGTATCCTTTGCAATTATAGCTATTTGTTTTGTTTTTTTTTGATTTTTAAAATAAGTACCCGAAGCAAGACCAAATTTAAAAAATTTTTCTCCAGTTATATTTCCTTGATTTACAGTCCCTCTAATACCGTCTGTTCCAAAATATTTATTTTTCATTAATTTTTTCATACACCATTATTCCTTGCTTAACTTCCCTCACATTGTGCACTCTGAAAATTTGTACACCTTGGGATAACAAGTAAAGAACTGATGCTAATGTTCCTCCTGTTCTATCTTTACTATCGTACTCGCCAGATATTTGATTAATGAATCTTTTTCTTGAGGTCCCAACCAAAATAGGAAAGCCAAGGCTATGAAACAAAGATATATTGGAAATTAAAGTCAAATTATGTTTCAAAGTTTTACCAAAACCAATTCCTGGATCTATTATGATTTTTTTATTATCTGCAATATTTGAAATTTCTTTTTCAAAAAAGTCGTAAATATCTAATAAAACATTTTTGTATTTTGGATTCCTTTGCATTGTTTTTGGGGTTCCTTGCATATGATGTAAAACTTTCGGAATATTAAAATTTCTTAATTTAATGAGTGCAAAGGGATCATGATTAAAACCTGACACATCATTGATAAGATTTGCGCCGCAAGTAATACTTTTAACCATTATATCAGATTTTCGTGTATCAACTGATAAACAAATTTTTTTATACTTTTTTTTAAAATTATTTAAAACATACTTAATCCTAGCCCACTCAATTTTTGGATCAATTGTTTTTGAACCTGGTCGAGTGGACTCTCCACCAACATCAATGATATTTGCTCCAGATTTTATCATGTTAGAAATTTGCTTAAATGCCTTGCTGTAGTTATTAAATTTTCCTCCATCTGAGAAGCTGTCAGGAGTTAGATTGAGAATACCCATAATTGATGGGGATTGGAAATTAATATGTTTAAGAAAATTCTTTCTTCTTGATACAATTTTACTTAGATCTTCTTTAACAATTTTTCTAATTTTTTTATTTAATTTAAAAACTTTATTAATATTAATTAAATTAACTTTTACTCCCCTTTTTTCTCTCGAAAAAATTTCGATACTATCGAAGGCAATATTATTCTTACCATTTAATGGAAGTGCTTTTTTTGTTTGGATTAATCTTATTGCTTCACTTCCATGATAAAAATTACACGCCCTCGTGTAATATTTTCTCATGATAAGTTATTATAGTGCTGGTTTTGGTTTTAGACCAATAGAATCTATTGCTGAGGATGCTTTATCATCAGCTTCTTCTTCTTGTTTTTTAGAAAGTTTGGTTGGTTGAATATTTTTAAGTATAAGATCTCTAATTTCATCGCCTGTAAGAGTTTCGTAAACTAATAAAGCCTTAGCTATTTTGTGAAGATCGTCTATTTTTTCAGTTAAAACTGTTCTAGCTCTCTCGTATCCAGTGTCTACAATTTTTTTAACTTCAGAGTCTACTTTTTTTGCGGTATCTTCGGACATATTTTGCTGTCTGGTAATTGATCTTCCCAAAAACACTTCATCTTCATTTTCTCCGTAAGCTATTGTTCCTAAACTTTTACTCATGCCATATCTTGTAACCATATTTTTTGCCATTTTAGTTGCCATATCAATATCAGATGAAGCACCGGAGGTTATTTTTTCATAACCAAATATAATCTCTTCAGCAATTCTACCGCCCATTGCTACTGCTATATCTGAGTACATTTTTTCTCTTGTTACAGAGAGTTGGTCTCTCTCTGGCAATCTCATAACCATCCCTAATGCCCTTCCTCTTGGTATGATGGTTGCTTTGTGTATAGGGTCAGATGCTTTTTCATTTAAAGCAACAATAGCGTGTCCTCCTTCATGATATGCAGTTAGTTTCTTTTCCTCCTCTGTCATTACCATTGATCTTCTTTCTGCGCCCATCATTACCTTATCTTTGGCTTCCTCTATATCAACCATTGTAACTACTCTTTTATTTTTTCTTGCAGCTAGAAGTGCGGACTCGTTAATTAAATTTGCTAAATCGGCTCCAGAAAAACCAGGAGTTCCTCTAGCAATTGTTCTAAGCTTCACATCTGGGCCAGTATTTATTTTTTTTACATGAACTTTTAAAATAGCTTCTCTTCCTAAAATGTCAGGATTAGGCACTACAACTTGTCTATCAAATCTACCTGGTCTTAATAGAGCGGGATCTAAAACATCAGGTCTATTTGTTGCTGCTATTAAAATAATTCCTTCATTAGTATCAAAACCATCCATCTCAACTAAAAGTTGGTTTAAAGTTTGTTCTCTTTCATCGTTACCACCACCTAGACCTGCGCCTCTACTTCTTCCAACCGCATCGATCTCATCAATGAAAATAATACATGGAGCATGTTTTTTACCTTGCTCAAACATGTCTCTAACTCTTGAAGCTCCAACTCCAACAAACATTTCCACAAAATCAGAACCTGAAATTGTAAAAAAAGGTACGTTAGCCTCACCTGCTATAGCTTTTGCTAATAATGTTTTACCTGTACCTGGTGGTCCAATTAACAAAGCTCCCTTAGGAATTTTTCCTCCAAGTTTTCTAAATTTTCTTGGATCTTTTAAAAAATCAACTATTTCCTCTACTTCTTCTTTTGCTTCCTCAATACCTGCAACATCGTTGAAAGTAACTTTACCCTGAGCCTCATTTAATAATTTTGCTTTTGATTTTCCAAATCCCATTGCACCACCTCTACCACCTTGCATTTGACGCATGAAAAATATCCAAACACCAATCAGGAGTAACATTGGAAACCAAGACAATAGAACGCCCAATAAAGAAGGCATCTTATCTTCAACGGGAGCAGCGTTTATACTGACATTTTTATCAGAAAGTTTGTTTACTAAATCCGGGTAATTTGGTGAATAAGTTTTAAACTTCGATCCGTCTGATAAAGTCCCGTTAATATTATTTCCTTGAATTTCAACCTCGACAACTCTGCCGTTATCAACCTCTTCTAAGAATGTTGAAAAAGCAATTTGATTACTATTTAGGTTTGCTCTATCGGGGTTCTGGAAAAGATTAAATAATCCTACAGAAAGTAAGATTATAAGACCCCACATTAATACATTTCTAAAATTCATTATCTATATAAATAGTTATTTTTATTAATTTAACAAGTATGTCAAACCAGAATAATAATAAAATATGGCAAATTGTAGTATGTGTACTAAAATTAACCGTTTTTATTGGATATTTTAATATTCTTTTGTCACATGCAAAAAGTTTTTTTTCTTTTCAAAAATACACCCTCCTAAAGTGCACTTTTTGACCCTGATTCTTTGAAATCCTTCAATTAAATTTAAAACTTTAATTGATCTTGGAGGGTAATAAGATTTTGAAATTTTTTTAATGACGCTGTTCATTATTCTAAATCTGATTTCTAAAGGTTCCTTCTGAAACTTTACAAAATTAAGAATGGCTTTTTTATTCTCAAAAATTACAAATTTTTTTATGCTTTTTGCAACATAAAAATCTATTGCTTCTCTGGTTGAGGCAATATTTTTTATAGATCTAGAAATTTTTTCTATATTTATGCCTTTATTTTCTAAATTGCGTTTTAATACTCTAATATTAGTCCTTAAAAATTTTTTATTTTTATTAGTTGGGTCTTTAAGAATTTTGCCAAAAATATTTTTTGCTATATGAATAAGTTCAGTTTTTTTAAATTCAAGCAGTGGACGTATGAGTCTTATTCCATTTTTAAGTGTTGTCATTTCCTGCATGGATGAAAGGCCCTCGATACCGCTACCCCTTGATAATCTTATTAAAAAAGTTTCAATCTGATCATCTTGATGATGTGCAACTAAAAGAGATTTAGCATTTTTCTTCTTGCAAAATTTTCCAAGCAATTCGTATCTTATATCTCTTGCATTTTTTTGAATATTTTTTTTAATTTTTTTCTTATTTTTTAAAATTGATAGTGTTAAATTTTGTTTTTTTAGGAGTTTTTTTACACTTAAAGCTTCTTTATATGAGTTATCTCTAAGTCCGTGATCAACTAGGGCAAAAAAAAACTTATACTTTTTTTCTACCGCAATACTTTTTGTGATTGAAACTAATGCTAAGCTATCTGGACCACCGGATACACCAACGACAAAAGAGTTGTTTTTTTTATATTTTTTTAGGATTAGATTTACTTTTCGATAAATGTCGGAATAGTTATGTCTTGTTACATTTGAATTTTTTATTCTCATATTCTGCTTTTTGTAACACAGACTTGCTTGCTTTTGGATATTGTTTTTTTACTCCCTGTATCATCAAGCATCCTTGATCTTTTTCACCAAGTTGAACTAATGTACTACCAAGCTTCAGTAAATTAATCGGAGCTTTTTTGCTTTTAGGATAATTTTGATAACCATCCAAGTATGCTGCGGCCGCATCTTGGTAGAGTTGTCTGACCCTAAATGTTTCCCCGTACCAATATTGTGCACTTCCCGCTAAGTCATTACTTTTATTTTTGTCAATAAATTCTCTTAAAGCAAATTCAGCAGTTTCATAATCACCGACTTTTATAAAGCTCACTGCAAAGTCATACTGTTCTCTTGGAGATGTGTTTGGTAATAAAGATTTAGCTGGAGAAGCTTTTTCTGTTACGACTAGTCCAGCAGACTCAACTGATTGTGTTTTTTGAATTTCGTTTGTATTTTTAAGATCTTCATCTGATATTCTACCAAGATTGTCCGGGAGATCAGTTCCAGGTAGTTTTTTCTTTTTTGAAATTTTTTTATCTTTAACTATATTTTCAGGATTATTTTCTAAATCACTAAACCTCATTTGGTTATCAGTTTGCATTTTTGTTATTCTTTTAGATAACTTGTCCATTTTAAAATTAACTTCCTCAAACTTATTTGTTAAATTTTGAAATTGTGTCTCTATTTCATTCAGTTTTAAAAGATGTCGTGTTAAAATATCTTCGTTTAAACTATTAGATGAAGAATTTGATGACGTTGTAATTTGCGAAGATTTATAAACTGCTTTCTCAAGTGTTTTTAGGTCTTGTTTTAATTTTTGAATTTCTGTTGAAATATTATCTGAGTTTTCTTCCTCAGCTTTAATAAAGTTTGAGATGAATAAAAATGTAACTAAAAAAAAAGTTACAACCAAAAAATTGTGCTTTTTAAGAATCATTTTTCATTTTTTAAATTGACAAGATGGCAAAAAAAAGACCCCTGTTTTTTGAGACAGGGGTCTTTATAATAAGCTTAATAAGGTTTAATTTGCTTTTACAGTAACTGATCTTCTGTTTTGAGACCAAGCCAATGGAGAGCTAGCCGGGTTAACCGGTCTTTCTTTACCATAACTGATTACCGATATTCTTTTTCCAGAAACGCCATATGTCATCAAATAATCTTTTGCTGCATTAGCTCTTCTTTCACCTAGAGCTAAGTTGTACTCTCTTGTACCTCGCTCATCAGCATGTCCTTCAACTGTAACAGTTACATCTTTATTTTTTCTCATCCAAGTAGCCTGTTTTCTTAATGTATCTCTCGAAGCAGTTGTCAGTTTAGATTTGTTAGTTGCAAAAAATATTCTATCTGGAACACCTTTTGCTAAAAACTCAACTGTATCTGTTCCTGTATATACATCATCAACTGTATCTACTTTTGCTTTCTTAGCTGTAGAACAAGCTGATATTAACAGCGTACTAAATAAAACTATAAAAAGGTTCTTTATGGCTTTATTAAATTTCATTATTTACTCCTAAATATATTTAAGGTAGCTGCAATATTTCAAATTTTTAGAAATCTTGCAAGTGTAAATTGTAGTTGGAAAATCACTACTTTGACAACAATGAGGACCAAGATGGGTCCGAAGCGTCGGTCTCAGTTTTTAATCTTCTCTCATTATAACCGGTAATATCTATAGACCACAATTTTGCGGAAAAACCTTTTCCTTTACTGTCGGATTTAGTCTCCCTGTAGAAAATCAATACCCTTCCGTTAGGTGACCAAGAAGGAGCTTCCTGATAAAAATTTTCAGTTAAAAGTCTTTCTCCAGTACCATCAGATCGCATTACACCAATATAAAATCTTCCTTTTCTAACTTTTGTAAAGGCGATTAAATCTCCTCTTGGAGACCAAACTGGTGTCCCATAGAGACCTGATCCATGTGTGATTCTTTTTACTTGAGTACCATCACTCCTCATTACATATATTTGTTGAAGCCCACTCCTATCAGAATTAAAAGTTATATACTTACCGTCTGGTGAATAAGATGGGGAAGTATCAATTGAAGGATGTTTGGTAATTTGTTCCACCACTCTTGTTTCTAAGTCCATAGAATAAATATCTGAATTTCCATCTTTGGCAAAACTCATAATAATTTTTTTACCATCTGGAGAAAATCTAGGAGCAAATGTCATTCCAGGAAAATTTCCAACAACTTCTTGTATACCAGTTTCAATATCTAGCAGATAAACTCTTGGCATATTTTTAAAATATGACAAGTAAGTTACTAGCTGGTTAGTTGGATTAAACCTAGGCGTTAAAACTAATTCATTACCAAGAGTTAAATATTTCGTATTAAAACCATCCTGATCCATTAGCGCAAGCTTTTTTATTCTTTGGTTCTTAGGCCCAGTTTCTGAAACATATGCAATTCTAGTATCAAAATAACCAGATTCTCCAGTAAGTCTCTCATATATTTTATCTGAAATTATATGTGCAACTCTTCTCCAATTATTTGGTGTAGTTGTGAATGATAGAGCAACCATTTCTTTTGCTGCAGTAAGATCCCAAAGTCTAAATTCTACTTTTAACTTGTTATTCTTTATTAATAATTTACCTGTAACAAGTGCCTGCGCTTTAATTAAGCGCCAGTCTTCAAACCTTGGTTTTAGATGTGCAATATCTGGTTTTTGAACAAAAGAATCTTTCTTTAGTGGATTAAACAATCCTGTTGATTTGAAGTTTTTTTCTATGATTTTAGAAATTTCCGCTCCTAGTGTTGATGTTTCAAATGAAGGAATTTTTTCAGATTCTGAATCTACGTGAAGTGGTGAAACTGCAATTGGTAATGGATCTAAATTTCCTCTTGTAATATCTACAGTAATTAAGGCGTTAGAACTATTCCAGCTTAAAATAGATAACAATAAAATAAAAATAATTTTTTTCATTTTTTTAACCTTTTAACATTTCTGATGGGTCAAAATTAAGTTGTAATTCTTTCCATCTTTCGTAACCAGTTGGTGGTACTTTTAAAGGCTGGCAAATTCTGACAGCTCTCAAAGCACTTTCAGCTAAAATTTTATAAAAACTTTGTCCTGGTGTATTCATTCTAGCGTGATCTAAGATTTCTGACTTAAGAATTCTTCCGTCTGGTTTTAATTTTAATTTTATTCTCACTAATAAATTTTCATCATAAGGTAAACCTAACGGTACACTCCAGCACCCAAAAATCTGTGCTCTTAAAGCATCCTCTTCAGACAAAGACAATCCTTGTGCAAATGCATTCTTTACACTGCTCTGTGTTAACTCCTGTTTCTTTCGCTGTGTTTCAGCCTGTTCTTCTTTTGCTTTATCTATTAAAGCTGCAATCTCATTTGTGTCAAATAACTCATCTTTTTCAAATTCAGATGCTTGTCTAATTTGAGGTTTTATTTCTTCAGGGTTTTGTTTTTTTTTAACTAGTTCTTTGGTTTCTTTTTTATCTTCCGGCATAGGTATTCTATCCGGTTTTTCTTTCGCTTTTGCTGCAGGAGGGGCTTGTTCTGAAACAACACGTTTTTTTTCCTCTTTGACTTCTTTTATAATCTTTCTAGCTTTAGGGGCAAAGGGAATGTAAGTTTTATCCTTTATTTCAATTAGTTCCACTGAAACTATTGGTGGTAAATCAATTGGTTCTCTCATCATAAACGGCAAAGTTAGCATTGTTAAAAAAATAATTAATGAATGAAACAAAAATGAAAATAATAAACCTTTAGTCATAGAATTTTAATTCTTATAAGGTTCAGATATAAGTGCTACTTTTGA